>DASSGM010000362.1:0-5721 GCA_035693465.1 Bradyrhizobium sp. | reverse complement strand
GGGTCGAAGGTCTGGCGCGCCTTCGTCACCAGCTCGTCGAATTTGGGATTGTTGATATAACCCCAATTATTCGAGACCGGCGGCGCCATCGACGATTGCAGAAAGCGGACCAATGCGAAGAACGGGTCCATCGCCGCGTAGGTCACGTTGGTGGCGTTGGCGCCGTTGGCGGAAGGATCCTTGGCGCCTCGCCGCCAGTTCGTGAACAGCGTATTCCATTCGATGACGTCGAGCTGGACATCGAAATAACATTCGGCCAGCGCCTGCTGCAGATACTCGTTCATCGGTAATGGCAGCATCTGCCCGGATCCTGACGCCGAGGTCTGGATCTTGACCGACAATTTCTTGCTCGGGCCGTATCCAGCCTCCTGCATCAGCTTCTGCGCCGCAGGCTTGTCATACTTGATCTCGAAAGTCGGTTTTCCCCGCCACGGATGGCCGGGCTCGAAGGTGCCGGTCGCCGGCACCATCAGGCCGGCGAGCAAGCCATCCTTCAGGCCCTCGCGATCGACGCAGAGATTGGCCGCCTTGCGGACGCGAATGTCGTTCCAGGGCGAGCCTTCGACGCGCGAGAACTGCCACGGCCAGACATGCGGCTCTTCGTTGGTCTTGAGAAGAAATCCGCGCTGCTTGATTTCCGCGACCGCGTCGGGCGAAGGCGCCTCGATCCAGTCGACCTGGCCGGACAGCAACGCCGCCGTGCGGGCACTTGCCTCGGGCATCGGCAGCAGCAGCATCTTGTCAACCTTGGGAATGCGCGCCTTGTCCCAGTAATTCTCGTTCTTCGCGAGTTCCAGCCGCTCGCGCGGCGTGAAGCTCGACATTTTCCATGGGCCGGTGCCCGAGGCGTTACGCGCGAACGCGGCCCAGGCGGCTTGCGATTTCGCCTTGGCATCGGCGCCATCCGCGGCATCGAACAGCTTCTGCCATTTCGCAGGGCTCGCCATGAACAGGTTGGTGAGGTTGATGGGCAGGAAGCTGTCCGGCTCTTTGGTGGTCAATTCCACCGTCATATCGTCGATCTTGCGGGCCGAAGCCAGCGTCGGCATCCGCGACGCGGTCACGCCGACCTGGCTCGGATCGAATTGCGGTGCATCCTGCTTGAGGACTTTCTCGACATTCCAGACCACAGCGTCGGCATTGAACGGCGAACCATCGTGGAAGGTGACGCCGGGGCGAAGCTTGAACGTCCATTTCTTCTTGTCGGCATCATCGACTTTCCATTCGGTCGCGAGCCCGGGGATGACGACGCTCGGCTTGTCGGCGGAGGAGAGGTCCCACATCGTCAGCCCATCATACATCGTCAGGCCGGTGAAGCGGTTGCCCTCAAAACCTTGATCGGGCTGGCCCAGCGTGCGCGGAATGTCGGCGGCAGTCATGCCAATGCGCAATAGGGTCTCGGCGCCGGCAATTCGCGGCAGGCCCATTACTGAGGCAATTGCCAGCATCGCAGCGGCCGCTGTTGCCCGGCTTCTCGCAGTTGTTTCGATACGCATCGCAGTAAATCCCTTCTTATCTTTCCGTGACTATTTCTTGTGCATCGGTATGCAACGGCTGTGCCAATGCCGGCAATCGATCGTTCAATTGTGATTGGCGATACAACTCCTTGTGGGTTCGCACGCGGAAGCGACACAGGTGCCTAGTCTGGCACCAACCTTGCAGGCTAGGCGGTTGGCCGGAGGTAGCCCGCCCCCTTTCCAATGGAGCTTAGTTCATGCGCGCCCGAAATTCGATCCTTCTTGCCATCATGGCGGTCGCCATCGGCGCCGGCCTGCCCGCCCCTGCAGCGCATGCCGAAACCATTGTGCGGTACGGCATTTCGATGGCGGATATTCCGCTGACCACCGGCCAGCCGGATCGGGGCGCCGGCGCCTATCAGTTCAGCGCCTATACGATTTACGATCCGCTGGTCGCCTGGGAAATGGACGTGTCGGATCGGCCCGGCAAACTGGTACCCGGCCTCGCCACCGAATGGAAAGTCGATGACAACGACAAAACCAGGTGGCGATTCAAGCTCCGGCAGGGCGTGAAATTCCACGACGGCAGCGACTTCAATGCCGATGCGGTGATCTGGAATCTGGACAAGGTGCTGAACGACAAGGCGCCGCAATTCGACAAGCGCCAGAGCGCGCAAGTGAAAACCCGTCTGCCGTCGGTTGCGAGCTATGCCAAGATCGACGACTCAACGGTGGAAATCACGACCAAAACCGTCGATTCGTTTTTCCCGTACCAGATGCTCTGGTTCCTGGTCTCCAGCCCCGCGCAATACGACAAGCTCGGCAAGGACTGGGACAAGTTCGCGAGCGAGCCCTCCGGCACCGGACCGTTCAAACTGACAAAGCTGGTGCCGCGCGAACTCGCCGAATTGTCGAAGAACGAAGATTACTGGAACAAGAAGCGGATTCCGAAAGTCGACAAGCTGATCCTGATTCCAATGCCGGAAGCGCTGACGCGAACCAATGCGCTGCTGGCGGGGCAAGTCGACCTGATCGAGACGCCGGCGCCCGACGCGGTGCCGCAACTCAAATCGGCGGGCATGCGGATCGTCGACAACATCACGCCGCATGTGTGGAATTATCATCTCAGCGTGTTGCCCGGCTCGCCCTGGACCGACATAAGGCTGCGCAAGGCGCTCAATCTCGCGATCGATCGTGACGCGGTGGTTGGCCTGATGAACGGCCTTGCAAAGCCCGCCAAGGGTCAGGTCGATCCATCAAGCCCATGGTTCGGCAAGCCGACCTTCGAGCTCAAATACGATCTCGCCGCCGCCAGGAAGCTCGTCGAGGAGGCAGGCTATTCCAGGGAAAAGCCGCTCAAGACCACGTTCATCATTGCCCAGGGCGGCACCGGCCAAATGCTGTCGCTGCCGATGAATGAATTCCTGCAGCAAAGTTTCAAGGAAATCGGCGTCGATATCGACTTCAAGGTGGTCGAGCTCGAAACACTCTATACGCACTGGCGCAAGGGCGCGGCGGACGAAATGAACGCCGGCATTACCTCCAATAACATCGCCTATGTGACCTCCGACCCGCTTTACGCTATCGTCCGCTTCTTCCATTCGGGCCAGATCGCGCCGGTGGGGGTCAACTGGGGCGGCTACAAGAACCCGAAGGTCGATGCGCTGATCGACGAAGCCAAGCAGACTTTCGACAGCACCAGGCAGGACGAATTGCTGGCGCAGGCGCATGCGCAGATCGTCGACGATGCGGCGCTGGTGTGGGTGGTGCACGACACCAATCCGCATGCGCTATCGCCGAGGATCAAGAAATTCGTGCAGGCGCAGCACTGGTTTCAGGATCTGACGACGATCGGGGTTGAGTGAGATATAGGGCGTCTGGAGCGACTCCATCCGCTCCCACAACTCGTCATACTCCCCGAAGCGGAGTATCCAGTACGCCGCGGCTTTTCGATTCGATGGCTGGCGTCTTTGGAATACTGGATCACCCGCTTTCGCGGGTGATGACGACTGTTAGCGAAACGCCAACCCTTACTTGGTCAACAGCGCGAAGGCGCCGTTCCAGTCTTCCGGCGGCGGGTTTTTCTGATAGTCGCGAATTCGCGCCTCATAGAGATTGTAGAGTAACTTCAGCGCGTTGGCCTCATCGGTCTTGCGGCCTCGCTCAATCGCTTCCAGCGCGCCCTGCCAGTCTCGGCTGCGATAACACGCCAGCATCTCGATGGTCAGGTTGCGCAAGCGCTGGAAGCGGCCGGAGTGCGCGATATCCTCGCGCCCGGCGATGGCATAGATGACCTCTGGCTCCTTCTTGCCTTTGACCATGATAAAATCGAGCTCAAGGATGGCGAACTTGTCCTTGACCGCCAGCGCGGTCTTGGAGCCGACGATGATCGGGAAGCCATACTCCTTGGATTGTCCTTCCAGGCGCGATGCAAGGTTGACGCTGTCGCCGAACACGGAGTAGTCGAACCGCATGTCCGAACCCATGTTGCCGACGACGCAGGTGCCGGTATTGAGCCCGACGCCGATATTAAGCGGGATAAACGGGCGATTGCTTTCCTTCGCCTCGAGTTCACGCGCCTGGTTGAGGGCATCGACGCGCTCGAGCATATCCAGCGCAGCTTCGCAGCCGTTGAGCTGATGGGCGTTGTCGTCCAGCGGCGCATTCCAGAATGCCACGATCGCGTCGCCCATGTACTTGTCGATGGTCCCCTTGCGATCGAGGATCGCGTTGGACAACGGCGTCAGGAACCGGTTCATCAGCGCCGTGAGGCCCTGCGGATCGTTCTTGTAGGATTCCGAGATGGAGGTGAAGCCCCTCATGTCGCTGAACATGATGGTCATCTCGCGTTCTTCGCCACCGAGCACCAGTTTTTCCGGCGACTGCGCCAGCTGTTCGACCAGCGCGGGCGACAGATACCGGCTGAACGCCGAGCGAATCTGCCGCCGCTGCGATTGCTCCCTGACAAAACTCGAGAAAATGAGCGTCAGGTAAATCGCTGTGGTTGAGAGCAGCGGGTAAGTGAAATCAATCAACAGCCGATGCTGCCAGTAGAAATACCAGGAGGTTCCGACCAGCAGCGATGCGAACAGCGCGCCGACGGCAACGAGGCTGACCGGCCCGAACAGCGGAGCAAATGCGATCACCAGAAGTCCGAGCAGGATAGCGGCGCAAAGTTCGACGACGACGGCGTAAATCGGCTGCGACAGCATCACAGCACGGGTCAGCGCGCTCTCGAGCACCTGCGCATGAATCTCCACCCCCGGCATCACGGGAGAGACCGGCGTGGTCTTGATGTCGTTGAGCCCCACCGCCGAGGTTCCGATCAGCACCAGCTTGCCCCTTATCTTTTCGGGCGCGACGCTTCCGTCGAGCACTTCGACTGCTGAGACATAGATCGAAGGATCCTGACGCGCAAAATGGACCCAGAGCTGGCCGTTGCCGTCGGTGGGAACCTCCAAACCCCTGACGGCGATGCTCTTGACGCCGGCTTTTTCGGATTTGACCAGGATGGTGCCGGTGGCGGTCGCCACTCGCAACATTTCAAGACTCAACGAGGGCACCGTCGCCCCCTGGGCCCGCAACAACATCGGCACCCGCCTGACAATGCCGTCGCGCTCGGTCTTGATCGTGAACAGGCCGCGCCCGGCCGCCGCCTGTTCCAGAACACGGACGTTGCGCAGCAGACCCGGAAAATCGAAAAGGAAACGCTGGGGCTCCTCGCCGAGCATCGCCAGACCTGTCAGCGGAAGCGATTCGTCGAATTCGGTGAGGACGCCGGGGAGTCCGGATTCACCCAATACCACCCGCGAGCGCCGTATTGCTTCCGCCAGAATCTGATCGTTGGTCGGCAGGGCACGCAACTTGGCTCGAGTTGCCTCATCGAGATACCGAATCGTGTCAGCCGCGATGTCGGAATTGAGCCGGTCAGGCTCCGAAAACACGATGTCGAAAGCGATCACAGCGGCGCCGAGGCTGGTCAGGTTGATGACCATATCGGCGATCCGCGTCCGCGGCCACGGCCACTGGCCGAGTTTCGCCAGGCTCTTCTCGTCGATATCGATGATGGTGACCGGCTTTACGGTCTTCACGCGGGGATAGATGAGCTGAAAGGTATCGAAGGTTCTGACCCGAAGCTCCTCGACCGGAGCCGGATCGGCGATCCGGAAGGCCGCGAGTCCGATCAGGAGCGCCAGACACACCAGCCTGTCGTACCCGAACCGCCGCGCGAACCACCTTCGCAATACCCTCGGTCGCTTCATGC
>DASSGM010000361.1:0-17846 GCA_035693465.1 Bradyrhizobium sp. | reverse complement strand
GGAGAGCAACGCTGGGCGCAAAGCCGCGGGCGACCAGCTCGGCGGGCTCGCGCAATGTCCTGGCTGACTTGATCTTGCTCATGCGTCCTCTGCCGGTGGCGTCCATACCACCTGATCGATCCTGATAGCACCGCTCGCCAGCATCACCAGCCGGTCGAAGCCGAGCGCGACGCCGCTCGCTTCCGGCATGTGCGCGACCGCGTCGAGAAAATCCTCGTCGAGCGGGTAGCGCTCGCCATAGCGCCGCTGCTTTTCGTCCATGGCTAGCGTAAAACGCTGGCGCTGTTCCCGCGGATCGGTCAATTCGCCAAAGCCGTTCGCGAGCTCGACGCCGCAGGCATAAACCTCAAAACGTTCGGCGACGCGCGGGTCGGACGGTTTGGCGCGCGCCAGCGCTGCTTCCGGCGCCGGATATTCGAACAATATCGTCAAACGCCCCTGCCCCAGGTTCGGTTCGACGTGCTCGACCAGCACTTTGCTGAAAATGTCTGACCAGGTGTCATCATCGGTCAGCCGCACGCGCCCGCTTGCCGCAGCCGCGAGCCTTGCGCGATCGCCGTTGCCGTCCTTGACGGTAGCCAGCAGATCGATCCCGGCATAGCGCTCGAACGCATCTCCCAAGGTCAACCGCTCCGGCTCGGCAAACGGATCGGCACTCCTGCCGCGAAACGAGAATCGCCCGATGCCGGTCGCCTGCGCCGCACCGGCGATGACCGCAATGCTGTCGGCCATCACCACGTCATAAGTCGTGTTGGCGCGATACCATTCCAGCATGGTGAATTCGGGAAGATGCAAATCGCCGCCCTCGCGGTCGCGAAACACCCGCGCAAACTCGAAGATCTTCTGCTCGCCGGCGGCGAGCAGTTTCTTGCAGGCGAATTCCGGCGAGGTTCGGAGATACCGGGCCGTGCGTGCGCCATCGGCATGATGAAGTTCAGTGCGTGGCGCATGCAAATGGGTCTCGTTGCCCGGTGAAATCTGCAAAATTCCGGTTTCAACCTCGGCAAACTCCCGCTCGTCGAACCATGTCCTGACGGCCCTGGTGATGGCGGCCCTCGCCAGCAGGAACGGCTTTCGATCGGCGTGCCGCGCAGGCGTCCACCATGGCGATGGCTGGTCGATCCCGGCCATCAGCGACCGGCCTGAGGGCGCAACCGAGCGGCGTTCAGCGAGCCCATCAATACGTTCAGGAGATCGGCGGATATTATTGACATTATTCGACTTTCCCGGTGACGGTGCGTCGAGTCCCAAAGTGCCACGGGCTTCCGACTTCCGGTCCGCCTTTTCATGTCGAAAGACATACGCCTTGTCCATTCGCCCGATCCGCGCCGCCCGACGATGCGCTGAACCTTGCGGCCGGTCGCGCGTCCAATGACCAGCGATATGGAACGGGATACGAGCATGTTTGGTGGCCGGTTGAGCGGAACAGGGTTTCTGCTGTCGGGTGTTGTGTTGCTTGGTCTGGCCATGGTGGCGCCCGCCAATGCCGACGGCCCCGGTCCCGAATTCAAGCTGCTGACGGATGCGGATGACACGTTTACTTCACCCGATCGACAGGTGCGGGTGGAGCAATATGCCAAGGATATGGGCGACGAGGGTTACCTGCACCAGTTCTGGACCTTCGACGACAAGCATCAACATCCCTCCTTGCTGAATGGCGGCGAAACCACCGATCTGGCGGGCTACCCCGCAGGCTTTCGCTTCAGCGCGAACAGCCAGTGGCTGGTACGCATGCAGAAAACCGGTGCGGGTTTCCAAACGCTGTTTCTGTACCGGCGGAGTGGATTTGAATTTTCCTCCGCCACGCGGAAGCCGCTGAGCGAGATGGCCTGGGATTATTTCTGGGGCTCGCCGGCATCCAGGAAACTGCATCGCAACCCCAAGGACCGGGATTCGCTCAGTCACGTCTTTGCCGCCCTGCTCAAAGGGATGGATGACAATTACGCCTGGTTGGGCCTGCATTGGCCCGACAGCCGTTACGTCGTGATCAGCCTTTCGTTCGATGCCCAGGGCGAGGACAAGCCGCTGCCCTATATCGAGGACTGGTGGTGCGCCTATGACCTGAGAACCGGGACATTTACGGTGCCCGCCGCGTTTGCCGAGCACAACGCCCAGGCCTTCACAACCCCTCACCCCAAACGCCGATAACCGCGTCCGAATCGTGGTTTTCCTGCCATCGGCGATGCCTCGGACCGACGGCAAAACGCTGGCATCGACGGACAAAATCAGTATGTTGCAGCACGAAAACCGCCTCAATGGCCTCGGGACGTCCGTCTCCGGATTGGTCGCCGGCCAGAATACCAGGAAAAACAGTTTTGAAAGTCATCGCCAGTTCTATTCGCAAAGGCAACGTCATCGAGCAAGATGGCAAGCTTTACGTGGTTCTCACCGCCGAGAACATCCACCCCGGCAAGGGAACACCGGTCAGCCAGATCGAAATGCGCCGTATCAGCGATGGCGTAAAAATTTCCGAGCGCTACAAGACCACTGACCAGGTCGAGAAGGCGACCATCGAGGATCACAACTTCAACTATCTGTACGAAGATGCCGACGGCTTCCACTTCATGAATGCCGACACCTATGATCAGGTCCAGGTGCCGAAGGACATCGTCGGCAATGCCGCTCCTTATTTGCAGGAAAACATGACGGTCAAGCTTTCGCTTCATGGCGTAATTCCGGTGGCGATCCAGATGCCGCAGCGCGCGACGCTGGAAGTTGTAGAAACCGAGCCGGTCACCAAGGGGCAGACTGCATCGTCATCCTACAAGCCTGCTACCCTCTCCAATGGCGTGCGCACGGCCGTGCCGCCGCACATCACCACGGGAACGCGGATCGTGGTCATGACCGAAGACGGATCTTACGTGGAGCGCGCCAAAGATTAGGCTGCAGGGCAAGGTTGAGCGCCGGGGGGCGATGCAGTGGGTGGGGAAGCTGGCCGGACCGTCACGCGTTTATTGGCGTCGTCGTTGCTGCTCGTTGCCGGCACGTCGACCCTCATCGCCGACGAATTCAGAACGCCGGCGATTTCGACCGTCCGCGTCGAATGGCGCGCGGCCCTCGATCAGCTTCGATCCGAGATCAATGCGCAGCCGGCTGTGGCGTCCGCGTTCACGTTCTTGGGCCGACGCCGGCTCGCTGCGTCCGATCCGCGTTCGAAGCCGGCGCTGGTACAACTCAACGCGGTAACCTCGCAGATCTTTACCGGTATCGGGCGCAGTCCGGTGCCGGTACTGCTGCCGCTCGACACCGCTGCATTTCTCGACGCGCGGTTGAACGGCGCGCCGCCGAGCCTCTCGCTCTCGCGTTATCAGTCGGACTTCCGTCCCGCCGATCTGTTTGATGCGGGCCCTTCCGGCTACGATGCGGTGTTTTCGCTCGAGCCCGGCGCGGCCGGCGGCATGCCGCGACGAATCTTTGCCAGGCCGGTCGAAGTGCAGATCACCGGCTCGATCCTGACCTATGACATCCGCGATCCCCTCGGCGGCAAGGGCGAACCGGTCAAGGCCTTGTCGGCGCAATTCCCCGACCTGCGCCGCTTCATCCGGGAGGGCAACGTTCGCTATGCCTTCACGCGCTTCGGTGTGCCCTATGTGGTATCGATCCAGTGCCTCGACAGCAGTCCCAGCGCGCGGCGGCTCGCCTGCCGCGAGGCCTATCCCGTCGCCGAGCGTTTCCTGAGAGCGCTGCGCATCGCCGGCGGCCTACCCTCGCGGCCGCGAAACGATCTGCCTTCAGTCCTCGCCGAGCGGCCGGCGGAAAAGTCTCCTGACTTCATCTATCGCCCGGTGGGCGACATTGCCGCCAATAGCGGCTATCGCCGAGAGGGCGGCCGCGCTGACTTCACCGCCTATTCGCAAATTCGATTTCCGCTGGAAAAGGCGCCTGCCTTCATCCACTCGCAATCATCGCGAAACCGCAGATCGAGCGACAAACTGCTATCGCTGGACGTGCCGGCTGGCGGAAAAACAAGTTATCCGTGGCAGGATAATTTTTGCGAAGCCCGCAGTTTTGGGGTCGGACAATGCCCCGGCGGTTTTGGGCACCAGGGGCAGGATATCCGCCCCGCACCCTGTCCGCCGCGCAATGAAGGCGCCGAGCGCTGCGAGCCGAAACAGCGGCCGGTCGTCGCCGTCCGCGACGGCGTGTTGATCCGCTCGCCAAAAGAACAAGCGGCGACGCTGCAGATCAATACCCGCAACGAGCATATACGCTTTCGCTACATGCATATGAATCCGGTGAGCATGGATGCCGACGGCATTCTGAATGGACGTCGCGTCAGCGAAGGCGAGAAAATCGGCGTGGTCTCAAATTATCTGGACCATCCCAACGGCACCAGCCGCCATTTGCATTTTGATGTGCAGGTGTTCACGCGCGATGGTTGGCTCTGGGTCAATCCCTACGTCACCCTGGTTTCGGCCTATGAGCGCTTGATCCGCGGCCGCGGGCGCCAGATCGGGCCCGACTCGCTGCCTTCGCCTGCCGTGGCCCATGCGTTGCCGCAAGGTGCGATCCATCCCGGCAGCCAGGAAGGCAGCAATAACTGATCTCTGGGGACACCGCCCCGACGCTGCCGCAGAGTTGCGGCAGGATGGCTGGTTCCAATGGCGCCAACCATCTTTGCCGCGACCCTTTCCGCACCGCTAGACTGTCCGGATGAAGCAACCTGATTCCCTGAAAACCCCGACCCGCCGCGCGGTGCTGCGATCCGGCCTCGGCGTCGGCGCCCTGCTCGCGCATCCCGTTGCGGCGTTTGCCGCTGCACCTCCGGGCTTCGATCAGTGGCGCGACGCCTTTCGAGCGCGGGCGCGGGCGAGAGGCATTTCGGACGCGACCTACACCCGTGTGATGGGCCGCATCGAGCCGGATATGTCGGTGTTCAAGCAGATGCGGAATCAGCCCGAATTCAACGAGCAGATCTGGCAATACATCAATCGCCGCGTCTCGGACTGGCGCATCATCGCCGGCAAGGAAGCGCTGAAGAAGAACGAGGCGCTGTTTGCGCGGATCGAGAAGGATTTCGGCGTCGAGCGCGGCACGCTGCTGGCGCTATGGGGCGTCGAATCCGCCTACGGCGATCCACTGGTGCAGCAGAACCATATGCGCCCCGTGTTTCCATCGCTCGCCGCCCTTGCCTGGAATGAACCGCGGCGCCGCGCCTATTGGGAAACCGAACTGATCAATGCGTTGAAAATCGTCGATCGCGGCTGGAGCAGCCCTGAGGAGATGCGGGGCTCATGGGCGGGCGCCATGGGACATACCCAGTGGATGCCGGAAGTCTGGCTCAATGTCGGAATGGATTATGATGGGGATGGCCGGGTATCGCCATTCGGCAAGCCCGACGATGCGCTCGGCTCCAGCGCGCGGTATCTGGTCAATCGCGGCAAGTATCACCGCGGTGAACATTGGGGCTATGAAGTACGCGCGCCCGGCGCGGCCTCAGGCGGCAACCGGACCTATGCGGCGTGGGCGAACGCCGGCGTGCAACGCGCCGACGGCCAGCCATTCCCGCAGCCGAATGCGAGTGCACAAATGTGGGTGCCGGTGCAAGGCGGTCCGGCGTTCCTGCTCGGACCGAATTTCTACGCGGTCCGCAGCTATAACCCGTCGATGAACTACGCACTGGCGATCTGCCATCTCGGCGATCGTATTCTGGGCGCGCCACCCTTCCTTCAGCCGTTCCCCGGTTCCGAGCGCGCACTGACGCTTGCCGAAGTCCAGGAAATGCAGACCCGGCTGACCAAAGCGGGCTTTGACACCGGCGGCACCGACGGCCGCGTCGGCAACGACACCATGAAGGCGGTGAAGGATTATCAGACCAGGATGGGGCTGGTGCCCGCGGATGGGTATGGCGGGCTCAAGGTGCTGGCGCGGCTGAGGCAGGGATCGTGAACAGGACTTGGCACTGTCGGAAGTGCGCGCCCTCGCCCCGCTCTTGCGGGGTCGAGACGAGCGAAGCTCGCTCTTAGAGGGTTGGGGTGAGGGGTTGCTTCCGCACACTCCGAAGACAATAAATGCGGCGACTCCCCTCACCCGGAGTCCGAGCGGGGCGAGGTGAAGACTGTATGCACGGGCCGCCTACCTGATCACCGCCGGTCCCTGATCCGGCACGGCGACATCGAGCACGCGCAGCTGCACGCGCTCGGTGCCCTGCCAGCGGTCGACCGCAAGCGATCCGGCGACATGCAGCGGCTGTCCGCGATGCGCGATCAACGCGGTGCCAAGTTTGGAGCCGATCGAGCGAAACGCGACGCCGTTGACGATCGCGCCATCGCCGGACTTGAGCCGCAGGCGTAAGTGCGCCTGCCCCACTTCATCGGCATAAACCAGTTGATGCGACGGCAGCGCCACCACCGGCTCGGGATTACCGCTGCCGAAGGGCCCAGCGCGATTGAGCGTCGCAACCAGTTCCGGCGTCACCGCGCGTGCGCTGATCGCGCCGTCGATGAACAGCTCATTTTCATGCCGCGAGTTTGCGACGTCATGCGCCAGCGCGTTTTCCATATAGGCGCGGAATTCCGCCAGTCTCTCCTTGCGCAGCGTCACGCCCGCGGCCATGGCATGGCCGCCGCCCTTCATCAGCAATCCGTCTCTCACCGCCTGCCGCACCGCCTTGCCAAGATCGACGCCGGAGATGGAGCGGCCCGACCCGGTGCCGATGCCGCCCGGCTCCAGCGCGATGGCAAAGGCCGGTCGCGAGAATTTTTCCCGCAGCCGCGACGCGACCAGGCCAACCACGCCGGGATGCCAGCCTTCGGATGCCGTGACAATCACGGCGCCCTTGTCTTCCAGTCCGAGCGCGGCCAGCGCCTCGGCTTCGGCTTGCGCCTCCGCCATCTGTTCGATGACGCGGCGCTCGGTATTGAGCCGGTCCAGTTCGGCGGCAATCCGCGCCGCTTCGGAGACATCGGCTTCCAGCAACAGCCGCACCCCGAGATCGGCGCGCCCGATTCTCCCACCGGCATTGATGCGCGGTCCCAGCATGAAGCCGAGATGCCAGGCCTCGGGCGGCCCGTTCAGCCGCGACACATCCATCAGCGCGGTGTGGCCGACATGATCGCGGCGGCGCATCGCGATCAGGCCCTTTGCAACAAAAGCCCGGTTGAGCCCGATCAATGGCGCGACGTCGGCGACGGTGCCAAGCGCCACGTGATGCAGCATGCCCAGCAGATCGGGCTCTGGCATTTCGCCAGTCCAAAATCCGCGCTCACGCAACTCCCTGTTGACCGCGACCAGCGTCACCAGCACCAGACCGACCGCGGCGAGATGGCCGAGGCCCGAAAGGTCATCGAGCCTGTTCGGATTCACCAGTGCGTCCACCTCGGGCAATTGTTCGCCGCATTGGTGATGGTCGATCACGACCACCGACATCCCGAGCCGTCGGGCTTCAGCCAGCGGCTCAAGGCTGGTGGTGCCGCAATCCACCGCTACCAAGAGCGTAGCACCCCTGGCCGCAAGCATGCGAACGGCCTCTGTGTTGGGGCCATAGCCTTCAAAAAGCCGGTCGGGAATGTGAATCAGCGGATCGAGCCCGCAATGGCGCAGGTGCCATGCCAGGAGCGCCGCGGAGGTCGCGCCGTCGACATCGTAGTCGCCGAAGATCGCAACCCTTTCGTTTCGTGCGGCCGCGTCCGCGATGCGTTTCGCCGCCGCTTCCATCTGCGTCACGGTGTGGGGATCAGGCATCAACTTGCGGATGGTGGGATCGAGAAAATCCTCGACTGCGTCGATTCCGACGTCACGCCCCGCCAGCACGCGCGCCAGCATCTCCGGCAGTTGATAGCGCTGCACGATCGCGAGCGCGTGCGCCGCGCCGCGCGCATCGAGCCGGTCGCGCCACAATTTTCCGGTGACGGATTGCGCAACCCCTAGAAACGCCGGCGGCGCTTCAATGGGCAAGGCGGATGCAGGGAGCGTCATGATGCTTTCCGAAGGTAAGCACGAAGCCGGACGCTTCAATGATTCGCTTGCGCGCGCTAGGCCTTAGCAGCCCATCCGTTCGGCTATCCCATTAAAATCTTTCGCAACAATGTCCCAATTGCCCGTGGCCTCGAAATCGTATTTCTGCAACGGGCCGTATTCGGTCGGGCGCGCAACGAAGGCCGTTTTCAACCCCAGCTTCTGGGCGGCCTTGAGATCGTGGTTGTGGGCGGCGACCATCATCACCTGCTCCGGCGGCAGGCCGAGCAGCCGCGCGGCGCCGAAATAGGTTTCCGGATCGGGCTTGTAGTGTTCGAACAATTCCGCCGACAGCACGAGGTCCCACGGCAGGCCGGCGAATTTAGCCATGTTGGTCAAAAGCGCGACGTTGCCGTTCGACAGCGGAGCAATGATGTATTTTGTCTTCAGCCGGGTCAAACCGGAGACGCTGTCGGGCCAAGGGTGAAGGCGATGCCAGCCCATCGTGAGGTAATGCAAATCATCGTCGTTCAAACCTGAAATCGACAACTGCGCGACCAGCTTTTCCAGCGACCTTCGGTGCAGCACGTCGAGGATCACATAGCCGCGCTCCGGGTGCTTTCTCACCTCATCCATCGAGGCGGCATAGACCGCGCGCCAGCCGTCGACCAGCGCGGTCCAGTCTGCGTTGATGCCGCGTTTCTCAGACCATTTGGTGAAATCCGCAATCAGGCTCGAGCGCCAGTCGACCACGGTGCCGAACACATCGAACACCAGCGCCTTTACCGCCGAAACATCGGACATGCTTGCTCCCTGCTCTTTTTGAATGTTGTCATTCCGGGGTGCCAGCACGAAATCTCAAATCTCGCGCCGAAACCTGATTCCGGGTTCGTTCGCTTCGCTCCCAGCCCGGAATGACAACCTACTCGGGACCAATCTAAAGCACCTTGCGGTATTGGATGAATCCGAGATTATCGGCAACCCGGTCGTACAGAGCACGCGCCTGCGTGTTGCTCGATTGCGTAAGCCAATAGACGCGGCTTGCATTGGCCGCTTGGGCCTTCTCGTAAACCGCCTCGATCAGCGCCCGCCCCAGCCCTCTGCCCCGCGCAGCTTCTGCCACAAACAGATCTTCCAGATAGCAATACCGATGGGGAGCCCAGGTCGAGCGATGAAAGAGGTAGTGGGCGAACCCCGCCAAGTTGCCATCGATATACCCGCCCAGCGCAAACATCGGCTCATCTGAATCGTGAAACCTCGTCCAGGTGAGATCGCTGATGTCCCGTACCAGCGCCGTCTTGTAGAAGGCGAGATAGCCCGCCCATAGTGGGTTCCACGCTTCACGCTCGTCCTCACCAACCGGTCGTATCAGGATGGTGCCCGTCATTCTTTGCTCAGTCGAGGTGGAATTTGTCAAGCTGCCGGTGTTCGGCCCTGATGTAACGCACCGTGCCGGTGACCGAGCGCATCACCACGGTCTCGGTCTCGATCACGTCCTTGCGGAACTTGACGCCCGACAGTAACGAGCCGGTGGTGACCCCGGTCGCCGCAAACAGGCAATCGCCCCTCACCATGTCCTCGATGCCGTAAATCGCGCGCGGATCGGCGACGCCCATTTTGCGGGCACGTTCGCGTTTTTCCTCGGTGTCGAGGATCAAGCGGATTTGCATCTGGCCGCCGATGCAACGCAGCGCCGCCGCCGCCAACACGCCTTCGGGCGCGCCGCCGGTACCGATATACATGTCGACGCCGGTATTTTCCGGATCGGCGCAATGGATAACCCCGGCGACATCGCCATCGGTGATGAGACGGACCGCGGCGCCGGTTGAGCGCACACCCTGAATGATCTCGGAGTGGCGCGGGCGATCGAGCACCAGCACTGTGATCGCGGAAGGATCGACGCCCTTGGCCTTGGCCAATCGGCGGACGTTGTCGCCAGGCGATGCATCAAGCTCGACCACGCCCTTGGGATAGCCGGGGCCGACCGCGATCTTCTGCATGTAAACGTCGGGTGCGTGCAGGAGGGTGCCGGCATCCGCCATCGCCATGGTCGCAATCGCGCCGGGCATGTTCTTGGCGCAGAGCGTGGTGCCCTCGAGCGGATCGACGGCGATATCCACTTGCGGGCCAGCGTTGATGCCGACCTTCTCGCCGATATACAGCATCGGCGCCTCGTCGCGCTCGCCCTCGCCGATCACGACGGTGCCTTCGATCGGCAGCTTGTTGAGCTCGCGGCGCATCGCGTCGACGGCAGCCTGGTCGGCTGCCTTCTCGTTGCCATGGCCGCGCAACCGCGCCGCCGACACCGCCGCGCGTTCCGTCACCCGCACGATCTCGAGCGTCAGGATGCGCTCCAGCAATAGCTGCGGCGGAACGGAAATATGGGTCGACATCGCAGAACTCCTCAAGACGTTACGGCGGGTCTTCCCGTCCGCCTATATAGTGGTTTCGCGCATTGTCCGCTTGGACCCGGCGCTAATTTTTTTCGATCCGTATCACCTGTGGCCGGCCGCTGATCACCTTGTCGCGCTGAACCGCCTCCAGCGCGCGATATACCGCATCCTCGTGGGTCGCATAGGTAATCAGAATGACCGGCACCGGCGAAGGTTTCTTCGCCGCGCCGTTCGCATCAACGCCGTCGGGATGGCGCTGCACGATGGATTCGATGGAAATCTTCTGCTCGGCAAGCCGGGTGGCAATGGTCGCGGCGGTTCCAGCCAGATCGCGCGCCATCAGGCGGATATAATAACCGCCCTCATGGCGCTCCATTGGCGCCTTCGCGGTTGCGCGCAGCCGCGCCACCGGGCGCCCGAATGGTTTGGCGCGAATGCCGCGCGCAACATCGGCGATGTCGGCGACCACGGCCGACGCCGTCGCTGCTCCGCCTGCGCCCGGTCCGACCAGCGTGATCGGCGGAATCCCCTCGCCATCGATCGTGACCGCATTGGTGACGCCCATCACCTGCGCGATCGAGGATGATTTCGGCACCATGGTCGGATGCACGCGTTGCTCGATGCCTTTCGCGGTCCGCACCGCGACCCCGAGCAACTTGACGCGATAGCCGAGTTCTTCCGCAGCGCGCAGGTCTTCCGGCGCGATCGAAGAAATGCCTTCGACATACACCGCGCTCTGCGCGACCTTGGTGCCGAATGCGAGGCTGGCAAGGATGGCAAGCTTCTGCGCGGTGTCGTGGCCGTCGACGTCGAATGACGGATCGGCCTCGGCGTAACCGAGGCGCTGTGCGTCTTTCAGGCACTCGGCGAACGACAATCCTTCCTGTTCCATCCGGGTCAGGATGTAATTACAGGTGCCATTGAGGATGCCGTAGACGCGATTGACCCCGGTGCCCGCAAGACCTTCGCGCAAGGTCTTGACAACAGGGATCGCCGCGCCGACCGCCGCCTCGAAATTCAGCGCACCGCCATGCTTCTCGGCTGACTTTGCCAATCGCAGCCCATGTTTGGCGATCAGCGCCTTGTTGGCGGTGACCACCGACTTGCCGGATTTCAGCGCCGCCTCGATCGCCGACAGCGCCGGATCGCCGGACCCTCCGATCAATTCGACAAAGCAATCGATGCCGGGATCGCTGGCCAGCGCCAGCGCATTTTTGGCCCAGGCAATACCGCGGAGATCGACGCCACGCTTTTTCACCTTCGACCGCGCGGTGACGGCAACGACGCGCACGCCGCGTCCGCTGCGTGCCGACAAAACGCGGCCTTGCTGCTCGATCAGCCGAACGACCTCGGCGCCAACAGTGCCGAGCCCCGCAATACCCACTTTCAGGGGTGCGACCATGACGCAAAACCTGCCGGAAGGATTATCGCCGGTTGGCGAGAGGAACCACGTTGTGCAACGTTTCGAGGCCGCTTTCAAGGAAGCGGCGCACGCCGCGGGCGGCCTGGCGGATGCGCTGCTCGTTTTCCACCATGGCGATGCGAACATAGCCCTCGCCGTGCTCGCCGAAGGCAACCCCGGGTGACACCACGACGCCGGATTTTTCCACCATCAGGGTCGCGAATTGCATGCTGCCAACGTCGCGGAAGGCTTTTGGCAACGGCGCCCACGCAAACATCGAGGCGCTCGGCGGCGGAATTTCCCACCCTGCCCGGCCAAATGACTCCACCAGGGCATCGCGGCGCTTGCGGTAGGTGTCGCGCATCTCGCGAATGCAATCCTCCGGACCATTCAGCGCGGCAGTGGCGGCGACCTGAATGGGCGTAAACGCACCGTAGTCGAGATAGGATTTCACCCGCGTCAATGCGGCGATGATCCGGTCATTGCCGACGGCAAATCCCATGCGCCAGCCGGCCATCGAAAACGTCTTCGACATCGAGGTGAATTCCACGGTGACGTCGATGGCGCCCGGAACCTGCAGCACCGACGGCGGCGGGTTGTCGTCGAAATAGACCTCCGCATAGGCCAGGTCCGACAGGATGAAAATCTCGTGCTTCTTCGCGAACGCCACCAGATCCTTGTAGAAATCGAGGCTCGCGACATTCGCGGTAGGATTGGAGGGATAGCAGACCACGATGGCGAGCGGCTTCGGGATCGAATGGACGATGGCCCGCTCGACCGCCTCGAAAAACTGCGGCGTCGGCTCTGAGGGTACCGAGCGGATCACCCCGCCGGCCATCAGAAATCCAAAGGCATGAATCGGATAGCTGGGATTGGGGCACAGCACGACGTCCCCGGGCGCGGTGATCGCCTGGGCCACGTTGGCAAAACCCTCCTTCGAGCCCAGCGTCGCGACGATCTGGGTGTCCGGATTGAGTCTGACGCCGAAACGGCGGCCGTAATAGGCCGCCTGAGCTTTGCGCAGGCCGGTGATGCCGCGCGAGGCGGAGTAGCGGTCGGTTCGCGGCTTGCCCAGCGTCTCCTTCAGCTTCTCAATGACATGGGGCGGCGTCGACAGATCCGGATTGCCCATACCGAGATCGATGATGTCGGCCCCGGCATTCCGCGCCGCCGCCTTGGCCTGGTTGACCTGCTCGAAGACATAAGGCGGCAGGCGGCGGATGCGGTAAAAATCTTCCATCGGTCTCGGGCTCCGGATGCCGGTTAAGCAAAGTCGGCAGCACGTTGATGGCAAAGCGGAATCCGGTTCCGCCAGGAAAACGTGCTCACTCAATGATTTAGGGCGAATTCAGGCGCCAAAACCGTTGAATCGGCTGGTTTTACCATGCAGGTCCGGCGGCGCCCAGCCGTAATAGGAGGCTTTATTCACTTGGACGCCGCGGCTTTTGCGGCTGCCGTCGAGGCCTGGCGGTCACGTGCGGCGATGAGTTCGCTCTGAACCTTGGCCCGCTCTGCCGGTGCCATCGCACTCTCTTCCCGAGCGGGCGGCAAGTCGTGAACCGGAAGGTAGGCGCCGGCTTCTTTCGGACGCTCGGGCGCATCGGCCGGCGTGCCGGCCAATGGCAAATCCGCGATCGATATCGAGCAGCCGCCGAGCGCAAGCGCCGAGGCCACCAGCGCTCCCAGAGCGAGTACCCTTTTCCTGCAATCCAGCATCCGGGCGGAGCCTCCTCGTCGCTGGTATGAGCCTTGCAGCGACGAAACGCCAGTTTTTCACAATCCGGGGCAATGGTTCAAACCATTGTCGCCCGAAACGATTAAAGCCCCAGAGAACAAATGCGACCGTTGAGGCTTCAATATGTCAGAACCGAGATGCTTTGTCGCACTGCAGCACTCGGATGCGAAGATTACGCGCGAGCCAGCCCTGATCGGCCCCGCGATGACGAACTCGAAATGAACCTGTAGTGTTGCGGACATGAACGAAGTTACGGCAGAAACCCAGGTTGCAAAAAAGTTCGACCCTGAAGCCTTCGCGATGAACCTCGCGCGGGCCTTGGAGACCAGCGGCCAGGCGCTCGCAGCCTATCTCAAGCCGCGCGAGAGCGGCGAAATCACCGATAGGCCGCCAAGCGAACTCGCCGAGGTGATCAAGACTTTCAGTGTGGTGGCGGATTACTGGCTGGCGGACAAAGAGCGGTCGGCGGAACTGCAGATGAAGATAGGCAAGGCCTATCTCGATCTGTGGGGTTCGGCGGTGCGCCGGCTTGCCGGCGAACAGGCGGAGCCGGCGATCGCGCCCTCGCCGCGCGACAAGCGATTCAACGATCCCGAGTGGAGGTCGAATCAGTTTTTCGATTTTGTGATGCAGCTCTATCTGCTCAGCACGCAATGGGCGCAGGACCTGGTGCGCAACGCCGAAGGGCTCGACCCGCACACCCGCAAGAAGGCCGAATTCTACGTTCAGCAGATTGCCAACGCGCTCGCGCCCTCGAATTTCGTTCTCACCAATCCGGAAGTATTGCGCGAGACGCTGGCGTCGAGCGGCGACAACCTGGTTCGCGGCATGAAGATGCTGGCGGAAGATATCGAGGCCGGAGGCGGCACGCTGCGCATCCGTCAGTCCGACCCTTCCAATCTCGCTGTCGGCGTCAACCTGGCCACCACGCCGGGCAAGGTGATCTTCCAGAATGAGCTGATGCAGCTGATCCAGTACCAGCCGGCGACCGAAAACGTGCTGCGCACGCCGCTGCTGATCGTGCCGCCGTGGATCAACAAGTTCTACATCCTCGACCTCCGGCCGGAAAAATCCTTCGTCAAGTGGTGTGTCGATCACGGCATCACGGTGTTCATGATTTCGTGGGTCAATCCGGACAAGCGCCTGGGTTCGAAAACCTTCGACGACTATATGAAGGAAGGCCCGCTGGCCGCGATGGACGCGATCGAGAAGGCCACCGGCGAGCTGAAAGTCCACACCATGGGCTACTGCGTCGGCGGCACCCTGCTCGCCTCGACGCTGGCATGGCTTGCCGAAAAGCGGCGCGTGCGCGTGACCTCGGCGACCTTACTTGCCGCGCAGGTCGATTTCACCCACGCCGGCGACCTTCTGGTGTTCGTGGACGAGGGCCAGATCTCGGCGCTCGAGCGCGACATGCAAGCAACGGGCGTGCTCGAAGGCAGCAAGATGGCGATGGCCTTCAACATGCTGCGCTCCAACGATCTGATCTGGTCCTATGTGGTCAGCAACTACCTGAAGGGACAACCGCCCTCCTCGTTCGATCTCTTGCACTGGAATTCGGATTCGACGCGGATGCCGGCGGCGAACCACTCCTATTACCTGCGCAACTGCTATCTGGAAAATCGGCTGTCCACCGGCAGCATGGTGCTGGACAACACCTTGCTCGATCTGTCGAAGGTGAAGCTGCCGATCTACAATCTGGCGACGCGTGAGGATCATATCGCCCCGGCGGATTCGGTGCTTTACGGCTCGCAATTTTTCGGCGGCCCGGTGAAGTATGTACTGTCAGGGTCCGGGCATATTGCCGGCGTGGTCAACCCGCCATCGTCCGGCAAGTACCAGTACTGGACCAACGACAATATCAAGGATGTTACCCTCGCGGGCTGGCTCAAGGGCGCGCAGGAGCACAACGGCTCGTGGTGGCCAGACTGGCGCGAATGGCTGGCAAATATCGACGCCGAGGAGGTGCCGGCGCGCGCCGTCGGCACCGAGGCGTTGCCTCCGATCGAAGACGCGCCCGGCAGCTACGTCCGGGTCCGCGCATAGCGCGACCAAGCGCCTTTGAGTATAACCCAGTCGTCCCCGCCGGGACGCGATTCGAAATCGATTGAGGGGAACGCCTATGACGCGCGAATTGTTCTGGCTGACGCTGACGGTCATCTTCACCGGATTGCTGTGGATCCCCTACATCATAAATCGCTGTCAGGTTCGTGGCCTCGCCGGCGCGATGGCCAATCCATCGCGCAACGCCAAGCCGCACGCGGAGTGGGCCACTCGGCTGATGTTTGCGCATGACAATGCGGTCGAGAACCTTGTCATTTTCGCGCCGCTGGTACTGATCCTTGCCGAGATCGACTATTCGACGAAATGGACCGTCTATGCCTGCGCGGTGTATTTCTGGGCCCGCGTCGCGCATCTGATCGTCTATACGCTTGGTCTGCCGGTATTTCGCACGCTGGCCTTCACCGTTGGCTTCCTCGCGCAAGCGGTGCTGGCGCTGGCGATTTTCAAGGTAGTGTGAACGGTCATCCAGGCGCTTTTCCTGATGGTGAGGAGCGCGCTCTTGGGCGCGTCTCGAACCATAAGCGGCGCACGCCTCATCGTTCGCGACGCGGCCAACTGGCCGCTCCTCACGAATGAGGCCGGCTGACTCACGGAAACAGCGCGATCTGCTCCAACCCGGTGGTCTCGGGAAAGCCGAACATCAGGTTCATGTTCTGAATCGCCTGCCCGGCCGAGCCCTTCACCAAATTGTCGAGCACCGAAATGACGATCGCGCGGTTCTTGATGCGGTCGGCGAATACCCCGATCTGCACATAATTCGAGCCGCGTACGTTCTGGGTCTGCGGCAACACGCCCTTTTTGGCAACATGCACAAACGGCTCATGGCGATAGGCTTCCGCCAGCGCGGCACGCAGATCGTCGGCGCTCGCGCCATTGAGTTTGACGTAGGACGTGCAGAGCTCCCCCCGGCCCATCGGAATGAGATGCGGCGTGAAGTTTACCGTCACTGCTGAGCCTGCAGCGACGCCGATCTCCTGCTCGATCTCCGGCGAGTGACGATGCGTACCCACCGAATAGGGCGAAAGCCCCTCTCCTGCTTCGCTGAACAGCGTGTTCTGCTTTAGACCGCGGCCCGCGCCGGTGACGCCCGATTTCGCGTCAATGACGATGTCGTCGACGTCGATCAGTTTCGCCTTGGCGATCGGGACCAGCGCCAGCAGCGCCGCGGTCGGATAGCAGCCGGGGCAAGCGACCAGCCGCGCGGCCGCGATTTTCTCGCGGTAGAATTCGGTGAGGCCATAAACGGCTTCGCCTTGAAGCTGCGGCGCCCGATGCTCGTGGCCGTACCATTGGGCGTAGACACTCATGTCGCGGAGCCGGAAATCTGCCGACATGTCGAGGATCTTGATGGCCGGATTGGCGACCATCACGGCCGCGATGATCTCCTGCGTGGTGCCGTGGGGCAGCCCGCAGAACACCGCATCGAGCTTGGTCCAGTCCACCTTCTCCCATTCCGTAAGCCGCGGCAGCTCGAGCATGAAGAAATGCGGAAACACCTCGTCCATCGCCTTGCCGGCATGGGTATTGGCGGTCAGCACTGATATTTCGGCATTCGGATGCCGCGCCAACAGGCGCACCGCGTCGGCCCCGGTGTAGCCGGACGCGCCGAGGACGCCGATCTTCTTCCTTGCGCTCATCACATCGTTCCTTCCTGCATCGCCATAGCATTTAATTGTGGCGTTCCGCTTGCGAACAGATGCGGCCGCAGCGCGCGCATTTCACTGGCCAGAAGCTGCGCGGCGGCGTCCGGTTGCCGCGCCAGCGCGGTTGCGACCCCAATGTGGTCGACATCGGATTTGTGCTGGTTGAGCTTGAAGCTGCCCTCGATCTCCTCGACCGTCATGACCAGACCCACAATGGCTTTCTTCATCGCATCCAGGCGCCCCGCCGTCATCTTCGAAGTCGTCCACGGCGGTTTCGGCGCGAGCCCGCTCTCAAACTTGGCCGCGAGCGCCTCGAGATGCGAACCGAGTTCATGGTCGGGCAGCATCCCGACGCGCCCGGTGAGATGCACGGCTTGGTAAAGCCATGTCGGCACCTGGTCCGGCGATGCATACCAGTCGGCCGAAACATAGGCGTCGGCGCCGTTCACAGTCATCAGCCACGGCGTCTTTCCGTCCGCCAGCTTCGCCAGCGGATTGTTGCGCGCGACATGAAAGGCCAGGCGCGGCGTGCCGTCGTCGGCATAGGCCAGGCAGAACGGCAGCGAGGATGCGATCGGCTTGACGCCGTCCCATGCGCAGACTGTGCCGAATCCGCGAGCTGCCGCAAAGCCAAGGCTGGCGGCGCGATCGGGCTTGAACATGGGAGGCGTATACATTTTCAAACTCCTGCTTGACGTAGGAGCCGCCAGATC
>DASSGM010000360.1:0-9706 GCA_035693465.1 Bradyrhizobium sp. | reverse complement strand
TTCACCATGACCTGATTGAGCGGCTCGGGGTCAGTGGCATTGCAGTCGGCTACGACTTTCATTTCGGCAAGGGGCGGGTCGGCTCGCCGAGCCTTTTGGTCAACGAAGCGCCCCGACTCGGCATCGAGGTCGATGTACAGCCTCACGTCGATATCGCGGAACGGCCGGTTTCCTCCAGCGCGATCCGCATGGCGCTCGCGGAAGGCCAGATCGAGGACGCCACCGCGATGCTCGGCGGCCCGTGGTTCGTCGCAGGCCGGGTGATCCATGGCGAAAAACGCGGCCGCGATCTCGGCTATCCCACCGCCAATATCCGCCTCGACAAGAACTGTGGGCTGAAGCACGGCATCTATGCGGTGCGGGTCGGCCGCGGGCTTGAGCGTTTTGACGGCGTGGCGAGTTTTGGGCGCCGTCCGACCTTCGACAATGGCGCGCCGCTGCTGGAAATCTTCCTGTTCGATTTCAAGGGCGATCTCTATGGAGCGACGCTGGACGTCGCCTTCATCGGCTTTATCCGCGAGGAATTGAGGTTCGACGACGCGGAAAAGCTGGTGCGTCAGATGGATGACGACAGTGCCCGTGCCCGCGCCGTGCTGGCCGCCGCGCCGGATGCCTTTCCGAAGCTCGGGGTGGTCGGCCCGTCATCTCCGGGATAAGCGCCGAGGCGAAGCGGGGCTTTGCGATCCGGCGGCCGGCTGCTATGGAAAGCTCCCATGTTTGCGCGGCGCACCATCAGCATTAGCGGCCCGGCTTCCGCCTGAGCTTCGGCTCGGCGCAAGACCGGGATCCTCCTGATTCATCCGCGATCTATCGCATTTCAGCGCCCCATTGAGCCAAACCAGAGCATTCATGTCCGAAAAGCCGCAAAAGTCCGAAGCAACAGACTATTCCAAAACCCTGTTCCTGCCGCAGACGGAATTCCCGATGCGCGCCGGCCTGCCGCAGCGCGAGCCGGAAATCCTCAAGCGCTGGAACGAGATCGGCCTCTACCGCAGGCTACGCGAGCAAGCCGCCGGCCGGACGAAATTCGTGCTGCATGACGGCCCGCCCTATGCCAACGGCAACATCCATATCGGGCACGCGCTGAACAAGATCCTCAAGGATGTGGTGACCAAGAGCGAGCAGATGCTCGGCTTCGATTCCAACTACGTGCCGGGCTGGGACTGCCACGGCCTGCCGATCGAATGGAAAATCGAGGAAGAGAACTACCGCTCCAAGGGCAGGCAAAAGCCGGACTTCCGGGATTCCTCAGCGATGGTGGCGTTCCGGAAGGAGTGCCGCGGCTATGCCGCGCACTGGCTCAACGTGCAGCGCGAGGAGTTCAAGCGACTCGGCATCATCGGCGACTGGGATCATCCCTATGCCACCATGGATTATTTCGCCGAAGCCCAGATCGCGCGCGAATTGATGAAATTCGCCGCCAACGGCACGCTCTACCGCGGCTCCAAGCCGGTGATGTGGAGCGTGGTGGAAAAAACCGCGCTGGCGGAAGCCGAGGTCGAGTACGAGGATTACACGAGCGACACGGTATGGGTGAAGTTTCCAATCGATGAGCATAGCGGCGCGGCCGATGTGGTTGGCGCATCCATCGTGATCTGGACCACGACACCCTGGACGTTGCCAGGCAATCGAGCCATTAGCTATTCGCCAAAAATCACTTACGGCCTCTATGAAGTCACGGAAGCACCGGATCAGAATTGGGCCAAGAAGGGTGACAGGCTCGTGCTTGCGGACAAGCTCGCCGAAGAGGTGATGAAGACCGCAAAGGTCGAAGCCTTCGTCCGAATCCATGATGTCGATCCCTCGCAAATCGGTCATGCTTCGCACCCGCTGAAGGGCAAGGGATACGAATTTCAAGTGCCGCTGCTCGCCGGCGATCACGTCACCGACGAGGCGGGCACCGGTTTCGTGCACACCGCGCCCGGACACGGCCGCGAGGATTTTGACGTCTGGTCGTCGAATGCCCGCGAACTGGAAGCGCGCGGCATCAACACCACCATCCCCTACACCGTCGACGAAAACGGCGCCTTCACCGAACAGGCGCCGGGCTTTTTGGGAAAGCGCGTCATCAACGACAAGGGCGAGAAAGGCGACGCCAACGACGCCGTGATCAAGGCTCTGATCGACGCCTGCATGCTAGTGGCGCGGGGCCGGCTCAAGCATCAATATCCGCATTCCTGGCGTTCGAAGAAGCCGGTGATCTTCCGCAACACCCCGCAGTGGTTTATCGCGATGGATAAACCAGGATCTGGCCCGGCATTCACGAAACGCAAAGGCACGCAATATCCGACTGAGGTTGATCCGACACGCAATGCCAAATCACAGCAATTGAAGAGCAGGCGACCTAGATGGCGAGGGCTAAGGATTCTCTCAAGAATTAGACTTCTTCGATTGAAGGTCAGAGCTTACCTAAAAGCTACAGAACTCTCGGCAGTGTACACTTTGCGCCAAATTGCTCTGCGCGAAATTGCCCGCACCCGCTGGGTGCCGCCATCGGGCCAGAACCGCATCACCGGCATGATCAACAGCAAGCCCGACTGGGTGATCTCGCGCCAGCGCGCCTGGGGCGTGCCGATCGCGGTGTTCGTGCGCGAAAAGGGCGACGGCTCGGCCGAAATCCTACAGGATGACGCCGTCAACAAGCGCATTGCCGACGCCTTCGAGAAGGAAGGCGCCGACGCCTGGTACATGGACGGCGTCCGCGAACGCTTTCTCGGCTCGCTCGCAAACGAGGATTGGAAGAAGGTCGACGACATCTGCGACGTCTGGTTTGATTCCGGCTCGACGCACGCGTTCGTGCTGGAAGACCCCGTGCACTTTCCGGGCCTGGCCGGCATCAAGCGCAAGCTCGATGGCGGCGACGATACCGTGATGTATCTGGAGGGCTCCGACCAGCACCGCGGCTGGTTCCAGTCGTCGCTCCTGGAAAGCTGCGGCACCCGCGGCCGCGCGCCGTTCGACATCGTGCTCACCCATGGCTTCACACTGGATGAGAACGGCCGCAAGATGTCGAAGTCGCTCGGCAACACCGTCGAGCCGCAGAAGGTCATCGCGCAATCCGGCGCCGACATCTTGCGGCTGTGGGTGTGCGCCACCGATTATGCCGACGACCAGCGCATCGGCCCGGAAATCCTCAAAAACACCATCGAGACCTACCGCAAGCTGCGCAACACGATCCGCTGGATGCTCGGCACGCTGCATCATTTCAGGCCCGGTGACGAGGTCGCGCATGCCGAGATGCCCGAACTGGAGCGGCTGATGCTGCATGAGCTCGCCGAGCAGGCGGCCATCGTGCGCAAGGCTTACGCCGAGTTCGATTACAAGACCGTGGTCGCAACTCTCTCCGCGTTCATGAACAGCGAATTGTCGGCGTTCTATTTCGATATCAGGAAAGACACGCTGTATTGCGATCCGCCGTCGTCGCTGGCGCGCAAGGCGGCGCTGACAACCATCGACATCATCTGCGATGCCATCCTGCGCTGGTTTGCGCCGGTATTGAGCTTCACCGCCGACGAGGCGTGGCAGCTCTACAAGCCGGGCGCCGAGCCATCGGTGCATCTCACCCTGTTCCCGGACGGGCTCGAAGCTTTCCGCGACGAAAGACTGGCCACGAAGTGGGAGATCATCCGCAATGTCCGCCGCGTCGTGACCGGTGCGCTGGAGCTCGAGCGCGCGGCCAAGCGGATCGGCTCGTCGCTGGAGGCCTCTCCACTGGTCTGCGTCACGGACAAGAAGATTTTTGAGACGCTGTTCGATGTCGACCTGACCGAAGTCTTCATCACCTCGAACGCGATGGCGACCAATGAGGACCCTCGACCCGGCGCGTTCCGCTTGAACGATGTGCCCGGGGTGGCGGTCGTGGTCGAAAAAGCCGTCGGCACCAAATGCGCACGCTCCTGGAAGATCCTTCCGACCGTCGGCGACGATCCGGAGTACCCCGACGTGTCGCCGCGCGACGCCCAGGCGCTGCGCGAATGGAAGGCGCTGGGATGAAGTCGACCCTCCGGCCCGGTGTCATCGCCGCCATCGCCGTGCTGGCGCTCGATCAGGCCTCAAAACTCTGGCTGCTTTACGTGTTTGACCTTCCCCATCGCGGCGCGGTGAAGGTCACGCCGTTTTTCGACCTGGTGCTGGCATGGAATGTCGGGATCAGCTTCGGCTGGTTTCAAAGCGACAACCAGGGTGCCCAGATCATCCTGATGATCATCAAGGCGGTCGCGGTGATCGTCTTGGCGATCTGGATGGCGCGCTCGCGCACCCTGATCGCCACCATCGCGCTCGGCCTGATCATCGGCGGCGCCATCGGCAACGCCATCGACCGCTTCGCCTACGGCGCGGTAGTCGATTTCGCCCTGTTTCACCTCCAGATCGGGAGCAATACCTTCAATTGGTACGTATTTAACCTTGCCGACGTCGCGATTGTTGCCGGGGTAGCGGCCCTGCTGTATGATTCCTTCTTGGGGGTACCCGCCGCAAAAGCGCCCTGATCCCGGCTGATACGAGCCTCAAGGGGCTCGATTTCGTGCCGGGTGGGCGCTTGCGCCCTTGGTCGGCACCCTCGGGAAATTTGAACAGGAAGAGCGCGATGCGCAGGACCGAAGCCAGCGGATGGTTGGTGCGAAATTCGCCGGGAGCGCTGAGCCGCGCGCTGCGGCTCACCGTCGTCGCGCTAGGGGTTGGCGTGGTGATGACGGCCGGCGCCGCGCGGGCCCAGGACGACGACGAGGATGAGAAGACCTTCGAGGAAAAGATCATCGAGAGCATCATGGCGGGAATCGGCGGCACCAACATGGACAACCGCGGCATCGAGTATCGCGAGCGGTCTCCGCTGGTGGTTCCGCCCAAGCTCGATCTGCCGCCACCGGCTGCCGCCTCCAATGAGGTGAAGGCTCCGAACTGGCCGAAAGATCCCGACGAAGCGCGGCGCAAGGCGGCGATCGCTGCGCGCAAGAAGGAAAACAAGGATCCGCGCGAAGCCAGCCGTGTCTTGATGCCGAGCGAACTGGATAGGCGCGCCCCGAAAAAGTCGACCGCCGGCAGCGATTCGGTTGATCAGCCCGGTGGCAATCCTGGCACGACCGCCATCCTGAGCCCCTCGCAGCTCGGCTATAGCGGCGGCTTCAGCGGTCTGTTCGGCGGCAATAAAGCCGAGACCGCGCCGTTCAAGGGCGAACCGACACGGGACTCCCTGACCCAGCCTCCGGTTGGCTACCAGACGCCGTCGCCGAATTACGCCTACGGCACCGGGCCAAAGGAATCGCTGAACAAGGAATACAACCCGGCCGCCGGCAAGTATGGCGAATAGCTGGTTCCGTCTCTCAGCTTCGTGACATTTGCAGGCAGTTGCGCGGTGTAGGATGCCGTGGCTTTAGCCCGCACGCTTTCGTTTCGGCCGCTCTCACTCGGGAAACTGCGCGTATTCTTGTCGAAAGACCGGTGTCCAGCGTTTCGGAATACGCATTTAGACAGGTCATGATGTCATCATACCGTTTTGCCGCTCATTTCTTCCTTGCGCTGTTCGCCGCTTTCGCCGTCTCCATCAGCGGCACCCTCGCACAGAACACGGTGACCTCAGAGGCGCCCGCCAGCTTTACCCTCGGCAATGGCTTGCAGGTGGTGGTGATCCCGGACCACCGCACCCCCGTCGTCACGCAGATGATCTGGTACAAGGTCGGCTCCGCCGATGAGACGCCCGGCAAATCAGGCCTCGCGCATTTCCTCGAGCACCTGATGTTCAAGGGCACCAGCAAACACCCGGCCGGTGAATTTTCCCGGACCGTGCTTCGAATCGGTGGCAATGAGAACGCGTTCACCTCCACCGACTACACCGGCTACTACCAGCGCGTGCCGCGCGAGCAATTGGCCAGCATGATGGAGTTCGAGGCCGATCGCATGACCGGGCTGATCCTGAAGGACGAGAACGTGCTGCCGGAGCGCGACGTCGTGCTCGAAGAATTCAACATGCGGGTCGCCAACAACCCGGAGGCGCGGCTAACCGAGCAGATGATGGCGGCGCTCTATCTCAATCACCCCTATGGCCGGCCCGTGATCGGCTGGCGCCAGGAAATCGAACAGCTCGACCGCGAGGATGCGCTGGCCTTTTACCGGCGCTTCTATGCCCCAAACAACGCCACGCTGGTGATTGCCGGGGATGTCGATGCCAGGGAAGTTCGCCCCCTGGTCGAGCGCACGTTCGGCGAGGTCGCGCCGCAGCCGGCCATACCCGTGAAGCGCCTGCGTCCGCAGGAGCCGACGCCGGCCGGGCCGCGCACCGTGACGTTGGCCGACCCCAGGGTCGAGCAGAGCAGCGTGCGGCGCTACTATCTGGTTCCGTCCGCCGCCACCGCGGCCGCCGGGGAAAGCCCGGCGCTCGATGTGCTCGCGCAACTGATGGGCGGCGGCAGCAATTCCTATCTCTATCGCGCGCTGGTGATCGACCGGCCGCTCGCGGTCAGCGCCAGCGCCGCATATCAGGGCACTTCCCTCGATCCGACCCAGTTCATGATCGCGGCTTCGCCGAAGCCCGGCGTCGAGTTTTCGCAAATCGAGCAGGCGATCGACAGTGTGATATCGGAGGTCGGGCAAAATCCGGTGCGCTCCGAGGATCTCGAGCGCGTCAAGACGCAACTGATCGCGGAAGCCATCTACGCCCAGGACAATCAGGCGACGCTGGCGCGCTGGTATGGCGGCGCGCTTACCACCGGCTTGAGCATCGATGACATCAGGAGCTGGCCGGATCGCATACGTGCCGTCACCGCCGAACAGGTCCGCGACGCTGCACAGAAGTGGCTCGACAAGAAGCGTTCGGTGACGGGCTATCTGATCAAGGATGCGGCGCCGAAACGCGAGGAGAAGCGCTCGTGACGTATGTCATATGGTACGCGCGCCGCATGGCAATCGTGCTTGCTGCTTGCGTCGCGATGGCGCTTGTGGCGTCGACGCCGTCGCAGGCCGCAGCAAAAGTCCAGCATCTGATTTCGCCTGGAGGCATCGAGGCCTGGTTCGTACAGGATTCCACGGTGCCGCTGATCGCGATGGAATACGCCTTCGGCGGCGGCGCCGCTCAGGACCCGGCCGACAAGCCGGGCGTCGGCAACATGGTCGCCAATCTGCTCGATGAAGGTTCGGGCGATCTGGATTCCAAGACGTTCCACGAGCGTCTCGAGCGCCGCGCCATCGAATTGAGCTTCAGTTCGGCACGGGACAATTTCCGCGGCTCGCTGCGCATGCTCAGGGATAACAGAGACGAAGCCTTCGACCTGCTCCGGATGGCGCTGACCTCGCCGCGCTTCGAGAGCAGCGATGTCGAACGCATTCGCGCGCAGGTCATCTCGGGCTTGCGACGCGAAACCTCCAATCCGAATTCGCTGGCCAGCCGCAAGTTGCTGGAAGTCGCCTTTGGCGATCATCCTTATGGCCGTCCGGGCAACGGCACCCTGGAGAGCGTGCCCCGAATCGATGTCGCCGACCTGAAGGACTATGTCCGCCGCGTACTGGCCAGGGATATGCTCAGGATTGCCGTGGTCGGCGATATCGACCCGGCCACGCTCGGCAAATTGCTCGACCAGACGTTCGGCGGACTGCCGGCCAAAGCCGGCCTGGCGCCGGTGGCCGACGTCGAAGCCGCCAGGCCGCCGCAGCGCACGTTCATTCCGCTCGACGTGCCGCAAACCGTGGTGACGTTCGGCGGGCCGGGCTTCAAGCGCAGCGATCCGAATTTCATGGCCGGCTATGTCGTCAACCACATTCTCGGCGGCGGAGGGCTGTCGTCACGGCTCTACCGCGAGGTCCGCGAGAAGCGCGGTCTCGCCTATTCGGTCTATGAATCGCTTTTGTGGATGGATCATTCCGCGCTGTTCATCGGAAATACCGGAACCCGCGCCGACCGCGCCGGGGAGACCGTCGACGCCATCAACAAGGAAGTCCGACGCATGGCCGAGGATGGCCCGACACAGCAGGAGCTGGACGAGGCCAAATCCTATCTCAAGGGCTCGCAGATGCTGGCGCTCGATACCTCATCGAAGCTGGCCTCGGCGCTGCTGCAATACCAGCTCGATCGGCTTCCGATCGACTACATCGAGAAGCGCAACGCCATCGTCGATGCGGTGACCCTGGACGACGCCAGGAAGGCCGCCCAGCGGCTTTGGGGCCAAGGCCTTCTCACTGTCATCGTCGGCCGCGCCCCGCAGGCCGCAGCCCAGCCGGCCGCCGCGCCCCCGCCGGCTGCAAACTAAGCGGTCCTTTCCGGACTTCTCCACATGAACCGCCGTCATCCCAGGATGAGCGCAATTGCGCTCACCCTTGAGGGCGCCCTCTTCGTGCGCGTCTCGAAGGATGTGCTACATATCCCGCCTTCCTTCGAGGCTCGCGCAAGCTGACGGCCCAGATGCGTCGTCAGGCTCGCACCTCAGGATGACGCTTGTTTTTGCTTCGGGAAATTCCCGTTTGCCGGTGATGCCATGCTGCGGATTTCCCGCGACCTCGCTATTGATGAGCACGACATCGAGATCAGCTTTGTTCGCGCCTCCGGCCCTGGCGGACAGAACGTCAACAAGCTGTCAACCGCCGCGCAATTGCGCTTCGATACCAGCCGGATCGCGCTGGCGGACGATGCCGCCGCGCGGCTCGCCCGGCTCGCCGGCAAGCGCATGACCAAGGACGGCGTGATTGTGATTCACGCGCAGCGCTTCCGCACCCAGGAGCGCAACCGCGCTGACGCGATCGATCGGCTGCTCGAACTCCTGCGCGAAGCGATGGCCCGGCCCACCCCGCGCCGGCCCACTAGGCCCACGGCGGCATCGAAACAGCGCAGGCTGGAAGGCAAAAAGCGCCGCGGCGACATCAAGGCCAAGCGCGGCTCGGCTCGCTTGGACGATTGAGCCGAAGTGCGGCTGTTTCCCTCGGAGACACCCCACATGATGCCATGTAATCCTCCGCGAAAGTGGATGATCCAGTATTCCGCACCGTTTCGATTCTCTCTCAAGGGCGGCGTTTACTCGATGCCCGCCTTCGCGGGCATGACGGCGTCAAAATCCGCTCCAGGTGAACAACGGGGAGAGGTGAGAAATCCCCTGCGGTTTAGCGGCCTTCGCCCTCCCGTCGCAGGGCAAAAGCCCGTAGATTGACGCTTTCGCTCCCCCGAGTCGCTCAAAAACCATGCCCGTTCGCCAACTGCCCGAACAGATCGTCAACCGCATCGCCGCCGGCGAAGTGGTCGAGCGTCCGGCGAGCGTGGTGAAGGAACTGGTGGAGAACGCCGTCGACGCCGGCGCCAGCCGGATCGACATTTTCAGCGATGGCGGCGGGCGGTGGCGGATCGGCGTTACCGATGACGGCGACGGCATGACATCAGGCGACCTCGCGCTCGCGGTTGATCGCCATGCCACCTCCAAGCTCGACGACGAGGATCTCTTGCGGATTCGCACGCTGGGGTTTCGCGGCGAGGCGCTTCCCTCGATCGGCGCGGTGGCCAAGCTCAGTATCATCACCCGCCACTTGGGCGAGCCGCACGCCTGGTCGCTCTCGGTTGAAGGTGGCGTGAAATCGGCGATCATGCCGGCGGCACTGTCGCAAGGCACCCGCGTCGAGGTCAGCGACCTCTTTTATGCGACGCCGGCGCGCCTGAAATTTCTCAAGACCGACCGCACCGAGGCCGAAGCGATCCGCGAGGTGGTACGCCGTCTCGCAATGGCGCGGCCTGATATCG
>DASSGM010000359.1:0-3170 GCA_035693465.1 Bradyrhizobium sp. | reverse complement strand
GCGGAAGAACCGATCGTCGATATCAGGGCTTTTGCCGATCGCAATTTCGGGATCGGCTGCCTGATCTCGTTCTGCATCGGCATCGGCCTTTATGGCCTGACCTATATGTATCCCCGCTACCTTGCCGAAGTGCGCGGCTACAGCGCGCTGATGATCGGCGAGACCATGTTCGTTTCGGGCATCACCATGTTCCTGACCGCGCCGATTGTCGGGCGTCTGATGGTGAGGGTGGACATGCGTTACATCATCGCCACCGGCCTCGTGATCTTCGCGCTGGGCTCCTGGCAGATGACGTGGATCACCCGCGACTACGATTTCTATGAGCTATTGCTGCCGCAAATCCTGCGCGGCATCGGCATGATGCTGGCGATGGTGCCGACCAACACCATCGCGCTCGGGACCTTGCGGCCGGACCGGGTCAAGAACGCCTCGGGGCTGTTCAACCTGACGCGCAATCTCGGCGGCGCGGTCGGGCTCGCCATCATCAACCAGGTGCTGAATCAACGCACCGATCTGCATATCACGCGGCTGCATGAACGGGTGACCTGGGGCAACGCCACCGCCACGGAAACGCTCAACATGTTCACCCAGCGCCTGCAGGGCATGGGCGATGCTGCGCTGATGGCGATGAAGCAATTATCCCAGATCGTTCACCGGCAAGCCGTGGTGATGGGCTATGGCGACGCCTTCTTCATGCTGACGGTGTTCTATCTCGGCCTCAGCGTGCTGGTCATGCTGTTGAACAAACCGGCCTCGGCATCCACAGAACCGCCGCATTGATAATCGTTCGTTTTGACGCGTTTTCTTGACGCGAACCGGTATCCAGTTCGCTCGAAAACGCCCTGGCGCCGCCGATATTGTCTGCCGTTCCGGTTCATGCTTGAACGGCGGCATGATAGGCGGCCTTTCCATTTCTCGTCGAGGATCGCTCTTGCGCGTGCAGGCGGCGTCGGCGCGATGGATCGCCGGCGCGCTGGCGCTGACATCTGCGGTATGGCTTGTGGCGTTGGCGGGATTATTGGCCATCGCCAATCGTGTCCATGATGACGTGCCTATTCTGCTGGCGGTCAAGCTGCCGCTGCTGCAGTCTCGCCCCGAGCTGATCTTCGCCGGCGAAAGCCGCACGCTCTATCAGGTTGATGCCGGTTTGGCCGCGCAACTGATCGGCAGGCCGCAAGGTGCGGTGGTCAACATCGCCTATGATGCCGGCGAGCCGCTGGCGCTATTGGCTGCGATGCGCCGCCAGCCCGATCGATTCCGGAAAGCCAGTGTCGTTGTCAGCGTCGTGCCGTTCCTGTTCAATGAGGGCGTGCGATCGGCCACGGTCTATCCGCAGGACGTGGCGGCCCGGCTCGGTGTCGTCGAACAAATGATCACGTTTCTGCCGTTGCGCGTCGGCACGCTGATCCGCTTCATCCGTGAAGCCTTCAACGCGCGGCTCGCCGCCGACCAGTACCTCGCCGAGCTCGCACCCGTGCCCGCGGCTTTCGGCTCGAAGATCATTGACCGCACCCAGCCCGAGGATCGATGGCCGCAAGAGATCGGCTCTCACGCGCATTACGCCAACTGGGATCTGTCGGGTCCGAAGGCGCGATTCGAGATCGGCGCGCTCTGCGACATGGTGGCGCTGGCGCGCAGGCTGACTGTCGTGGTGCCGCCATGGGCGCCGCGCTACGACCGCGCCCGCGATCCGTCGTGGCGGGACAAGGACGATCAATACGCCGCGCTGATGTCCGATGCCGGCCGCCGTTGCGGCTTCGATGTCCTCAATATTCAGTCGATCCCCGGGCTGGAACAGAGCAACTACGCCGACGAGATGCATGTCAACGCCTCCGGCGTTCCGATCTATACCCGCTACCTCGTGTCGCGGCTCAATCGTTGATCGCTCGCGATGCTGTTCTCTTCCTATACGTTTCTGTTTCAATTCCTGCCTGCAACGGTACTGGCGTTCGCCGCGGCGCGCCGCCATTCGCCGCGCGCCGGCATCATGGTGCTGACCGGTGCGTCGCTGTTTTTCTACGGCGCCTGGCGCCCGGTCTATCTGCTGCTGTTGATCGCCTCGATCGCGGTCAATTTCACGCTCGGCTTGCGGATGGAAGATCCGCTTCGCCGCCGCGCGGTAGGCAGCTTTGGCGTGGTGCTCAATCTCGCGGTGCTCTGTTATTTCAAATACACCAATTTCATTTTCGACAGTCTGAACATGCTGACCGGCGCGCCGCTGCCGTTCGTCAACATCATCCTGCCGCTCGGGATTTCATTCTTCACTTTCCAGCAGATCGCCTATCTCGTCGACGTGATGCGCGGCGCCAGGGTCGAGCGCGACATCGTCAGCTACACATTATTCGTTTCGTTCTTTCCGCATCTGATCGCGGGGCCGCTGGTACATCACGCCGAGATGATTCCGCAGTTCAAGCGCGGCCGCACCGGCCGTTCCGCGCTGCTGGCGGCGCGGGGACTTGCGATCTTCGCCGCCGGCCTGTTCAAGAAAGTCGTGATCGCCGACAATCTTGCGCAGTTCGTGTCGCCGGTGTTCGCGCATCTCGACGCGGGCGGCGGCGTCACCACGTCCTGGGCATGGCTTGCGACGCTTGCCTATAGCTTGCAGATCTACTTCGATTTCTCCGGCTATTCCGACATGGCGATCGGGCTCGCACTGCTGTTCGGCATCCGGCTGCCGGTGAATTTTCGTTCGCCGTATCAAGCCACGTCGATTATCGAATTCTGGCGGCGCTGGCACATCACGCTGTCACGCTTCCTGCGCGACTACCTCTACATTCCGCTCGGCGGCAACCGGCTCGGCGAACAGCGGCGCTACATCAATTTGCTGGTGACGATGCTGCTCGGCGGGCTCTGGCACGGCGCCGGCTGGAATTTCCTGGTCTGGGGCGGCCTGCACGGCATCTATCTCTGCATCAATCATCTCTGGCGCGCCTGGCGCGTCGAGAAGAAGTACGCCTGGGCCGGTCTGGTGGAGAAAGGGCTGGCTGCGAAAGCATTGTCCTGGGCGATCACATTCTTCGCCGTCCTGGTCGCCTGGGTATTCTTCCGCGCCCGAACGGCTGAAGGCGCATGGCAGATGCTGGGCAGTCTGTTCGGAGTTCAGGCCGGCAGCTCCGCTTACGCATCCCCCGGCATCTTGCGGCTGATGGATTTGCCCATTCTTGTCGGCG
>DASSGM010000358.1:0-2442 GCA_035693465.1 Bradyrhizobium sp. | reverse complement strand
TGGGCTGTATCTGGAGATGAAGGCGATGGGGCCCGCCCAGGCTTTGGCCTTCGCGGTGCCGCTGGCCTATTTCATCTTCATCATTCTTTCGACGCTGCGGCTGGATTTCTGGCTCTCGACCTTCACCGGCTTCGTCGCGGCCGCGGAATTGTTCGCGATAGCGATGTTTTATCACCCGGCGCAATTCGTCGATGAGCCGGCGCCCGACGCGGCATTTCACATCATTCGCAGCCTCATCATTCTGACCTGCGGCATGCTGGCAGGCGCGGTGGGGACGCAACTCCGCCGCCAGTTCGAGGCCAGCATCCTGGCCGCGACTGCGCGCGATCGCATCACCAATCTGTTCGGCCAGCATGTCTCGCCGCAGGTGGTGGAGCGGCTGATGGTCGAGGGCGCCAGTACCGCCAGCGATATCCGCCGTGTTGCCGTCATGTTCGTCGATTTCCGCAGCTTTACCGCTGCGGCACGTTCGCGTTCCCCGCAGCAGGTGGTCGATCGGCTCGACGGCGCGTTCGCGGTGCTGGTCGAAATTCTCGACCGCCACGGCGGCATCGTGAACAAGTTCCTGGGCGACGGATTCCTGGCACTGTTCGGCGCGCCGTTCGAGGCTGCCGACGCCGCGCAGCGCGCGGTCGCCGCGGCGCGCGAAATGCTTCTCGCGATGGAAAGTGTCAACAAAGCCAGCAACTGGCCGCTGCGGATCGGGATCGGCATTCACTTTGGCGAAGTCGTCGCCGGCAATATCGGTTCGCCGCGGCGCAAGGAATACACCGTGATCGGCGACACCGTGAACTTTGCCGCGCGTCTTGAATCGCTTAACAAGGAATTCAATTCGCAGCTGCTGATTTCTGCCGTGGTTCGCGATGCGCTTGGCAGCGACGGCAGCGATGCGGTATCGCTCGGTGAGGTCGCGATCAAGGGCTATGATCGGCCGATGCCGGTGTGGCAGTTGGGATAGACAGCGGAGACATCAGATGCAGCGGCGCTATATCACCGTCGATGTTTTTACCGACCGTGCCTTCGGCGGCAACCCGCTTGCGGTCGTGCTCGACGCCGGCGGGCTTTCAACCGCGCAGATGCAGGCCATCGCATCCGAATTCAATTATTCCGAAACGACCTTCATATTGCCGCCGCGCGATAGCGCCCATGACGCGCAGGTTCGCATCTTTACCGTGACGAATGAGATTCCGTTCGCGGGCCATCCGAATGTTGGTACCGCCTTTGTACTAGCGACGCAGGCGAGCAAGCCGCCGGCGCGCTTCCTGTTCGAGGAAATCGCAGGCCTCGTGCCCGTCGATATCCTCAAGGAAGACAGCAAGCCCGTCGGCGCCGAACTCACCGCGCCGCAACCGCTGAAGAAGCTGACGTCATTCAGCGCCGAAGATGCGGCGGCCTGTGTTTCGCTGTCGGCGGTCGATATCAGGACCGAGCGGCATCGGCCCGTGATCGCCTCTGTTGGGATGGCGTTTCTGGTGGCCGAACTGGCCTCGCGCGCGGCGTTGCGACGGGCAAAGCCCGAGTCGACGGCCTTTTCCCGCGCGCTGTCCAGTGACGGCGCGGTCGGCGTCTACATCTACACAAGCGATGTGCCGCCGGACGAGATGCCCTGCGACCTTCAGGCGCGGATGTTCTTTCCGGGATCGAGCGGCCTTACCGAGGATCCCGCCACCGGCAGCGCCACGGTAGCGACCGCCGCGTTGCTCGCGGACTTGTCCGGGGAGCGCGATGGCGAGTTGAAGATGCGCGTAGGGCAGGGCGTCGACATGGGCCGGCCGAGCCTGTTGCTGACGCGGGTCCGGAAAGCAAACGGCGCCGTTGCTTCCGCGCATGTCGGAGGGCGCTGCGTCCAGATGATGGAAGGCACGTTCCGGCTGGCGGGTGAGGGGTGAGAAGGAGAATGGGTCATTCCAACTCGTCATGGCCGGGCTTGACCCGGGCATCCACGCCTTGACGGTATCGCAGCAGCAAAGACGTGCATGGCCGGGACAAGCCCCGCCATGACGAAGGAGCACCTCACATCTGCGGCGCGAGCAGATTTTCCACCTTCACGCCGTCACGCGCCTCGATGATCTCGGCGATCCATTGCCGATGGCAATGCCGGTTATCGCGCTCGTAGCAGAGGATGCAGACCGGCCCGGATTTGTTGACCAGCGACGACAGCTCGTCGAGTTCTTCCCTGGCCTGCGGCGTCTTCAGGTGTGCGGCATAGATCTTGTGTAACGTGTCGAATTTGCCGCTGCGCGCAGCCTCGCGGCCGTCCTTCGGCGTGCCGAGGGCGCGCAGATGCAAGTACGAAATGCCGCGCGCATCGAGCCCGGCCGCAAGCTGGTTCTTCGAAAAACCCGGACGGCGCGAGGCGGCGACGGCGCGAACGTCCACCAATAGTTTGACTCCGGCATTTTCAAGCTCGTCCAGCACTGCCTTGGGCGGCGTCTGTTCATA
>DASSGM010000357.1:0-3471 GCA_035693465.1 Bradyrhizobium sp. | reverse complement strand
TTGCCCTACGTCCGCTTGTTCGCGCGCATCAGATCCGCAAACCGCTTGAACAGGTAATGCGAGTCGCGCGGGCCGGGCGAGCCTTCCGGGTGATACTGCACGGAAAATACCGGCTTGCCCTCGAGCTGGATGCCGCAATTGGAGCCGTCGAACAGCGAGACATGGGTCTGCGTCGCGCCGTCGGGCAAGGTCGCCTGATCCACCGCGAAACCATGGTTCATCGAGGTGATTTCCACCTTGCCGGTGGTCTCGTCCTTGACCGGATGATTGGCGCCGTGATGGCCCTGATGCATCTTCCTGGTCTTGGCGCCGACGGCGAGGCCCAGCATCTGGTGACCGAGACAAATGCCAAAGGTCGGCGTGCCCGATGAGATCACCTTCTGGATCACCGGCACCGCGTATTTGCCGGTTGCCGCGGGATCGCCGGGTCCGTTCGACAGAAACACGCCGTCCGGCTTCATCGCCAGAATATCGTCAGCCGATGTGGTCGCCGGCACCACCGTGACCTTGCAGCCAACACCTGCGAGCAGCCGCAGGATGTTGCGCTTGATGCCGTAATCGATCGCGACGACGTTGAACTCGGATGCGGTCTGCCGGCCAAAGCCTTTTTCCCACGCCCATGGCGTCTCGTCCCAGGTGAAGCGCTGGGCTGATGTGACCATCGGCACCAGGTCCATGCCTTCGAGGCCGGGCCATTCGCGCGCCTCCTGCTTCAGGCCGTGCAGATCGAACTGGCCGTCCCCGGCGTGGGCGATGACCGCATTGGGCATGCCCTTAGAGCGGATCAGCGCGGTCAAGGCGCGGGTATCGATGCCGGAAAGGCCGATGATGCCGCGCGCCTTCAGCCATTGGTCGAGATGCCGGGTGGCGCGATAGTTCGAGGGGTCGGTGATGGCGGCGCGCAGGATGACGCCGCGCGCGCCCGGCGTCGCCGCCATGTTCACCGTCTCGATATCCTCCTCGTTGGTGCCGACGTTGCCGATATGGGGAAAGGTGAAGGTGATGAGCTGGCCGGCATAGGAGGGATCGGTGAGGATCTCCTCATAACCGGTCATCGCGGTGTTGAAGCAGACCTCGCCGACCGCCTGGCCTTCCGCGCCGAGGCCAAAACCCTCCAGCACGGTGCCGTCGGCAAGCACAAGCAGCGCGGTCGGTTTGTGATCCGGCCAGGCCGAGGCATTCTCTGTTGTTGTCATGAGCGCATTACATAGCCGTCGCATCCACATGCGTCAAAGCCGAATGGCCCGGATTCACATGCGCTTTGCGCATATTTGACAGGCGGCAGCGGGCTTCTAATCTGGCGCGTAGCCCGGCAGTCGATTTTTACGAGATTTTTGCCGATCCGGAGACCAGCATGGACAATACGATGCCGATCTTGCTCGTTCCGGGTCTGGTGTCCTCGCCGCGGATTTTCGCGCCTGTGGCTCCGGCGCTGTGGCGATTCGGGCCGGTGACGGTGGCCAATCACATCCGCGACACCAGCATGGGCGCGATTGCGCGGCGGATTTTGGCCGAGGCGCCGCCGCGCTTCGCGCTGGCCGGGCATTCGATGGGCGGCTACATCGCCTTCGAGATCATGCGGCAGGCGCCGCAGCGGGTGGCCAAACTGGCGCTCATCAACACCCAGGCCCGGCCCGATACGCCGGAGGCGACCGCCCGGCGCCGCGGTCAGATCGCCCGGGCCAAGGGCGGCGAATTCCGCGCCGTGCTCGACGAATTGTTTTCCGGGTTCGTGCATCCGTCGCGGAGCGATAACGCCGACCTGCGCCAGCTGGTGTACGACATGGGTGACGATGTTGGCGCGGATGGCTTCGTTCGCCAGCAAACGGCGGTCATCGGGCGGCCGGATTCGCGCCCGACGATGGCATGGATCAAGTGTCCAACGCTGGTCCTGAGCGGTGACGAGGACAACACCATTCCGAACTCGCTGTCGCTGGAGATGGCCGACGGCATCCACGGCGCAAAACTTGTGATCCTTAAGAATTGCGGCCACCTGCCGCAGCCGGAACAGCCGCGGGCGACCGCGGACGCTTTGGTCGAATGGCTGCGGAACTAAGTTGTCCGATCAGCGCGAACCACCTAGATCAGGTGCTCACAGTGAAGCGGGCTTAAGGGCGGGAGAGGACAGGACGATGCTGCGCGACGATATCAATAACGCGGTCAAGGACGCGATGCGGGCCAAGGACGAGCGCAAACTGTCCACGCTCCGGATGGTCAATTCCACCATCAAAAATGCCGACATCGCGGCGCGCGGGGAAGGAAAGCCGCCGCTCACCGACGCCGACCTGCTCGGCGTGTTTCAGAAAATGATCAAGCAGCGCCAGGAAGCGGTCGAGCTGTACGACAAGGGCGGCCGCGCCGAGCTCGCCGCGCAGGAGCGCGAGGAGATCGCGATCATCTCGGCCTATCTGCCGAAGCAGATGTCGGAGGCTGACGTGAAGGCGGCGATCACCGCGGCCATTGCCGAGACCAACGCCGCCGGGATCAAGGACATGGGCAAGGTGATCGGCGCCTTGAAGGCGAAATACGCAGGCCAAATGGATTTCGGCAAGGCCAGCGGCATGGTGAAGGAGGCGCTGACGGGGTGAGGTGATCTAAAATTGGACGACGCTTCCAGTGTCGTGTGAAAAATTCGAAGGCAGCCGCAATGCTCATCGAGACTACCGACTACGCAAAACTCTATCGCGACTTCCGCTGGAACGTGCCGGCGCGGTTCAACCTCGCGACCGCCTGCTGCGATCGCCATGCCGACGGCACGGGCCGGCTGGCGCTGATCTATGTCGACGAGCAGGGCGGCGCGCAGCGCACCTCGTTTGACGAAATGCGGGCGTTGTCGAGTGCGTTTGCCAATGTGCTGAAGGCCGACGGGCTTGCGCGCGGCGACCGCATCGCGGTGTTTCTGTCGCAATCGCTGGAGCTGCCGATCGCACATCTGGCCGCGTTCCGCTCCGGCCTGGTGTCGGTGCCGCTGTTCACGCTGTTCGGCGAGGACGCACTGGAGTTTCGTCTTGCCAATTCCGGCGCCAGGGCCGTGGTCACCGACGAAGAGGGATGGCAGAAGCTCTCGAAAATCCGCGACCGGCTGCCTTATTTGCAGGATATCTACGTCACCAGCGATGCCCTCCATGCCGGCGCCAAGTCATTCTGGTCGGCGATCGAAACGGCGTCGGAGCAATTCGCGACCATCGATACCTCCGCCGACGATCCCGCCATCATCATCTACACCTCCGGCACCACGGGAAATCCAAAAGGCGCGCTGCACGCCCATCGCGTGCTGCTCGGGCACCTGCCGAACGTCGAGATGGTGCATGATTTCCTGCCCAAGGCGGATGACGTGATGTGGACGCCGGCCGATTGGGCGTGGATCGGCGGATTGTTCGATGCGCTGTTTCCGGCCTGGTATCACGGCGTCCCCGTGGTCGGGCATCGCGCCAGGAAATTCGAGCCGCAGGCGGCGATGCAATTGATGGC
>DASSGM010000356.1:0-2709 GCA_035693465.1 Bradyrhizobium sp. | reverse complement strand
GGAAGCCGCCAAGGATTCCCTCCATTCGATCCGAAGTGGACGCGAACGGCGCGCCGACAATACTGACGTCGGTTCTTGAGCGCCCAAAGCTCCAACCGAGATTGCCGCCAACGTAGAAGCCAGTCCAATTATAAACCGGCGCAGCCGCAATCGGAGCCTTCGTATAGGTCCGTGCCGGCAAGTCGGCGGCCCCGGCTGCACCTGCGCTAACGATTGCGCTCATCCCCAGCGCTGCTGACGCGATGAAATTTCGCATGCGACCCCCAACCGGCCTTGAATTTGCAAATCAAAATTTCAAGCCCAACCTACTGCCAAGTCGCAGTCACTTCACTCGCCCATCACAGGCGGAAACTGGTTTTTTGAAAAGTGTTGCGAAAATGGCTCGATTTGGACCTCGCCCCAGATCGGGGCCAACCGGGACGATAGCTCTTAGCCGAACGCCGAGCAAGATGGCGGCGCGGCCGCCGGAGTTCGGCGAGCAGACCGAGGAGGTGCTGGCCGAGTTCGGCTTCAGCGCGGACGAGATCGGGGCGCTGAGGCGGGACAAGGTGGTGTGAAAAACCCCTCATGGTGAGGAGCGCGTCTTCGCGCGTCTCGAACCATGAGGCCCGCGGCCCATCCTTCGAGACGCCGCTTTCGCGGCTCCTTAAGGATGAGGACGCAATCCTCAAGCCTTCGCCGGCCGCATCAGCCGCCCCACGCCGCCGAACGCCTTGTCGATCAGCGGCCAGAACAGCAGCAGGAACGCCAAGGTCGTGATCGAGCCGACCAGGCCGTTCGACCAGAACACCTTCATGTCGCCGCCGGAGCCGATCATCGACAGCCGGAACGCGTCCTCGGCGCGGTTGCCGAGCACCAGCGCCAAGGTGAATGGCGCGAGCGGAATGCCGATCTTCTTGAAGACATAACCGACCACGCCGAATCCCAGCATCAGCCAGATGTCGAACATCGCGTTCTGGATCGCATAGGCGCCAATCGCGCAGGACACGACGATCATCGGCGCCACCGCCGCGAACGGCACCCGCAGGATCGAGGCAAAGATCGGCACCGTGGTCAGCACCAGTACCAGGCCAACGACATTGCCAAGATACATCGAGGCGATCAGGCCCCAGACGAAATCCTTGTGCTCGACGAACAACAGCGGGCCGGGGTTGAGGCCCCACACCATCAGCCCGCCGAGCAGGATCGCGGCGGTGCCGGAGCCGGGAATGCCGAGCGCCAGCATCGGCAACAGCGCCGAGGTGCCGGAGGCATGCGCCGCGGTTTCCGGCGCGAAGACGCCCTCGATGCGGCCCGTGCCGAAGCTTTCGGGGTCCTTGGAAAAACGTTTCGCCAGATTATAGCCCATGAAAGAGGCTGCGATCGCGCCACCCGGCGTGATGCCAAGCCAGCAGCCGATGAACGACGAGCGCAGCAGCGTGACCCAGTATTTCGGCAGGTTGCGCCATACTTTCAGCACCACGCGCAGGCTGATGCTGGCGGCATGCCCCCGCAGCGCCAGGCGCTCCTCCATCGTCAGCAGAATTTCGCTGATCCCGAACAGCCCGATCACCGCGACTAGGAAGTTGATGCCGCGCAACAGCTCGCCGGAGCCGAAGGTCATGCGCAACTGGCCCGACACGGTGTCCATGCCGATGCCGGCCAGCAGCAGGCCCAGCGACATCGAAGTAATGGTCTTGTGCTTGGCCTCGCGGCCGAGCCCGACAAAGGAGCAGAACGTCAGCAGGTAGACCGCAAAAAATTCCGGCGGTCCGAATTTGAGCGCGAAGGAGGAGATCAGCGGCGCCAGAAACGTAATCAGGAGCACCGCGACCAGCGAGCCGATGAACGACGAGGTGAATGCCGCGGTCAGCGCCTCGGCCGCCCTGCCCTGCTGCGCCATCGGATAGCCGTCGAAGGTAGTCGCAACCGACCAGGCTTCGCCCGGGATGTTGAACAGGATCGAGGTGATGGCGCCCCCGAACAGCGCGCCCCAATAGATGCAGGACAGCATCACGATCGCCGACGTCGGGTCCATGGTGAATGTCAGCGGCAGCAGAATGGCAACGCCGTTCGGGCCGCCGAGCCCCGGCAGTACGCCGACGAAAATGCCGAGCACCAGCCCGACCATCATCAACGCGAGCGTCTTCCAGGTCAGCAGGACGGCAAAGCCGTGCAGCAACAGGCCGAAAGCTTCCATGAAAAATCTATCCTTACTTTGCGCATGATCTGATCCGAAAACCGGTTTCCACTTTTCGGGATCATGCGCTAGTAGCCAAACGCCGCTTCCAGCGGCCCCTTCGGCATGATGACGTCGAACGCGATATCGAAGGTCACGAACATGACGGCGGTGAACAGGAAGGCGGTGAGCAGCGATTTCCACAACGCGATCCGTCCGACCAGGCGCATGAAGGCCGAGATCAGGAGGAAGCTCGCGACATAGAGCCCGAGATACTGCGTGGCCAGGCAGAACAACAGCGTCGGAACGAACACCGCCATGACGCGGCGGAGCTGGGCGCGCGTGACGAAGGTTTCGGAGGCCTCCTTGCGCGACAGCCAGGCGGCGACAAGGCCATAGAGGCTGGCGCCGGCCAGGATCACCGACAGATAGAACGGGAAATAGCCGGCCTGCGGGCCGGTCGAATCCCAGGCGATGCCGGTGCGCCAGTTGTCGTAACCGAGCGTGAACGCCAGCGCCATCAGCAGTAGCGAAACCGTGATGTCGACGAC
>DASSGM010000355.1:0-3937 GCA_035693465.1 Bradyrhizobium sp. | reverse complement strand
CGCCGCGGCGGCGAGACTGACCGACGTGCAAAATTTCAGCCTCCCCGTAACCCACGGATTGCGGCATAATCGTGCCAGTGTAGCTTAGGAGTATGTCATGCGCCTGAACACAATCATGCTCACCGCCACTATTTCCATCGCATCCACCATTCCCGCCTTTGCACATCACGGCTGGAGCGGAAACGTCAATGAAGTCACCGCCCTGACCGGCACGGTCACCGAGGGAGTCAAGCTCGCCGGCCCGCACGGCACCATGAAGATCAAGACCTCCGACGGCAAGGTTTGGGACATCACGCTGGCGCCCCCGCCCCGCACCTCAGCGGCCGGCCTGAAGCAGAACACCATTCCGGTCGGGGCGATGGTGACAGTGCATGGTCAGCGCAATCGCGATCCAAACCGCTATGAAATGAAGACCATTCAAGTCGAATATGCCGGTAGGCAGTACAATGTGTATCCGGAATTCGCAAATAAAGTGCGTTGAGCTTCGTGCAGCTCATGGCGTGGCTTGAGGGCTCCGCCCTTGGCCACATTATGCGGGACAACGGCGTCTGGTTCTACGGGATCATCAATCTCGCGCATATCCTTGGCGTGGCGACACTGTTCGGGTCGGTATTGATTCTCGACTTGCGCCTGTTGGGATTGTGGCCGGATGCGCCGCTGGCCGCGATTTCGCGCCCCACCACGCGTATGGCGGCGGCGGGATTCGGCATCGCCGCCGTCAGTGGCGCGGGTCTGCTCGCGACCAAAGCGACGGAATATGTTGGCAATCCGTTTCTCTACATCAAAATTCCGGCCATTGGACTGGCCCTGCTCAACGTGTTCCTCGTTCACCGCTCATCCGCCTGGCGCGCGCACAAGAACCGCGACCTGACACTGAGGGAGCGCCGACGCCTCGCCGCCATGGGCGGCACCTCGTTGTTCTTTTGGCTGACTGCAATCGGCGCCGGCCGTATGATCGGTTACTGGTGAGTTCTGCCGCAACCTGATTTGCCCATTGGGGAAACGCTCTCTCCCGGCGGGACACAGTTGGGCCGATATCATGCCATGAGGTGCGGCCATTCGTGCCACTCGCAGCCCGAGTGAGGTGCGCGTGTAATCTTGAAAGTCTTGAAGGGCTGTGCGAGCCCATGAACAGTGAGATCGCGCGCTGCGGGACTGGCCTCCTGCACGGTTCCCGGGGAATAGGGCACCTCGAACAATGACAATTTTTTTCGTCGAATTGATCGTAAGCGGCCTTTTTATCCCACCTTCCCGCCGATCCGCTGATCTGCAACATGCTATGCATCTCGCGCAGATTGGTGGCATCCATGGTCGAGCGTGTTAGTCCAAGCTTTACAGCCCCAGGGCCAGATTCGTCGTCGCTGGAGCGACGAGATCAAGGGACGGATCGTGGCGGAATCCTTTGTGCCGGGCGCGGTCGCATCAGAAGTGGCGCGCCGCTATGGGCTCTCGCCGCAGCATCTGTCGGCTTGGCGCAGGGCGGCGAGAGCCGGTTTGCTGAATCTGCCGACTGAGGGGGAAGCAGCAGAGGGCTCGGGCACGACGGCGACGTGGCATCTGCGCTCTTCGTCAAGCGGCCAAGCTTCTGGAGCGCTCGGCGGCCCAGGCCCACGGCATGAGCTCGTCGAGACGCGCGGCCGGCCAGAGATTGACCAGCTTGGTGAGGACGTCGGTCAAATAGGCTTGCGGGTCGATGCCGGTGAGCTTGCAGGTCTCGACGAGCGATGCGATGCAGGCCCAATTCTCCGCGCCCTGATCATGCCCGGCGAAGAGCGCATTCTTGCGATTGAGAACAATTGGGCGGATGCTTCGTTCGACGATGTTGGTGTCGAGCTCGATGCGGCCGTCATCGAGGAACCGCGTGAGCCCGTCCCAGTGGTTCAAGGCGTAGCGGATGTCCTCGGCGAGGGTGGTCTTGGCCGAGAGGCGGGCGAGCTGCTGCTCGAACCAGGCCTTGAGCGCGAGCACCAGAGGCTTGCTGCGTTCCTGGCGCGCGGCCCGGCGCTCATCGGCGCTGCGGCCGCGAATCGTCTTCTCGATTGCGTACAGAGCCGCGATGCGCTCGAGCGCTTCGCTGGCGATCGGTGCGGGACCGCTCTTGGCGATGTCATAGAAGCGGCGCCGCAGGTGGGCCCAGCAAAAAGCCAGTGTGATCGCCTCGGCGCGCGTGCCGTTCGCAACGGTCTTATAGGCCACGTACCCATCGCATTGCACGACGCCGCGATAGCGATCGAGCAGCTTGAGCGCGTGCACCGCGCCGCGACCGGGAGCATAGGTGTAGGCGACCGCGGGCGGATCGGGCCCGCACCAGGGCCGATCGTCGCGCGCAATCGCCCAGAAGAAGCCCTTCTTGGTGCAGCCCCGGCCGGGATCAAGCACTGGCGCCGTAGTCTCGTCGACCACGATCTTGCCGGAAGTGAGAATGATCTCGCGCAGCCGCAGCCACAGCGGCTGGAGTTCCGCGGCCGCATAGCCCACCCAGAACGCCAGCACCGCGCGCTTGATGTCGATACCCTGCGCGAGCAGCATCTGGGCCTGCCGATAGAGTGGCAGGTGCCAGGCATATTTGGCGATCAGCACGAAGGCGACCATCGCCTCGGTCGGCAGACCGCCCTTGATCAACCGTTCGGGTGCCGGCGCCTGAATCACGCCATCCGTGCAGGCCCGGCAGACATATTTGGGTCGATGCGTGACAATCACCCGGAACTGCGCCGGCACGACGTCGAGCCGCTTCGACGTCTCCTCGCCGATCACGTGCATCGGTGCGCGGCAGCAGGGGCAGTTCGTGTCTTCCGGCTCGATCGTCACATCAACATGCGGCAGATGAGCCGGGAGCGCACCGCGATTGGCGCCGCGCTTGTCGGCACGCTTTTGTGCCGCCACCGGATCCTTCTTGTCCTCGACAGCCTCGTTGGCGGCAACGGCTTGCTCGATGTCCTCGAGCGCCAAAGCAAGCTGCTCGGGATCGAGCTTCTCCGAGCGGCGGCCGAACTGCGCACGCTGCAATTGACGCAGAAGATGCCGCAGTCGATCGTTCTGCAACAGCGCCTGGTCGCGCTCTGCAAATGCAGCATCACGCTCCGCGCGTGCCGCCGCGACAAGCGCGTGCAGCGTTTCGATGTCGGTCGGAAGCTGAGGTGCGATCTCGCTCACACCGGATACACAAACAGATTCGCGAACCGTTGTGGAATGCGGCAAGCCGCATGATTCAATACGTCGCACCGCTCACGACGTTGCTGTCGGTCGTGCCACTTCACGAGCGTGCAGACGCGACCAATCCATTCCGTCGATCAATGCGGTGAGTTGGGCTGAGGTCAATTTCATCACGCCGTCAGTGATTGGCGGCCATCGGAACGCCCCTTGCTCCAGCCGCTTCCACAACAGCACCAGGCCCGAGCCGTCCCACGCCACGATTTTTATTCGGTCAGCTCGTTTGGAGCGAAAAACAAAAATCGCCCCGCAAAATGGATCTTGTCCCAGCGTCTCACGCACCAGCGTCGTCAAGCCATCCGCCCCTTTCCGAAAATCGATCGGCTGGGTCGCGACCATCACCTGCATGCCGGCCGGAAACGCAATCATGTCGCAGCCTTTACGGCCCGAACGACCGCCTCCAAGGTCGCGCTATCAACCCCGCGTGGAATCCGAACCATCACCGCGCCTATCACTAACTCGATCAGACATGGTTCGGGTCTGGTCGGCGTTGCTGCGTCAGGTACCACCACAACCGGGGCGAACGCTGGGACCATTGCGGGCTCCTCGGCTCGGCGTTGGACATCTCGCCGCCACCCAAATAATTGCTGAGGCGTCAGACCGTGCCGCCGCGCAACCGCACTCACCGATGCTCCAGTTCGATTGCACTCGGCGACGATCTCCGCCTTCTGCTCAGGCGTCCAGGTGCGGCGCCGACCGCTTCCGGTAAACACTTCCAGCCGCCGCA
>DASSGM010000354.1:0-7231 GCA_035693465.1 Bradyrhizobium sp. | reverse complement strand
CATCTCCTCGATCGATTCCTTGCGCCACTGCTTGGCGAGCTCCAGCAAGCCCCAATTATGCAGCAGGCGGAAATGCAGCCAATACTGGTTGATGGCGGTGAGCTCGTGGCGCAGGCCCTTGTTGAGATATTCGATGACCTTGGCGTCGCCCTGCATGATGCACTCCCGCTTGCGAGGTCCCATCGAGGTGGGCCTGCCAACGCTACTAAGTCACATTGCCGGCAGGAGCAACCCTCGGCCGAAGGCATCCGGCAACGGGAAGCAAGCAATCCTGGAGATTTCAGGAGGCAGCGAGCGCGAACACGGCGTCGTCATACCGCTCGGATTCCCTCGCACTGTGGGGGCACCCCGCGCAACAGGCTTCGGCACAGGGACCGAGAGCCTCGTCAATGATGGTCTTGATGGTGCGCGCGCACCGTCCGCATTCGGCGCTGCAGCCGAGGCAGCCATAGAGCTGCTTGGCATTGCGGGGCAGACCTTCCGCTGAAGAGACGGCATTGCGGACATCGTGGTCGCTAAGGACGTTGCAGGAACAAACAATCATGAAAAACGGGCAGGCCCCTCGGTGATGCGGCGCTATCGATATTGAAAATGGTGGACCGATGCAAAAAGAAAAAGCCCCTTTTGAAGTGATTCCAAACTGATCCCGATGCAAACTGGAATGAATCTAAAACCTCTTGCACCGACCAAGACGCTGCGCGTTATTGGTGCAGATGAAGGATTAATCGCCTCCACTGCCGCCTCCGCCGTCGCCGCCTCCTCCGCCATCGCCTCCGGCTGGATCGCTTGGATTGCCCGAGCTGTCGAATGCGGGATTATCGCTGGTCAACCGACTGGAGATGATCCAGCCCTCGGCCGCGGTGTAATTGCCCCCGTCAGGCAAGAAGTCCTCACGTGGCGCACTGCGATTTGCGCGGCGGTTCTGCAAACGTGTCATCAGCAGGTGGCAAACCAGCGATGTACCGCCGGCCGCAATTGCGAATGCCGTCATCTGGCTTGTCATGGTTGCCTCTCGGGCAAAATCGTCGCATGGCGCTTTATTGTGCATCGCAAAAAGCGGCCGGGATCACAGCATTTGTCGCCGAATCTGGCCCTCTCGTTCATTGATCGTTCAAGCGCAGTATGGAACTTTCGCCGGCGACGGACCGCTTTATCCGCCGTCCTTCCCCGATTTAGAAAGGTGACGTCATGAAGAAGAAACTGATGGCAATCGCTGCCGCCGCCACCCTTGCCGTATCGGCCGTGACACCGGCAAGCGCACAGCGCGGCGTTGCCGCGGGCGTGGCGGCCGGACTGATCGGCGGCGCCATCATTGGCGGCGCGCTTGCCGCCCCTGGTTATTACGGCTACGGGCCCGGCTACTATTACGGCCCCGGTTACGGCTATTACGGCGGTCCGGCCTATGTCGCTGATGATTACTGCGTCTGGCAACGGCAGCGCTTCTGGGACGGCTATGGCTGGCGGGTTCGCCGGGTGCGGGTTTGCGGCTAAAACGCGTTCATCTTCCTTACAAACAGGGTCCGGCTCGACCGGACCTGACGCGATTTTGACCCTTGGCCTGAAAAAACCGTTTTTTCAGCCGAGAGCCTGAGCCCGTTTACTTTCGATTGACCGTGGCGCGCTTTTAATTGAGACGTGCGGTTTCGGATACGGCGTGTGAGTGACCTTAACCCGGCGCTGGCGGAAGGCGCCATCTCCAGGAGAGCCCTAGACATGAAGAAGACATTTACTGCCCTCGTCGCGGTCGCAACGATGGCCGGTTCGCTGGTGTCGGTTGTGCCGACCGCCAAGGCCTCGGACGGCCAGATCGCGGCAGGCGTTGCCGGCGGTCTGATCGGCGGCGCGCTGCTCGGCGGCGCGATCGCGGCAAGCCGCCCGGCCCCGGTATATGTCGCCCCCGCCCCCGTTTACGTCGAAGAGCCCGCTTGCCGCCTGGTTCGTGAGCGGTTCTGGGACGGATACGGTTGGCGCGTCCGCCGCGTCCAGGTTTGCTGATCCGAGTCGCGTTTGCAGTCTGAACCCGGCCGATGTTTCGGCCGGGTTTTTCTTTTTTCAGCGCGCCGCGCTGATCGAGCGCAGCACCGCCTCGCTCGGCCAGCAGTCCACCTTGAGCCCGGCCGATTTCTGGTAGGCCCCGAGCGCGGCGCGGGTCTGCATCCCGGCCTTGCCGTCCAGTTTGTCCTTGTAGAGGCCGATGCGCGTCAGGTGACGCTGCATGGCTTCGACATCGGCGGTGCGAAGCTGGCTCGATGCCGACCACGGCGTCGCGAACGGCTGCGGACGCAACATGCGGTCGCTGAGGTGTCCGACGAACAGCACGTACAGGTCGGAAAAATTATACTCCTTGATGACGAAGTAATTTTTGGTGGCCAGGAACGCCGGGCCATAGATGCCCTCCGGCTGCAGCAGCGACGCCGGCTGCGCCTGTTCGGCCGCGCTGAGCTGTTGTCCGCGCACCGGTACAAAACCCTGACGCAGCCATTCGCCGATCGGCTTTGTCACTTCCGGCACCCCGATGGTGCAGTCGACATTCGCCGGCGCGCGCACTTCATAGGCCCAGCGCACCCCCCGCTGCCAGCCCTTGTTGACGAGCTGCTGCGCGGCGGAGGCGAGCGCGTCCGGCACCGAGTGCCAGATGTCGCGGCGGCCATCGCCGTCGAAGTCGACGCCGTGCTTGTAGAATTCCGAAGGCAGGAATTGCGTGAGACCGGTAGCGCCGGCCCAGGAGGCGCGCATGTCATTGCGCGTCACCTCGCCGTCGCCAAGGAGTTTTAGCGCCAGGATGAATTCGCTGCGATATTGATCCTTGCGCCGGCCGACGTAGGCCTGCGTCGCCAGCACGCGCAACCCGTCGTTGGGCAGCGTGTAGCGGCCGTAGTCGGTTTCGCGGCCCCAGATCGCCAGCACGATCGTCGCGGGCACGCCGAAGCGCGCTTCGATCGCTTCAAGCGAAGCGCGATACTTCTGCATCAGCCGTTGCCCCTCGGCGGCAAGCCGCGCGATGCTCGCCTCCTTCAGGTAGTCCGCCGGCACCTGCACGAACTCGGCCTGCGACGGCGCGCCGGTTGCGGGACGCCCGGCCAGCATCAGGTCCGGCAGTTTGTAATCCGGCTCGAGCCCGCGGGTCTCGGCATCGAACGTCGCGCGCGAAACGCCGGCGGCCTGCGCTTCCGGCCACAGCGAAGCAATGAACTGGGTGAAGCCCGCATCGGCGGCGGGTGCGGGCGAAGGCGGCAGCAATAGGGCCGCCATCAGCGCCAGCGCGCCCAGCGCCTCCCGTAACCACTGGAAGAACTCGTATTGCATTTGATGTCGTTTGTATATATTGGACATATACAGAATGATCGACCTTGAACAGATCACGGGTTTCGACTGGGACGATGGCAACAGCCGCAAGAGTGCGGACAAACATGACGTCAGTCAGGCCGAAGCAGAAAGTATCTTCTTCAACGATCCGCTGATCGTCGTCGAGGATGCACGGCATAGTGAAACAGAACAGCGGCTCCACGCATTGGGAAAGACGGCCCAAAATCGGCTGCTGCACATCACTTTCACCCTCCGGCAGAAGGGAACGCTGATCAGGGTGATATCGGCGCGAGACATGCACCGAAAGGAGCGGAAAGTTTATGAGCAAACTTAAAGCAATTCCTACCTTCAAGTCTGAAGCCGAGGAAAGGAAGTTCTGGGAAACGCATGACTCCGCCAACTACTTCGACTGGAGCAAGGCCGAGCGCGCGCGCTTTCCAAACCTGAAGCCTTCGACCACGGCTATTTCAATTCGTCTGCCACTGGGCCTGCTGGAGCAAATCAAGATCGCCGCCAACAAGCGCGATGTGCCGTATCAATCGTTGATCAAGATGTGGCTGGCGGAGAAGGTGGAGTAGTCGCCTCAAACCACTTCATCGTGTCAGCTTCTTGTACTTCACCCGATGCGGGATGATGGAATCCTGTCCCAGCCTGCGCATCTTGTCCTTTTCATAGTCCTGGAAATTGCCTTCGAACCATTCGACGTGGCTGTCGCCCTCAAAGGAGAGAATGTGGGTGGCGATGCGGTCGAGGAACCAACGATCGTGGCTGATGATCACGGCGCAGCCGGCGAAATCCTCCAGCGCCTCTTCGAGCGCGCGCAGTGTATCGACGTCGAGGTCGTTGGTGGGCTCGTCGAGCAGCAGCACGTTGGCGCCGGATTTGAGCATTTTCGCCAGATGCACGCGGTTGCGTTCACCGCCTGACAGCGAGCCGACCTTCTTTTGCTGGTCGGCGCCCTTGAAATTGAACGAGGAGCAGTAGCCGCGCGAATTGACCTCGCGCTTGCCGAGCAGGATCAGCTCGTTGCCGCCGGAGATCTCCTCCCACACGGTCTTCTTGCCGTCGAGCGAGTCGCGTGACTGGTCGACATAGCCAAGATGCACGCTGTCGCCGATCGTGATGGCGCCCTTGTCCGGCGTCTCCTGCTTCGTGATCATCCGGAACAGCGTGGTCTTGCCGGCGCCATTGGGGCCGATCACGCCGACAATGCCGCCGGGCGGCAGCTTGAATGTCAAGTCATCGATCAGGAGCTGGTCGCCAAACCCTTTTGTCAGGCCCTCGAAATCGACCACGTTCTGACCGAGGCGCTCGGCCACGGGGATCGTGATCTGCGCGGTCTGCGTCTGCTTCTCGTTGGCGAGCTTCAAAAGCTCTTCGTAACGCTGGTAGCGGGCTTTCGATTTGGCCTGGCGTGCCTTCGGTGACGCCGCGATCCATTCCTGCTCGCGCGCCAGCGTGCGCTGATGCGCCGCCTCCTCGCGGCCCTCCTGCTCGAGGCGCTTCTGCTTCTGCCCCAGCCAGGAGGAATAATTGCCCTCGTAGGGGATGCCCCTGCCGCGGTCGAGCTCGAGAATCCAACCCGTGACATTGTCGAGGAAATAGCGGTCGTGGGTGACGATCAGGATCGCACCGGGATACTGTCGCAGATGGCCTTCCAGCCACGACACCGATTCGGCGTCGAGATGGTTGGTCGGCTCGTCCAATAGCAGCAGATCGGGCTGATCGAGCAGCAGCCGGCACAGCGCGACCCGGCGGCGCTCGCCGCCGGAGAGTTTTGTGACATCGGCGTCGTCGGGCGGGCAGCGCAGCGCATCCATCGCCTGGTCGACCTTGCTGTCGAGATCCCACAGGCCGGCGGCCTCGATCTCGTCCTGCAATTTGGTCATCTCCTCGGCGGTCTCGTCGGAATAATTGACCGCCAGCTCGTTGTAGCGGTCGAGGATCGCCTTCTGCTTGGCGACGCCCTGCATGACGTTCTCGCGCACCGTCTTGGTGGCGTCGAGCTGCGGCTCCTGTTCGAGGTAGCCGACCCGCGCACCCTCGGCGACCCAGGCTTCGCCGTTATATTCCTTGTCGATGCCGGCCATGATCCGCAGCAGGGTCGATTTGCCGGAGCCGTTGACGCCGAGCACGCCGATCTTGGCGTCGGGATAAAACGACAGATGGACGTTATCGAGCACTTTGCGGTTGCCGGGGTAGGTCTTGGACAAACCCTGCATGAAATAGACGAACTGGCGCGCCATCGCGATCCCTGAAAACGAGAGGATTTATGGAAATTTGCTGCCGCTGATGTAGCGGCGTGGCCCGCAAAGGGCAACCGCGGGGGGCGTGGGTTTTTCCTCATTTTCGCCGCTACTTCTTCAAAACCGGCTTGAACCAAAACCCGCACTGGAATCTTGGGCTTCGCCAGGTCCTTTCGAATTCGAAAATTGGCTCGGCAGGAGGCCCGCAAGCTCAGGGGAACTTCGGATTCGGAACAGCGGCGTTTGCGATCCATTCACCAGAATCATTACCGAAAGCAACAATTGAAACCTTCTTTTAATGAATCCCGCCGGAGACTACCCGCCAGCGCCCAAAAAGCGCTCCGCGCGACAGAAATCGCCGGACAAAAAAGGCAGGATCGTCATGGCGACTCTCGCATCTTCGCCGCCGGTAGCAGACAATCGGAATCGCGAACCCGGCTTGCTCGCCGAAATCAGGACCTTCTGGCGCCTGTTCTTCGCCAAGGCGTTCAAGCCGTACCGGCCGGAGCTGCATTACATGCGTGGCCCGGGTCCCGCCTGGCGCGCCAAGCACGCGGCATCCTCGCGCCGGCGTTCGAATTGATCATTTCAGAGCTTTGAGCCGCGAACGGTTTTTGCCTGCGGCCGCGCTTTCAGGGCCGTGGGCGCTTGCGCGCCCAGGCGTTGCGCGCGACCATGGGGCTTCCCGGACGGCGTAGCTCGCGCCGTCATCATCGCCATGAACGGATTTTCCCATGACGCGGCTGCGCTGTGCAATTCTCGATGACTATCTGAATCTGGCTTTGCGGGTCGCGGACTGGTCAAAAGTGAGAGACCGTGTCGATGTCAGGGTATTCAACGAGCCGTTTGCATCGCCCGAGGCTACCGTCACCACGCTCAAGGATTTCGAGATCGTCTGCGCGATGCGCGAGCGCACGCCATTTCCTCGCGCGTTGTTTGCGGCGCTGCCCAATCTGAAACTCCTGATCACCTCTGGCATGCGCAACGCCGCGCTCGATCTGGAAGCGGCGAAAGACCACAAGGTGGTGCTGTGCGGGACGCAATGGGGCCGCGATCCCACCGCGCCGCTGACAATGGGCCTGATCCTGGAATTGACCCGCAACATCGGCCGCGAGAACGCGCGCATGCACGCCGGCGAGCGTTTACAGAAATTCGTCGGCATGGAGATCGAGGGCAGGACGTTAGGGGTGGTCGGCCTCGGCAAGCTCGGCAGCAAGGTTTCGGGATTGGCGAAGGCGTTCGGCATGAACGTGATCGCGTGGAGCCCGAACCTGACGCCGGAGCGATGCAACGAAGTCGGCGTCGGCTACGCCAGCAAGGAGGAATTATTCTCAACCGCCGACATCGTTACCATCCATGTGGTGCTGAGCCAGCGCTCGCGCGGACTGGTGGGAGCGTCAGACCTGGCGCGCATGAAGCCGACGAGTTATCTCGTCAACACCGCGCGCGGGCCGATCGTCGACGAGGCAGCATTGCTGCAAACCCTGCAGCAGAGGAAGATCGCAGGCGCTGCGGTCGACGTGTTCTCGGTCGAGCCGCTGCCGGTCGATCATCCCTTCCGCAAGCTCGACAACATCGTGCTGACGCCGCATCTCGGCTACGTCACCGAAGAGGGTTTTCGCAACCACTACAGCCAGATGGTCGAGGGCATCGACGCCTGGTTCAAGGGCGAACCGCTG
>DASSGM010000353.1:0-19306 GCA_035693465.1 Bradyrhizobium sp. | reverse complement strand
GAATATAGGAAGGTAAGTTGGCCTATTTTTGACCTCAGTCAAAGTGAAACCTTGACGTTGTCGTGCCGAAAGGCGTGCTGAAGGTGACGGTTCCGAAACCGGCGCCGGCCCAGACCCAAGAAGATCGACATCAAGGCGGCCGGCTAAATGCCGACGGAAGGTGCGCTGTTCAAGCGAGCAATGCACCTTCCGGTTTGATTTCCCTCAAAGTGGCAGGCCTCGGATATGCCTAGAACCAACACAATCGAACACACAGGAGGTTGCTATGACTGAGCTGTCTAACCAGGATACGGCGACCAGCGAACAGCTCGCGACCGACGCTGGCTCGCAACTCACTAGGGCAAACAGATATGCCCTTTCCCTGTTGGCCAGCACGCGAAACGTGCTGCTGGACGAAATGCTGTTTGCCGGGAATGAATTCTTTGACCGCGCAGTCGCAGAAACAACAATCCTCAACGAATTTCTTGCCAAGCTGGCGGAAGCGCACTCGGTCAAGGACTTTGGGACGATGTATCAGGAGTGCACCAGGCATCAACTGGACTTCATCCGCCGCGATACCGAGCGGCTCTTTAAGCACAGCGAGCGCGTGATCGATAACACCGCCAAACTGGTCGAAACATGGCGGCAGAACTGAGCTTCTACCCGCTCGAATCGGTTTCGGGCGGAGCAGCAACTTTGTCGACAGTCGGGTCGGATCAAGTGCGCCCGATCCGGCGCTCACAGGTTGAAATCCCGAGCACGCTGTAGGCCGGGCAGCTTCTGAAGAAGGCGGTCACAAGCAAGACGAATCCGGCCAATCCGAGCCAATGCCATCCTTGAATGAACAGGCCGTCCTGGAACGCAAACGCGATCAAGGCCAGACCCACCACTATCCTCACATACTGATCGATTGTTCCGACGTTCCTCGACATGGCGTTCCTCCGTGGAGCATTAACGGTGGGAAACATCACATGAGGTGCCTGTTCGGCTTTTGATCTTTCTCAATACCAAATTGGCCGCTCTGTGAAATCTGCACGACTTGGGCCAGACTAAAAACTGTCATGTTGCCGGCTACCGTGCTGCGCTATTGCGCTATGATGCGGCGTCCGTAGGCCTGACGGGTCGCGACGGTGTAGTTGAAGCAACCGGGCCAGTGCCTGCCGGACAATCGAACCGATGTCGACGTATCGTTTGCAAAATCTCCTTTCGCCGCGTTCGGTTGCCCTGGTCGGTGCCAGCCCTCGGCCGGGATCCGTTGGACGAGCGATTCTGCACAATATTCGCAAGGCGAAATTCAAAGGCGATTTTGGGTTAGTCAACACGCACTATCCCGAGGTCGACGGCGTAGCGTCGGTCGACAGTCTTGGCAAATTGCCGTACGTGCCCGAACTCGTGGTTATTACTGCGCCGGCCGCCGCGGTCGTTGGCCTCATCGATGAGGCAGGACAGCGGGGCGTGGCAGGCGCTTTGATTGTCAGTGCGGGCCTTGGCCACGGCGCCGGATCGCTGGCGGACGCTGCCGAACGCGCCGCGCATAAATATGGAATGCGGCTGATCGGGCCCAATTGTCTTGGCGTCATGATGCCGGGTGCAAATCTCAATGCAAGTTTCTCCGCGCACATGCCGGATCCGGGAAATCTGGCGCTGATCTCTCAGTCGGGCGCCATTGCCGCTGGCATGGTGGATTGGGCGGCGCAGCGCGCAGTGGGTTTTTCTGGAATTGTTTCCATCGGCGACCAGCTCGACGTCGATATCGCCGATCTGCTCGATTATTTTGCGCTTGATAGCAAGACCCGAGCCATCCTTCTCTATGTCGAAGCGATCAAGGACGCCCGCAAATTCATGTCCGCGGCGCGCGCCGCCGCAAGGGTCAAGCCGGTCGTCGTGGTCAAATCCGGCCGCATGGCGCAAGGCGCGAAGGCTGCTGCGACCCATACCGGCGCGCTGGCCGGCTCGGATGCGGTCTATGATGCTGCATTCCGCCGCGCTGGAATCCTCCGGGTGTCGGATCTTCGCGAGCTGTTTGACTGCGCCGAGACGCTTGGGCGCGTCGAATCGCCTCCGGGAAAACGGCTGGCGATCCTGACGAACGGCGGCGGAATAGGTGTCCTTGCGGTCGATCGGTTGGTCGAGCTGGGCGGAATACCCGCTGCAATCACGCCTGCTACTCGAGAGAAGCTCGACGCAGTCCTGCCACCGACATGGTCCGGATCCAATCCCATCGATATTGTTGGCGATGCCGACGCGGCACGTTATGCGGCGGCACTCGAGGTGCTGCTGGCCGACCCGAACAACGACGCGATTCTGGTGATGAATGTTCAGAGCGCAATTGCTCCGGCTGACGAAATTGCCGCTACCGCGACCAGCCTGGTCAGCAAGTACCGCCAGCAGTGCCGCGGCACGGCCAAGCCGGTGCTCGCGGTCTGGGTCGGCGCGGGCCAGAAGGTCATCGATTTGCTAAGCGGCGCGGGGATTCCGAACTATCCCACCGAGGATGATGCGGTGCGGGGATTCATGCATCTGGTAAGGCATCGCGAGGTGGTGGCGGCGCTGGCGCAGGTCCCGCCGGCCATGCCTAACGAGTTTGCGCCGGATATTGATGCCGCGCGGCAGATCGTCACCGCGGCGCTTTCCGACGGTCGCCAATGGCTCGATCCGATCGAGATCAAGCTGCTACTCGAAGCCTATGAAATCGAGATGGTGCCGACGTTCGCGGCCTCCGATCCCGAGCAAGCCGTCGCTCACGCCTCCGCGCTGTTCGCACAAGGTGCCACCGCAGTACTCAAAATCGCGTCGAGAGACATTGTTCACAAATCCGACGTCGGCGGCGTCGTGCTCAATCTCACCAGCCCCGAAGCAGTGCGTGCGGCGACAGCAGATATCCTTGCTCGGGCGAAGGTGCTTCGACCAGAGGCGCGGATATCAGGCGTCATCGTGCAGCCGTTGGTGGTGCGGCCAAAGGCGCGCGAGCTGATCCTAGGCCTCGCCGACGATCCGACCTTTGGCACCGTCATTGTATTCGGCCGGGGAGGCACGGCTGTCGAGATCATCAACGACAAGGCCTTGGCGCTTCCGCCGCTCGACCTGCAATTGGCCCGTGATCTGATCGAGCGCACCCGCGTCTCGCGGCTACTACGCGCCTACCGGGATGTGCAGGCGGTCAAGCAGGACACCGTCGCGATGGTTCTGGTCAAGCTCGCGCAGATGGCCGCGGATATTCCTGAAATTCGCGAGCTGGACATCAATCCCCTGCTGGCAGATGAGACAGGAGTAGTGGCAGTCGATGCACGCGTCGCAGTTGGGCGGGTGGAGCGAAAGTTCGCAGGCTCGGGTCCTGCCAACTTTGCGGTACGGCCATATCCGTCACAATGGCAACGGCACCTCAAGATTAAGGACGGCTGGCGGGTCTTTGTGCGCCCGATTCGTCCCGAGGACGAACCGCTGATCCATGAATTTTTGCGCCACGTCACCAGCAATGATCTACGGCTCCGGTTCTTTGCGCTGATGAAGCAGTTTACCCATGAGTTCATCGCACGTTTGACGCAGCTCGATTACGCCCGCGCGATGGCCTTTGTCGCGTTCGACGAAGCCACCAATGAGCTGGTCGGCGTTGTTCGGATACACTCGGATTCGATCTATGAGAGCGGCGAATACGCGATCCTGCTCCGGTCCGATCTCAAGGGGAGGGGGCTGGGCTGGGCATTAATGCAGCTGATGATCGAATACGCGAAATCGGAAGGACTCAAAGCCATTTCGGGCGAGGTCCTTCAAGAGAACACCGTGATGTTGCAAATGTGCCGGGAAATTGGTTTCGAGGTGAAGACGGATCCCGTCGAACACGCCGTGTGCAACGTAAGGCTCACGCTTTGAATCGATGGAAGCGAACGAAATCCGCGCGAATGCGCAGTTCTGTGGGCACCGGCGACGTTAGAGGTGCGATATGGATGCAACGCGGTTGGTGATTTGCGCCAACAGCGCCGGGCCGGACCGTTGTCTGTTTTGAGGCAGGTCAACGTGCATGCTGCGCGGGGATTTAAGAAATAAGTGTTGCATTGAAGAGGATGCAGACATTGACGAGTCCACCTCTGTTAACGGCCGCAGCGACGGGCGATGTGCTTGAGTTGCGTCCATGCGGGTCATGGACCGCAGCCAATGTTACGACCTTGGAATCGCTCTCCGACACCGTGACTCCGCAGCTTGACCGGTCGAAGAGCGTGAAGGTGGATATGACCGAGGTGCGCGAGCTCGATACGCTCGGGGCCTGGCTGCTCGAGAAAATGTCGCGGCGGGCAACGTCAGCCGGGCATCGCGCCGATGTGGTCGGCGTTGCCGACAACTATGCCGGTCTGATCGAGGAAGTTCGTCAAGTCAATCGTCACAATCCTGCTCCGGTGCCCGCGCGAAACCCTGTCCTGGTCAAGGTGAACGACATCGGCCGCTCCGCGATCAGTGCCACGGAAGACCTCACCGTGTTCCTGCAGATGCTGGGCTCGCTATTTGTCGCCCTCTTTGGCGTGCTGCGCAGGCCGCGATCATTGCGGCTGACGTCTCTTGTCTATCAGGTTTACAGAGTCGGCTGGCAGGCGATTCCGATCATAGTACTGATCACCTTCCTGATCGGCGCGATCATCGCGCAGCAAGGCATCTTCCATTTCCGCAAATTTGGCGCTGATTCGTACGTCGTCGATATGGTCGGCATCCTGGTGCTGCGCGAGCTTGGGGTTTTGATCGTCGCCATCATGGTCGCCGGCCGCTCGGGGAGCGCCTACACCGCCGAGCTTGGTTCGATGAAGATGCGTGAGGAAATCGACGCCCTGTCGACCATGGGCCTTGACCCTGTCGAAGTCTTGATGCTGCCCCGCGTCATCGCGCTGATTTGCGCGCTTCCGATTCTGGCCTTTATCGGATCGATGGCCGCGCTCTACGGCGGCGGCCTGGTGGCATGGTTCTATGGCGGCATGGGACCCGCGATCTTCATTGCCCGGTTGCACGATGCCGTATCCGTTACCCATTTTGAAGTCGGCCTTATCAAGGCGCCATTTATGGCGCTGGTGATCGGCATTGTCGCCTGCAGCGAAGGCTTGCGGGTGAAGGGAAGTGCGGAGTCGCTCGGTAAACAGACGACGACATCGGTGGTGAAATCGATCTTTCTGGTGATCGTTATCGATGGACTGTTTGCGGTGTTTTTCGCATCGATCGGAATGTAGCGATGAAGGAATCCGCGCTGCAGTTTGCGATCCGGGTGAGCGACCTTGTGGTTGGCTTTGGCCGGCATGTCGTGATCGACCATCTGTCACTCGATGTGCGCAGAGGCGAGATCCTGGGCCTGGTCGGCGCTTCCGGTGGCGGCAAGTCGGTGCTGATGCGGACCATTATCGGGCTGGTCCCGCGGCGAAGTGGAGAGATCGAGGTCATGGGCGCGGCGATCGGCGGCGCCCAGGACCGGAGCCCCCAGAGTGTCGCGGGGAGATGGGGCGTTCTGTTCCAGCAGGGCGCGCTGTTTTCATCGCTGACCGTGCGGCAGAATATCCAGTTTCCGTTGCGCGAGAATTTGGTGCTGTCGGATACGTTGATGGACGAGATCGCCACCGCCAAGCTCGAAATGGTCGGGCTGACGCCGGAGGACGGCGACAAGTTTCCTTCCGAATTGTCGGGCGGCATGACGAAACGCGTGGCGCTGGCCCGCGCGCTCGCGCTCGATCCCGCGATCGTGTTTCTCGATGAGCCAACCTCGGGCCTGGATCCGATCGCGGCGGGCGATTTCGATGCCCTGATCAAGACATTGCAGAAAACCCTAGGGTTGACAGTGTTCATGGTCACCCATGATCTCGCCAGCCTTAATACCGTCTGCGATCGCGTCGCGGCGCTGGCGGATAGCAAGATCGTCGCCATCGGACCGATGCGCGAGTTGCTTCAATCCGAGCATCCTTGGGTAAAGGCCTATTTTCACGGCAAGCGCTCCCAGATGCTGCAACCCAAAGCGAGCTAGACAAATGGAAACCCGCGCTCCTTTCGTCGTTGTCGGCACTTTCGTGCTGGCGGCCATCGCCGCCGTGTTCGGCTTCGTGTACTGGCTCCACAATACCGGCGGCCTCGGTCCACGCGCGACCTATCACGTTCAGTTCGATGGCTCGGTGCCGGGGCTCCTGGTAGGCGCCGCCGTACTGTTCAACGGAATTCGCGTTGGCGAGGTGACCGATCTAGGTCTGGCGCCAGACAACCCGCGTCGAGTCAATGCAACGATCTCGGTGTCCTCGTCTACCCCGGTACGATCCGACACCAAGGTCAGTCTGGAATTCCAGGGCCTGACCGGCGTTCCCGTGATCGCGCTGGAAGGTGGCATGCTGTTGGCGAGTTCCGGCGAGGTGTCGACCCTGATTGCCGAACCCGGGGCAGGCCAAGGCATGACGCAAGCTGCCCGCGATGCATTGCGTCGCGTGGATTCGGTGTTAGCCGAGAATTCCGGGCCACTGAAGAGCACCATTGCCAACCTTCAGGTTTTCTCCGAGGGCTTGGCGCGAAATACCGGCAAACTCGATGGTATCGTCGCCGGTCTCGAAAAGATGACGGGCGGCGGCGCGTTGGCGGCGCCCAAAATCACTTATGATCTGCGCGCCGCTCAGGGATTCGCGGGCCCGAGCATGACCATCAAGGGACAATGGGCGATTCCGGAACCTACCGCGGTAGCCATGCTGGAGACGCAGCGGTTTTTGTTCTCGCCTGCGAAGGACGTTCCCGGCTTCGCGGAGGCGTTGTGGGCCGACAGCATTCCGAAGCTATTGCAGGCCAGATTGATCGAGAGCTTCGAGAACTACGATATTGCTCATGCGCCGCTACGCGCCGCGGATATCGGTCAGACCGACTTCCAGCTTCTGGTCGACGTCAGGCGTTTCCGGATTGCAGGGGACTCGGATCCGACGGCTGAGATCGGATTGTCGGCGAGAATTCTCGACAAAAACGGACAAGTCGTCGCATCGCGCGTGTTCGAGGAAGGACAAAAGGTCGATAACGTCGAGCCGTCGGCAGCCGTCGCCGCGTTCAACGATGCGTTCGGTCGCATTGCGAAGGAAATGATCGCCTGGACCGTCCACGCGCTGCAGTAGCAGCAAGACCACGCAGCCGACGCTATTCGAGGGTCTTCAAGTATGACAGCAGGTCATTGATCTGGTCAGGATCGAGCTGGAACGCCGGCATCGTCGGGTGACCGGTTTCGATGCCTTCGGCCAAAGCCTCGCCCAGGGTTTCTACAGGGTAGCGCAGATGCAGGGTTCGGAATGGTGGCGCGATCCTGAGCGGACTTTGACTCACTCGATCGATGGAATGGCACCGCGCGCAATTGTTGAGCGCGAACGTCTTGCCGCGCTGTTCGGCAGGTGAGGCCGCCAGCGCCGGAGTCATCAGCATCAGCGTGGCGAGGGCCTGGCGCAGGGCAGAGCGCAGCATTGCGGTCTCTTATTGTGACTTTAGCAGACAAGTCGAGATAGCGCGGCGTAGCCGACGGGTATTGATCTGCATCAACGAGCGCGCGGACGATCCATCGGGGCGTGACCGACTCCGCGAGTGCGCCCGATCCTGCTACAGCCCGCTCAGCTTGGAGTGGCACTAGGATCTCCTTTAGTGCAGGGCAACCCTGCCACGATCGCGCAGGCGGTGATTCCTCGCGCACTCGGTTTTGTCTGCCGTTTGATCCGCATCAAAGACCGCGTCCGCCGCTTCGGCATATTGGGCTCGTCATCAAGGGGAGATCGCTATGCCCATAGATTCGATTCTGATTTCTGCAGCTGTGGTATCGGTGTTCGTGGTGTTTGCCGGCGTGTTGATCTGGGGCAATTTTCAGACCGAACCGGCGCGGCAGGGACCGGCCAGGCGCAGCAGAAAACGCCGCAGCTTCTAGTCAACTTGCTACCAGCGACGAACCGCGCTGCGCCAGTATTTCCGAACAAGATTGATCTCGATCAAATCATCGGCGGCGGAATTACGGCTGATGCTCAGGCGCAGCTCCGGAAGAGAATCGACAAATGAACCAATCTCAATCCATGAAATGGATGACCCACGGCGAAGCCGGTCTTATCGCGTTTTTCTTAGCCGCGGCATTTCTTTGCTTGATTGCCGCGGCCAAGGCTCTCGATGCAGCGTTCGCGTTCCATGCCTCGCTCAGTGCTGCGGGCAGCATTGCGGCGGTTTTTGTCATTCTTAATCGCTATTTTGACCGTCCTTCATCCCTGCCACCCCAGGAGATCAATGGTCGGCCCAACTACAATCTGGGCCCGATCAAGTTCTCGGCTTTCATGGCGGTGTTCTGGGGAATCGCGGGATTTGCCGTGGGGCTTGTGATTGCTTCGCAACTGGCATGGCCGGCGCTTAATTTCGATCTGCCCTGGACGAGTTTTGGCCGGCTGCGGCCGCTCCATACGTCGGCCGTGATCTTTGCGTTCGGCGGCAATGTCCTGATCGCGACATCGTTCTACGTGGTTCAAAAGACCTCGCGGGTTCGTCTCGCCGGCGACCTTGCGCCGTGGTTTGTCGTCGTCGGCTACAACTTTTTCATTCTCATTGCTGGTACCGGTTACCTTCTCGGGGTAACGCAGTCGAAGGAATATGCCGAGCCCGAATGGTACGCCGACCTCTGGCTGACGATTGTCTGGGTGACGTATCTTTTGGTGTTCCTGATGACGCTGGTGAAGCGCAAGGAGCCGCACATCTTTGTTGCCAACTGGTTCTATCTTGCCTTCATCGTCACCATCGCGGTCCTTCACCTCGGAAATAATCCAGCACTGCCGGTCTCGGTATTTGGCTCGAAGTCATACATTGCCTGGGCGGGCGTTCAGGATGCGATGTTCCAGTGGTGGTACGGGCACAATGCCGTAGGCTTCTTCCTGACCGCCGGCTTTCTTGCCATCATGTACTATTTCATTCCGAAGCGGGCCGAGCGGCCGATTTACTCGTACCGTCTCTCGATCATCCACTTCTGGGCTTTGATATTTCTCTACATCTGGGCAGGCCCGCATCATCTGCACTACACGGCGCTTCCGGACTGGGCACAGACCCTCGGCATGACCTTTTCGATCATGCTCTGGATGCCGTCCTGGGGCGGCATGATCAACGGCCTGATGACGCTGTCGGGTGCCTGGGACAAGCTTCGCACCGATCCAGTGCTGCGCATGCTGGTGGTGTCGGTTGCCTTCTACGGCATGTCGACCTTCGAAGGTCCGATGATGTCTATCAAGGTCGTCAATTCGCTCAGCCACTACACGGACTGGACCATCGGCCACGTTCATTCAGGCGCACTGGGCTGGGTTGGATTTGTCTCGTTCGGCGCGCTCTACTGCCTGGTGCCCTGGCTCTGGGATCGCAAGGGACTTTACAGCCTCAAGCTCGTTAACTGGCATTTCTGGATCGCGACCATTGGTATCGTACTCTACATCTCTGCGATGTGGGTATCCGGGATTTTGCAAGGCCTGATGTGGCGAGCCTATACCTCGCTCGGCTTTCTTGAATATTCCTTCATAGAGACCGTAGAAGCAATGCATCCATTTTACATCATCCGTGCCGCGGGAGGAGCGCTGTTCCTGATCGGCTCGCTGATCATGGCGTACAATCTCTGGATGACGGTGCGCGCTGGCGCGGCCGAGGTTGAGTCGCCACTCGCTCTTCAGCCGGCGGAATGAGAGGCGGTTAAAATGTCATTCTGGACACGGCACCACATCTTCGAAAAGAACTCGATCATCCTGATCGCGGGAATACTCGCGGTGATCGCGATCGGTGGCCTCGTCGAGATTACTCCACTGTTTTACCTGAAGAGCACGATCGAGGTGGTCGATGGTGTCAGGCCATACACTCCGCTTGAGTTGGCAGGCCGCAACATATACGTCCGCGAAGGCTGTTATCTCTGCCACTCGCAGATGGTCCGGCCATTGCGCGATGAGGTCGAACGCTACGGCCACTTCTCGCTGGCGGCGGAGAGTATGTACGACCACCCCTTCCAGTGGGGGTCGAAGCGAACCGGGCCTGATCTCGCGCGGGTCGGCGCCAAATATTCCGATGAATGGCATGTTACGCATATGACGAATCCGCGTGCCATCGTCCCCCAATCGGTGATGCCCGGATATCCGTTTCTGGCCGTGACGGAAGTCGATACCGGGACGATCGCAGACCATCTGCGGACTAGCCGTGCCGTCGGCGTACCCTATTCGGACGATCAGATTGCCAACGCGGTTGCCGATCTGAAGGCCCAGGCCGATCCGGACAATGCCGGGGCGGACGGCTTCACGAAGCGCTATCCGAAGGCTGTCGCCCGCAATTTTGATGGCAAGCCGGGCATGCCTACCGAAATGGACGCGCTGATCGCCTACTTGCAGATGCTCGGCACGCTGGTCGACTTCAAGCTCTACAACGAAAAAGCAAATCTTCGCTGAGAAGGCATCAACGATGAAAGCAATCCTGACAGTTCAGAATTTTGCATCGGATTTCGTTGCGACTTTCTGGACGCCGATCTTTGTCGGAATATTTATCGCGATCGTGACTTATGCGCTTTGGCCTCGCAACCAGGCGACCTTCGACGAGGCATCGAGAATGCCGTTGCGGGAGGAATGACAGATCATGGCCGAGCACAAGGATGTCGACAACATCTCCGGCAAAACCACTACAGGTCACGAGTGGGATGGCATCAAGGAACTGAACACGCCGCTGCCGCGCTGGTGGGTTATAACTTTTTACCTGACCATCGTCTGGGCTATCGGGTACTGGGTCGTGTATCCGGCGTGGCCGATGCTGTGGAGCCACACCACCGGTCTGTTGCACTATTCGTCGCGTGCCGACGTTGCCGTGGAACTTGCAAATCTGGAAAGGATCCGCGGCGACAAGATGGCTGCGCTTGGCGCGGCTTCCCTTGCGGATATCGAGAAAGATCCGGCGTTGCTCGCCCTCGCGCGCGCCCGTGGCAAGACGGCGTTCGGCGATAATTGCGCGCCATGCCACGGAAGCGGTGGCGCCGGCGCGAAGGGTTATCCCAACCTGAACGATGACGATTGGCTGTGGGGTGGTACGCTCGATCAGATCATGCAGACAATTCAGTTCGGTGCCCGCTCGGGGCATGCGAAAACTCACGAAGGAGCAATGCTTGCGTTCGGCAAGGAAGGGGTTCTGAAAAAGGATCAGATCGTCACGGTCGCCAATTACGTTCGGTCGTTGTCAGGCTTGCCGACCAGGCAGGGATATGACGACAAGGCGGGCGCAAAAATCTTCGCGGAAAATTGCGCGGTATGTCATGGCGATGCCGGCAAGGGCAACCAGGAGCTCGGCGCGCCAAATCTCGCCGACAAGATCTGGCTCTACGGTTCCGATGAGGCGACGCTTATCGAGACAATTACCAACGGCCGTTCCGGCGTAATGCCGGCCTGGGTCGGCCGTCTCGATCCCTCTACCGTCAAGGCGCTGGCGGTGTACGTTCATTCGCTCGGCGGGGGGCGGTGACGGGGGCCAACGGGCAAGGGATCTGTGGTCCCTTGCCCGTCGTTTGAGGTGGATCAACTGCGCATCTGATGTTGGGTCTACGCTCGATTGTAGATGCGAGATGATTGCCGCCGATGAACAAGCCCATAGCCCCTATTGCGGTGGAATTTGACGATTACGAGCCGCTTTATGCAGCCCGCAAGAAAGTCTATCCGCAGAGTGTTTCGGGAACATTCCGCCGCATCAAATGGGGCCTGATGGCACTCTGCCTCGGCGTCTATTACCTGTTGCCATTCGTGCGATGGAATCGCGGGCTGGGCGCGCCTAGTCAGGCGGTGCTGGTCGATCTCCCGAACAGCCGCTTCTACTTCTTCTTCATCGAGCTGTGGCCGCAAGAGGTTTACTATTTCACCGGACTACTGATCGTCGCCGCCATTACGCTGTTTCTGATGAATTCGGTGGGCGGACGGATCTGGTGCGGATATCTCTGCCCACAAACCGTGTGGACGGATCTGTTCTACGCCATCGAGCGCCTGGTCGAGGGCGACCGTCGCGAGCGCATGAGAAAAGACGCCGCGCGTGGCACGCTGAAGCTGCAGCGTTTCGCGGAAATCACCCTGAAACACTCGATCTGGCTGATGATTGCCTGGTGGACCGGCGGCGCCTGGGTTCTCTATTTCAACGATGCACCGACGCTGGTGAAGCAGCTTGCCACTTTCCAGGCGCCGATGCTGGCCTATATCTGGATCGCGATACTGACGGCGACGACCTACCTGCTCGCCGGCTTCATGCGCGAGCAAGTCTGCGTTTACATGTGCCCGTGGCCGCGCATCCAGGCGGCGCTCACTGACGAATGGGCGCTCAACGTCACCTACAGATACGACCGCGGTGAAAAGCGCACCTCGCTGAAGAAAGCGAACGAATTGCGGGCGCTTGGCGAGCCGGTCGGCGATTGCATCGATTGCTACCAGTGCGTCGCCGTCTGCCCAACCGGAATCGATATCCGCAACGGCCCGCAACTCGACTGCATTCAATGCGGCCTGTGCATCGACGCCTGCGACACCGTGATGAAGAAGATCGGCAGGGAACCCCGGCTGATCGGATATGACAACGACATCAATATCCAGCGGCGTCGGGCCGGCAAGCCGCCGATCTACCGCATCGTCAGGCCGCGCACCATCGTCTACAGCGCGATGATCGCCGGCGTCGGCTCGATCATGCTATATGCTCTGCTGACACGGTCGCTGCTCGACATCAACATATTGCACGATCGCAATCCGGTCGCCGTGAAACTGAGCGACGGATCCATTCGCAACGCCTATACGGTTCGGCTTTTAAACAAGCGCGGCTTCGATCGCGTGATCGCGATCGACATCGATGGACCGAATAACGCGGTGCTCCACGTTGTCGGAGTCGATTCCGTGACGCCGGATAGGCCGATGATCATTCTCGGGCGGGACCAGACCACTGAACTCCGCCTGCTCGTCACCGCACCCTCCGAGCGCAATCCCGAGAAATCGATCCCGGTACGATTCCGGGTCACCGATATCGGCCTTGGCGAGGTAGCATCCGCAACCGACAATTTCGTCTCTCCATGAGATCGTAGGGGATTTAAATGCGCGGACCATCCGTTTCGTCGAAGCCGCTGACCGGACGCAAGGTGCTATTCATATTGGTCGCGTTCTTCGGCGTCGTGATCGGCGTCAACATGGTGATGATGAAGCTCGCCATCGTGACGTTACCCGGCAGCGACGTCGATAGCGCCTACCGCGCCAGCTTGGCGTACGAAAATGAGATCGCGGCCGCTCACGACCAGAATGCGCGAAACTGGCAGGTCGACGCGCATATCGAGCGCGCGCCGGACGGCGGCGCTATTCTGCAGGTGGATGCGAGAGATCACCAGGGCCGGCCGATGTCCGGCTTGAAGTTCAAGGGTCGCTTCGAACGTCCGACCGACCGGCGGGCCGATCAGCCGGTCACTTTGGCGGAAACCGGGATCGGCGTTTATCGCGGCAGCGCGGCGCCGATCGCGCCCGGGCAATGGGACCTGGTGCTCGAGGGCGACGCGGCGGGACGGCGGATGTTCCTGTCGAAGAACCGCGTTCTCCTGAATTAGAAAGGCCGCATCATGCAGGCGACGCGAGACTACTCACATTACGTCAAGGACGCAGGCTCCGGTCTCGCACATATCGATCTGGCTGTCGAAGGCGTCAATTGCGCTGGCTGCATGTCGAAGATCGAACGTGGGCTTTCCTCGATACCCGACGTGACGCTCGCGCGCGTCAATCTGACCGACCGCCGGGTGGCGCTGGAATGGAAGGAGGGCGCGCTTGACCCCGCCCGTTTCATTGATCGGCTCGCCGAGCTCGGGTACAAGGCCTACCCGTTTGAAACCGCGGGTGCAGAAGCCGCAGAAACCGAGCAATCGCGCTTCCTGCTGCGCTGCCTCGGCGTCGCGGTATTCGCCACCATGAACGTGATGATGCTGTCGATTCCGGTGTGGTCCGGCAATGTCAGCGACATGATTCCGGAACAGCGCGATTTTTTTCACTGGCTGTCTGCGCTGATTGTGCTGCCGGCCGCCGCCTATGCCGGGCAGCCGTTCTTCCGCTCCGCGTGGCGGGCATTACGCACGCGCAACGTCAATATGGACGTTCCGATCAGCATCGGCGTTATCCTGGCACTTGGCATGTCGGTCATCGAGACGGTGAATCACGCCGAGCATGCTTATTTCGATGCGGCGATCATGCTGCTGACATTTTTGCTGGTAGGGCGCTATCTCGACCAGAGCATGCGGCGGCGAACCCGGGCGGTCGCCGGAAACCTCGCGGCGCTCAAGGCCGAGACTGCAACCAAGTTCGTCGGGCCCGACGAAATTTCAGAAGTACCGGTCGCAGCTATCAGGCCCGGTGACATTGTCCTGCTGCGTCCGGGTGAACGATGCGCCGTCGATGGAACGGTGATCGAGGGAAGGTCTGAGATCGATCAGAGCCTCATCACCGGCGAGACGCTGTATGCAACGGTGGAACTCGGCACTCCGGTGTACGCGGGAGCGGTCAACGTCTCAGGTACGTTGCGCATCCGGGTTTCGGCGGCATCGGAAGGCACGCTGCTTGCGGAGATCACGCGGCTGCTTGACAATGCGCTGCAGGCTCGCTCCCGCTATGTGCAATTGGCGGATCGGGCGTCGCGGCTTTATGCCCCGGTCGTCCATGCCACCGCGCTGCTGACGATGATTGGCTGGGTGCTTGCCGGCGCGACCTGGCATGATGGTGTCATCACGGCTATTGCGGTTTTGATCATCACCTGTCCATGTGCGCTCGGCCTTGCGATCCCGACCGTGCAGACCGTTGCGTCCGGCGCGATGTTCAGGGCCGGCGTACTGCTAAATTCTGGCGATTCGATCGAACGCCTGGCGGACGTCGACTGGATTATCTTCGATAAGACGGGAACGTTGACATTACCCGAACTCGATGTGGTGAATTCAACGAGCGTTCCCAAGGAGGTGTTTGATCTCGCAGGCCGGCTTGCGCTGGCCAGCCGTCATCCCGTCGCAACCGCCGTGGCGCGTGCCTCCCACGCCAAAGCGCCGCTCGCTGATGTCGTAGAAGAGCCAGGGCAGGGCGTTCGCGGTGTCTTCGATGGGGAAGAGGTAAGGCTGGGACGGCCTTCTTTCTGCAAGGCGGATCAATTGGCGAACGAAATTCTGAGCCTCGATCCTGAGGCGTCGGTCGTCGCCTTCAGCCGAGGGGATGCGCAGTATGTATTTGCGGTTCGGCAGCGTCTGCGCCCGGATGCGCAAGCAACGGTGTCAGCGCTCCAGGCGCGAGGGATCATGGTTGAAATTCTCTCAGGTGATCGGGAGCCGGCCGTTCGGGCCGCCGTGCAAACGCTCGGAATTTGCGAGTGGCGCGCCGGCGTGACCCCGGCGGACAAGATCGCGCGCATTGACGATCTGAAACGGCAAGGCTTTAAGGTGATGATGGTCGGCGACGGCCTGAACGACGCCCCGTCGCTCGCGGCGGCACATGTTTCGACGTCGCCCGTCAATGCCGCGCACCTAAGCCAATGCACAGCCGATCTGGTGTTCCTGGGCAAACCGCTTGCTCCCGTGGTCGCCGCAATCGACTTTTCGCGCAAGGCGTTGCAGCTGATGCGGCAAAACCTTTGGCTCGCGGTCGGATACAACCTTCTGGCGGTTCCCATCGCGATTGCCGGGTTTGTAACGCCTCTCATCGCCGCGGTCGCAATGTCCGGCTCGTCGTTGCTCGTGATGTTGAACGCGCTTCGCGCGCGCCGCCCTGCGGATGGGGGCGCGTGATGGAAGTGCTGGTGATTCTGGTGCCTTTGGCGCTGGGGCTCGGGCTCATTGGGCTGCTAGGCTTTCTCTGGTCGCTCAAAAGCGGTCAATATGACGATCTAGAAGGCGCAGCCTGGCGCGCTATTGCGGATGATGAGCCGGCTCATGAGCGACGGTCCGACTAAGGGATTGCTGGAAGGTCGGGCACTCGGCTGGTTACACCTCGCCGCGAGACATAGAAGTGCGATCAAGCCAATCGCGCGATGTTTTTAGTGAAATTCCCTGTTAGCCGATAAGAATTCCCTGTTACCTGCAATATTTTCCCTGTTAATTTTCGTAGGGAATTGCTCGATAAGTGGCTGCAGCGCAGGGATTTCTTGGCGCTAATTCCCTGTAAAATTCCCTGATACCAGGGAATTTGCTTGGAGACGGGTGCGATCAGCAGGCGTCGCCAGCCAGGCAGATGGAAACCACGGATCGGATCATCCTTGAAAAATATCCAGCCGACACTTTCTTCGCCCGAATGCCGCCCCACCGGCAGGTATTCGACGCCGCCGCTGCTCTGTGGCCGCGCGAAGCTCAAGCCGCTGCGTTGGTGTGCAACTCGTCTCGCTCAGCCCTTCACCAAATCCCCCAGCAAATTCGCCGCCACCGTCAGCTTGGCAAGCGTAAGGCCACTGGCAGCGATCTCGTCGACCGAACGACGGATGCGGGTCGCTTCAGGATGGGCCGCGATCCAACTCTCGGCGGCCTGCTGGCCGGACTGGCCGGTTGGCAGCATATCCGCGACCAGTCTTCTTTCAGCGGCTGCGATCTGGTCGAGGGCGCGGTCGATAGCGAGACGCTCGAAATAATCGTTCGCCGGCACGCTGCGCGCGGCGGCGATGATGCGGTCGAGACGGAAATTGGCCTCGGCGGCGAAGAAGGTCGCAGCCGTATCGCCAATGGCACGGTTGGTGTGTCCGGCGACCGTCACGATATCGGGTGCTGAAACCAGCACGTTGAGGTCGGCGAGTTCGCCGGCAAGTTCCACCGGCACTCCGCCATCACTCAGGTCCTGCCGGCGCTTGCTACGCACGGCCCGCATGTCCTGCGGCAGGGTATTGTCAAGCCCGGCGGCGATCTCACGGATGCTGGCACTGAAGCGCGAGATCACCGCATCCAGGCCAGCGCTGAAATCGACATTGCGCAAGTACCAAACCATGCGGGAGTACAGGAGATCCTGAACCGAGGCGTAGAGGCCAAGCTGCAATTGACCCTCGATCTTGTTATCGAGCGCATCAATCGCTTCGTTCAGCCGCTTGAGGCCGTAGGATTCATCCACCGCTACGAAGGCCCTGACGATGGTGGCCACGTCGGCATCCGTCTCGTCGATCAGGCGCACGACGCAAGCCGGGCCACCACGATTGATCACGGCATTGGCGAGGTTGGTCGAGATAACCTCCCGCCGAAGGCGATGGTGTTCTACCGAATCGGGGAATCTGTCCCGCACCTCGTGTGGGAAGTACTCGGACAATTCGCGGGAGAGATAGGGATCGTCGGGCACGCTGGTGACGAGCAGGTCGTCGTAAAGCGTCAGCTTGGCGTAAGCGAGCAGCACGGCGAGTTCCGGCCGCGTAAAGGGCTGGCCGCGCCGGGTACGCTCGGCGATCGCTACATCGTCCGGCAGGAACTCCACGGCGCGGTCAAGCAGGCCGCGCCGCTCAAGCGATTGCATCAGGCGGGTGAGGAAGCCGGTCTCGGCTAGGCCCTTGCGTTCCGCCAGCGAAAGCGCCAGCGTCTGCAGATAATTGTTGCGCAGAACCAGCGTGCCGACCTCGTCGGTCATGGCGGCAAGCAGGCTGTTGCGATCATTCTGGCTGAGGCGCCCATCGCGTTCGGGACGCGCGAGCGCGATCTTGAGATTGACCTCGACGTCGGAGGTGTTGACCCCGGCCGAATTGTCGATCGCGTCGGTATTGAGCTTGATGCCTTTCTGCGCCGCTTCGACGCGGCCGCGCTGAGTTACGCCGAGATTGGCGCCTTCGCCAATCACCCGGGCGCGCACATCCGTGCCCGCGATACGGATCGGATCGTTGGCACGATCGCCAACATGATCGTCGCTCTCTCCCGAAGCGCGGATATAAGTGCCGATGCCGCCAAACCAGAGGAGGTCGACGCGTGCCTTCAGGATTGCAGTCATCACCTCGAAGGGCGTCGCTTGCGGCTTGTCGAGATCGAGCAAGGCCCGCACTTCCAGCGCGAGCGGGATTGCCTTGAGCGAACGCGAGAATACGCCGCCGCCCTGCGAGATCAGCGACTTGTTGTAATCCTGCCAGCTCGACCGCGGCAGATTGAACATGCGCAGGCGCTCGGCGTGGCTGATGGCCGGGTCGGGCAGGGGATCGATAAAGATGTCGCGGTGATCGAAAGCCGCGACAAGCCTAGTCACCGGCGAGAGCAGCATGCCATTGCCGAAAACGTCGCCGGACATGTCGCCGACGCCGACGGCGGTAAAGGGCGCGGTCTGGATATCGGTACCGAGCTCGCGGAAATGGCGTTTGACGGCCTCCCACGCTCCACGCGCCGTGATGCCCATCTTCTTGTGGTCATAGCCCTGGCTGCCGCCGGAGGCGAAAGCATCGCCAAGCCAATGGCCCTTCTCGGCCGAGACAGCGTTGGCGATGTCGGAAAAGGTGGCGGTGCCCTTGTCGGCCGCGACGACCAGATAGGGGTCATCGCCATCGTGCCGGACGGTATCGTCGGGCGGCACTATGGTGTCACCATCGAGATTATCGGTCAGTTCGAGCAGCGAGCGAATGAAGATGCGATAGGTTTCAGTGCCTTCCGCCATCCAGGCGTCGCGATTGGAGGGCGCCGGCAGGCGCTTGGGCACAAAGCCGCCCTTGGCGCCGACCGGCACGATCACGGCGTTCTTGACCTGCTGTGCCTTGGCCAGACCCAGGATCTCGGTTCGGAAATCCTGCGGCCGGTCGGACCAGCGCAGACCGCCGCGCGCCACCTTGCCGAACCGCAGGTGAATGCCTTCGACACGCGGCGAATAGACGAAAATCTCGTAGAGCGGCCGCGGGGCCGGGAGGTCCTCGATCTTGTGCGCGTCGAACTTGAAGGAGATCACCGGACGCGGATGTCCGTCCTGGCCGACCTGCCACAGATTGGTGCGGATGGTGGCCTGCACCAGATTGGTGAAACGGCGCAGGATGCGGTCTTCGTCGAGCGAAGCCACGGATTTGAGCTGCTCCTCGATCTCCGCGAGGATCGCCGTCTCGCGTGCCGAGCGCTCCGCGCCCGTGGTGGCGAGGCGCGGATCGAGGCGGCCCTCGAACAGAGCGACGATGCTGGCGGTGATCGCGCTGTTCTTGCGCAAGGTCTCCCACATGTAGTCCTGACTGAACGGAGCGCGGATCTGGTGCAGGTAGCGGGAGAACGCCCGAATGGCCGAAATTTCGCGCCAGCCCAGGGCAGTCCGCAGAGTGAGCGCGTTGTAGCCGTCGGATTCGGCATGATCGCCCACCACCGCCATGATCGAGGCTTCCAGGCGATGGTTGAATTCCGTGTCGATAATGATCGGCTTGC
>DASSGM010000352.1:0-7521 GCA_035693465.1 Bradyrhizobium sp. | reverse complement strand
ACGATGAAGTCATGCACCATGCTGGCGTAAGGCGCCTCGAAACGATCGAAACGCGTCACCACGCCTGATGCATTGACCGATCCGAAGGAGAGGGCAGGGGTCAGCGGGCCAGCGGCATTGTAGCCGAAGAACACCATCTCGCCGGTGGCCGGATCGATCTTGGGATGCGCGGTGAAGGGGCCGGCGATGGCGCCATCATAGTCGCAGTAGCCGCGCCTGTTCAGCGTGCCGGGTTCGATTTCGGTTGGCAGATGGCCCTCTTCCAGCGCGAGCAGGCGTCCGGCGTGAAAGATGATGTTGGTATTGGCGACGCCGCCATCCTGGATCGTCGATGCCGGTGCATCCGGCAGCTTACGGCCGAAGCCGCCGAACAGCGCGCGGCCGGCGTCGTGTTCGGCCTGCCATTTCGGGGTGCGGACCCAGCGGTTGCGGTAACTGGCGCGGCCGTTCTCGAGACGAAAGGCATGCAGCATGCCGTCGCCGACGAACCAGTGCGCGCCTGGCGCCTCGAATTGCGGATTGGGACCGTTGCGATAAAGCGTGCCGTTGAGCTCGCGCGGCAATTCGCCCACGACCTTGAGAAACGGCGCATCGCATTCCATAGGTATCGGTGCTCGATTGGTCGGGGCCGCTTCGGTCATCGCTTGCTGCTGCATCGCTCGCTCCCCTCAGGTTATCTTTACATCGTAAAGATTAGAATAGGGGGCCCGGCTGGAGCCGTCAAGCAAAATCTTTACACTGTCAAAATCATCGCCTATATAGCGGAAATGGCAAGAAAATCCGAAGTTGCCCGGGCCCGGCGCCGGCGCGCTGCAAATAGCGTTGCGCCGTCCCGCGCGGGGCAGAAACGAGGCCCGCCGCGGGCTCCCGGCGCCAGCGACGCAACGCCATATCATCACGGCGCCCTGCACGACGCCCTCCTCGAAGCGGCGGAGCGTGTGCTCGAACGCGATGGGCTAGCGGGACTGACGCTGCGTGCGGTGGCGCGCGATGCCGGCGTATCGCATGCTGCGCCGACCCATCATTTCGGCGACCTCACCGGGCTTTTGAGCGAACTCGCCGCGATTGGTTTCCGGCAATTCAACACGGCGATGGAGCTTGCTGATGCTGTGGGCAACTCGCCAATCGAGAAGGCATTGGCCGGGGCCAAAGCCTATGTCGCCTATGCGCAAGCGCATCCGGGCATGTACGGACTGATGTTCCGCGCCGAGCGGCTCGATATGACGCGGCCGTCGCTGCATGAGGCCGCCGGCGCTGCGTTTGCGGGGCTCGCCGGTGCGGTCGGCGCCCGCCTGCATGAGCAAATCTCCGAACAAGCGTTGTCGCTCGGGCAGGCCGCCGCCATAGCGCGTGCCTGGTCGCTGGTCCATGGTTTCACCATGCTGCTGCTCGATGGCCGGCTCGCCGACATTCTGCGGCGGCTGCCGAAAGGCACTACCGCCGAAACGCTACTGGACGCGATGCTGCGAACTACCGTCGGCCGCCCGTCGGGAACTTGATCGACGCAAGTTCGTTTTGATCCACGCAATCTGGGGAAGGTTCAGGCGACGTTGCGCGAAACACCTGACATTGATCCGGAATTGTCTTAGAACACCGGCTTCGCCATTCCTGGTCTCACCAGCGTGTCAGTTCCTTCATCGATCATGCCTGCCATTTCGTCAAAAAAACCGTATCGCATTGGCCGTTCCCGTACCGGACTTGGCCTCTTCGCCACCAAATCCATCAAGAAAGGCACCAAAATCGTCCGTTATTTCGGGCCATTGCTGGATTGCAAGAAGAAGAAGGACGACGCGGTCGAGAACAAATATCTGTTCGAACTCAATGGCCGCTGGACCATCGACGGGTCGGTGCGCGAAAACATCGCCCGCTATATCAATCACGCCTGCAAGCCGAACGCCGAATCCGACGTCCGCCCGCGCAAGCGCAAGGTCTTCATCCGCGCGATCAAGAACATCGAGCCCGGCGAAGAGATCAACTACGATTACGGCACCGATTACTTCAAGGCCTATCTGAAGCCGATCGGCTGCAAATGCGACGCGTGCGAAAAGAAGCGCAAGAAGAAGCGGGCTGAGGCGAGGGCGGAACGGGCGCGCCTGAAGGCCAGGGCCGAGAGAAAGGCCCTGAAGGCGGAGAAGAAGGCCTTGCGGGAAGCGGAAAAGCAGGCGGCGAAGGCCAGGGAAAACAAGCACGAACTGAACGGCGCCAAGACGAACGGCGTGAACGGCAAGCATTTCAATGGCCACGGCGGAAAATCCGCGGCCGACGGGGCGATTGTTGTGAAGTCCCGCATTTCCGCCAAACCCAGGGAGAAGCAGGGCCGGGAAGACAGCGCTTCGGCTTAAGAAGCCGGCCCCTGTCGCCAAGTCGTCATGCCCGACCTTGTGCCGGGCATCCACGTCTTAAAGTCCAGGAGCAAGGAAGACCTGGATGGCCGGGACATCTAGCGCGAAGACGCGCGGAGCCTGTCATCGGCCGCGCTTTGCGCGGACCCGTTGGCGCGTTTGCCCGGCCATGACGAAGAATGCATTATTTGCTCGATTTCACGAACGCCAGATTCGTCCAGGTGATACCGGCGAGACGATTCGACTCCTGCCTGGATTCTGTCCACAGGTTCAAAACCGGATGCAAACCATGCGTCTGCGCAAGCTGGATCGTCTCGTCGGCCGACACCTCGAACATGCGTCGGCCCTCGGGGACGGGCCCATGCCGGATTTTCATGATGACGACGCCGCCCGGTCGCACCAGAGCGGCGACGTTTGGCAGGGCTTGGCCGCGCTGCTCGGCATCGAGATGCATCCAGACCGCGCTGAGCATGACGACGTCGAAACGCTCGCCGCGTGCGCGCAGCAATGCCAGATCCGGCAGGCAGTCGTTGAGCCATTCGATTTGCGGCGACGGATGCAGCGCCATGGCCGGGATGCGCATCGCATCGGTCGGCTCGACGGCGACGACGCGATGGCCCATCGATGCGAACCACGCGGCATCACGCCCGGTTCCGGAACCGATATCGAGAATGCGGCCGGGAGACGTCGGGATCAGATGCAGTACAGCCCGGTGCGCGTCGGCAGCGGAAAAACTCTCATAGACCCTGAAAAGCTCCTCAGCCTCTTCGGCATATCCTTCAGTGCCGCTCACTCGCACCGACGTCACGCGAAATCTCCCGAGATTTAGGCTTCGTCATTGCGAGGAAGATAGCTACGAAGCAATCCAGATTTGTATCATGGTCTGGATTGCTTCGCGATTATTCTAGGCTGCCAGCGCGTCGCCGCTCTTGCGCAGGCCGAGATATTGCAACTCGGCCAGGGCGCCGACCGCAATCGCCTGGATCGCGACGAAAGCTTCGCCGAGCAGGTTGGGCATCACCGCGCCAGAGAACAACAGCGCGATGCTGGCGAGGGTCCACACCGCATTGCCTGATATCACGATGACCACCAGCGGCTTCGGCATTGCTTGCCGGGTGCCGAGCCAGCCCACCAGCAAGGCATAGGCGATCAGGAACAGGCCGGTCTCGCGCAACAGCGCCTCAGGCAAGTTGAGCCAGGGCGCCAGCGTGCCGGCGCCGAACGTCAGCAGCAAGGCACTGACGCCGCTGAAGATGGCGTCAGCCAGGATGACGCGGCGCAGAAACGGGGAGGGATCGATCATGACGGTTCTCCTTTTGGTAGGGGCGGTTGATGGATCAACGTGCCGGTTGGCGGCATAAGGCCAGGAGCTGACGCAACAGGCGGATCGGGCACAACGTCTTGCCGACGCTGTTCTCGGCCGCCTGCACATGCGCGAACACGAAGACGCCCGTGGAGTGCAGCAGCGGCTCGGGCATGTTGAGCAAACGTGCCAGCATCCGGGTTGCCAGATTGAGCATCCACGGGATCATGCCGGCGGGTGGGGAAAGCGTACTCATGGGTCATCTCCTGTGGTGCCAAGATGACCCAGCCCTATCGGCAATTCGATTACCTCAGGGGTAATGGAAGCGGTGAAATTCGCATGCTAGGTTTTCCGTCATGAACGCACACACCGCTACGGCGCGAGCCGAACGAATTAAGCCGGTCCATGTCGGCGATCACCTGCGCGAATGGCGGCAGCGCCGCCACCTCAGCCAGCTCGATCTCGCCGGCGACGCCGAGATTTCGGCACGGCACTTGAGTTTCGTGGAAACCGGCCGCGCGGCGCCGTCGCGCGACATGGTGCTGAAGCTGGCGGAGCGGCTGAACGTGCCGTTGCGCGAGCGCAACGTGCTCCTGGTGGCGGCCGGATTCGCGCCGGCGTTTCCGCAGCGCTCGCTGGATGATCCGGCGCTGAAATCGGCCCGCGAGGCGATCGATCTCGTGCTCCGGGCGCACGAGCCAAACCCGGCGCTGGCCTATGACCGGCACTGGAATCTGGTCGCGGCGAACCGCATGGTGATGCCGCTGCTCAAGGATATTCCGGCGCGACTGCTCGGCCAGCCTTTCAACATTCTGCGTCTCGCCTTTCACCCCGAGGGGTTGGCGCCGCGCACGGTCAACCTCGCCGAATGGTCGAGCCATCTTCTGGAGCGGCTGCACCGGCAGTGCGAGGCGACCGCCGATCCCGAATTGTTAAAGCTCTATCATGAGCTGAAAGCCTATTCGATGCCGGCGCGGTCGGCGCCACTCACCTCCGACAACGTTGCGATCCCGTTCAAGATGCGGCTCGACGGCTGTGTCTTGAGCTTTATTTCCACGACCATGATTTTCGGCACGCCGGTCGATATCACGCTGTCGGAACTGGCGCTGGAGACGTTCTTTCCCGCCGATGATTTTACCGCCGAGCGGATGCGGGCGATGGCGCCGCGCTGAGACGGCGGTGTACAGGTGGTCGATTTGCTTGTCCCAATCCATCGGTTACGGATGGCTCGCATGTCCAACCCGGCTGACGCCGTCAGCACATATCTTCTCGCCAAGGACGGGAATCGGCCGTTCCTGACGAGGTGCGTGTTCGCCGAGGGTTCAGAAATGGAGTTCATGCTGAAGACCGATTCCATTTCATTTCCGGGTTCGGCCAAAGGATTGAGGGCGATTGAGGATATCCTCCGTGGTTTCAACATTCACTATGAGAACATCTACACATTCTGCCTGTCCCGCCCTTCGGACAGCGATCGGCGTCACTTCGTGTGTCACTGGTTGGTTGGAATGTCAGCCAAGAGCGATGGTCGGCCCTGGGTTGGCTGCGGAAGGTACGATTGGCATTTTGCTGCGGGTCAGGCGTGCCTCGTCGACAGGCTGGTCATCACGATCGATTTGATGAAAACCCTGCCGGCAACTGACCTTGCGGCGACCATGAACTGGCTGTCCGGTTTGCCCTATCCCTGGTGCACGCCGAACGATGCGGTCAAAGACATGCCAAGAATCGAAGAGCTTGCCGCGATCGAGACTTACTTGAAGCAGGCTCGCCCGATCCCGCCAGAACAATAACCGGCATGCGGCCGGTACACTTGTGTTGCCGCCGGTTCGGCTTATTTTCAAAGAGCATCGCTTGCGAGGACGCCGCCATGAGCACCTTGAAACCGCTTCAGATCGACATCGTCTCCGACGTCGTGTGCCCGTGGTGCTACATCGGCAAGCGCCGCATCGAGAATGCACTGGCGCTGACGCCGGATGTGCCGGTGGAGATCCACTGGCGGCCGTTCTTCCTCAATTCCTGGGTGCCGCGCGAGGGGATCAGCCGCGAGGAGTACCTCACCACAAAATTCGGTTCGCCCGAAGCCTATAAAGGCATCGCCGGGCGCGTCGTCGCCGCCGCCAACGAAGAGGGCCTGGTCTACAGGCCCGACCTGGTCAAGCGCCAGCCCAACACCATCGACTGCCATCGGCTGATTCATTGGGCCGACGCGCAAGGCAAATCGGCCGAGATGAAACAGCGGCTGATGGAGTTGTATTTCCGCGACGGCGGCGATCTCACGGACACCAACGCGCTGGTGCAGGCGGCGGCCGATATCGGGCTCGACGCCGGCGATGTGCGCAAGCGGCTTGCGACCGATGAAGACGTGGAGCTGATCTCGGCGCAGGCCAAAGACGCCTCCGACAAGGGCATCTCCGGCGTACCGACGTTTGTGTTCGCGCAAAAATACGCGGTGTCCGGCGCGCAGCCCGCCGAACAGCTCGCCCGTGCCATCCGCCAGGTATCGGCGGAAGTGAACGCGCAGGCAGCGGAGTAGGAGCGTTGCTGCAAACTCTGCAATCGCCGCCTTGATAATTTCTTATTTGTAGCTACAATAAATAAATGAAGATCACTTGCGATCCGGTCAAGCGCGCAACGACGCTTGCGGAACGTGGGTTGGATTTTGAGGACGCAGCGGAGGTGTTTCGCGGAGATACGCTGGATTTTCCGGACAATCGCCGGGATTACGGCGAACTGCGGATGCTTACCATCGGCCATCTTCGCGGACGCATGGTGATTGTGATCTGGACGCCGCGCGGAAATGCACGGCATGTTATCTCGATGAGGAAAGCAAATGCCCGCGAAAAAGCGCGCTTTGGGAAGCGATTTGAAAAAAATTGACCGTCATGTCGTGCAGCCGCACGAGTACGACGAGATACCCGAATTGACCGAAGAGTGGTTTGCATCGGCGGATCACCATCGTGGCGGCAAGCTGGTTCGGCGAGGACGTCCAAAATCCGACGATCCCAAACAGCTTGTTTCGCTGCGACTCGATGCCGAGGTGCTACGATGGTTCAAGCGAACGGGCGCGGGATATCAGTCGCGCATCGGCGAGGTTCTCAGGCGTCACGTTCAGCGAAACAGGTCGCGCAAGAGGAGAGTGGGTTGAGGCGGCTGATCGGGGTTCGGCGTCAGTCCGCGGTCCGCAGATGTCGCATCGTGAACTCAATCTGGCCGTTGGGTAGCTGCCGCCAGTTCTCGACGATCGGCGTGTAATTTCCCTGCGGAAGCTGATTGAGGATTTCGCGGGCCTTCTGACGAGCCTGGTCAATTGGCAGCTTGAAGATCTGCGGCGGCTGCACGGCGGACATCCGGGCTGCCAAATCCTGCGGGCGAGCGGGCATATCTGACCTCCAGAGCTGTGGGGGCGGCGGCTGGCACAAATCGCGCCGATCTTGGAGGTCCAGACGCGAAACTAAAGTCTTGGAGATAGTGCCGTGACCATTATCCCCGCTAATCACCGGCTACACGAAGGTTCCCGCTCAGGGCAGTGCGCCGCACAAATGCTCTTCCCGGACCCTGCCGGGCTTTTCGAGGGATTGGGCGGCAGGTCCGGATGTCCGATCGAACATATGCTTAAGAAATGTTAACTAATTTGTGCCGTAATTGCCTCGATGATTCCGAAAGGAGTTTTCGATGGCAAAGTTTGCAATTGGCGACAAAGTCGACAAAGCAGCCGACGACCATCATGAGGCCGGCACCGTCATTGCGGTGTTTTCGACCACGGACGGCCATTTTCGCTACGCGGTCGACATGGAAGGCTACGGCGCGCTCGAATTTTTCACCGAGGAAAATCTGGTCGTTCACGCCGACTAGTCCCGACCGGGACTGGCCCGCCGATGT
>DASSGM010000351.1:0-26547 GCA_035693465.1 Bradyrhizobium sp. | reverse complement strand
GCTGCTGTTCACCACCGAGCCGGAGGAATAACAAGAAGTCAGCGGACGTTGCCGGTCTCACGCAGCCGGCGTTTCATCCTGCAAGCCGTAGACGCGCTCGGCCTTGGAAAATCCGGCGATCGGAAACTCGCCCAAATCGGTCCAGCCGTCGGGGCATACTCCCGCGAATCCCGCAGACGCCACGATCGTGCGATGCAGGCGGCCGGCGATTTTTTCCAGCCTCGCCGCAAGATTCACGGCAGGGCCGATGCAGGTGAAGTCGAGCCGGTTGCCGCCGCCGATATTGCCGTACAGAATTCGCCCGACATGCAACGCGACCCCGAAGCGAAAGCGCTCGACGGCTTTTCCAATCGGGTAATGCATCGCCTCGACGCTGGCTCGGGATTCGCGCGCGGCGTCCAGCACGCTCGAGCAGACCTGCTGGATATCGCCGACATACTCGTCGATCGGAAACACCGCGAGCAGTCCGTCGCCCATGAATTTCAGGACTTCCCCGCCATGCGTCCTGATCGCGGACACCTGACAGTCAAAGTAGCCATTGAGGATATCAACCACGGTTTCGGCCGGCACCCGATCCGAAAGCGCGGTGAAGCCGCGCAGATCCGACAGCCAGATCGCGGCATCCATGGTGTCGGCATGGCCACGGCGAATCTGCCCGCCGAGAATCCGCTCGCCGGCGCGGTTGCCGACATAGGTGTCGAGCAGCAGCGCGGCGGTGCGGCGCAAGCTGATGATCTCGATGTATCGGGCCAGCGGCGGCACCACTTTCCTCAAGCCGTCGATGTGGTCTTCCGTAAAGCCGCCAGGCCGCTTCGTGGTCCAGCTCGCCGAATGGATTGAGCCGTCCGTAAAGTGCAGGGGAAACGCGATGTAATCGGTCACGCCCTCCTGGCGCATGTCGGCGAGGAACGGCGAATTGTCGATGGCCGCGCTATCGGACAGCCTGCGCCTGACCTCTTTTTGGGTGCTGTAAAGAACAGACAGCGGACTCGATCGGTATTCATCCGAGTCCAGCACATCGAAATTCGCCGACCCCATCACAACTTCAGCACCGTGACGCCACACGAAGCTGCGACCGAAAATATCCGGATGAAGCGTGCGGACGAAGACGCCGACGCGCCAGAGCGGCAAGCCCGCCCTCACCAAGCGCTCGCAGGCTTCCGCCATCATCCGGGGCGGGCTCGGTGCGGACCTCGCGCCGTCGATGATCCAGTCGGTAAGCTTTTGAATTTCGGTTGCGTTCATGAGAGCATTTGCGGCGCAAGTTTCTGAAACGTCAAGGCGATGCAAACGGCGGGATACGAAATCAGATAGCGTTTAGGTGCGGCGCCGCGCTCCCCACCTGCCCGCGATGGCGCAGGAAATGATCGGCGAGCACGCAGGCCATCATGGCTTCGCCGACCGGCACCGCGCGGATGCCGACGCAAGGGTCATGGCGGCCCTTGGTCACGATGTCGGTATCAGCGCCGTTGCGATCCACGGTGCGGCGCGGCGACAGGATCGAGGATGTCGGCTTCACCGCAAAGCGCGCCACCACCGGCTGTCCGGTGGAGATGCCGCCCAAAATGCCGCCGGCATGATTGGACAGGAAGCTGACGCCCTGATTGCCCATCCGCATCTCGTCAGCATTTTCTTCGCCGGATAATTCGGCGGCACCGAAGCCGGCCCCGATCTCGACGCCCTTCACCGCGTTGATGCTCATCAGCGCCGCGGCCAGGTCCGCGTCGAGCTTGGCGTAGATCGGCGCGCCGAGCCCCGCGGGCACGCCTTCCGCGACCACCTCGATCACCGCGCCGATCGAGGATCCCTTCTTTCTGATACCGTCGAGATAGCTTTCGAAGAACGCGGCCTTGTCCTTGTCCGGGCAAAAAAACGGATTGCGCGCGATCTCGTCCCAATCCCATTTTTCGCGATCTATTCTATGTGGGCCCATCTGCACCAGCGCGCCGCGCACGGTCATGCCGGGCACGATCTTGCGCGCGATGGCGCCGGCCGCGACCCGCATCGCGGTCTCGCGCGCGGAGGAGCGCCCGCCGCCGCGATAATCGCGCAGGCCGTATTTCGCCTCATAGGTGAAATCGGCGTGGCCCGGGCGAAACTTGTCCTTGATGTCGGAATAATCCTTTGAGCGCTGATCGGTGTTCTCGATCAACAGCGCGATCGGCGTGCCGGTCGTCACCTGCACGCCGGTCTCCGGATGCGCCATCACGCCGGAGAGAATTTTTACCGCATCGGCTTCCTGGCGCTGGGTGGTGAAGCGCGACTGTCCGGGCCGGCGGCGATCCAGATCGCGCTGGATGTCCTCGCTGGTCAGCGCCACCAGCGGCGGGCAGCCATCGACCACGCAGCCGATCGCGACCCCGTGGCTTTCGCCGAAGGTCGTGACTCGGAACATGTGGCCGAAGGTGTTGAAGGACATCGCGTTGACCTAGCACCGCTGGGTTTACGGCAATTGTCGTAACGCGCGGCATTTAGCGGGTCAAATAACCTCTCATTCGTCATGGCCGGGCTCGTCCCGGCCATCCACGTCTTCTTTTTGAATTGGCATTAAAAAGACGTGGATGCCCGGCACAAGGCCGGGCATGACGGCAAATAAGCCCTGACCACCTTTAACCATATTTCCTAAGCCCGCCTTCACCGAACACATAGACTGCGCCCTGCTCGATGGCGAGGTCGGCGGCGCTGGCGGGAGTCTCTATTCCCAAGGCCACCATCAGCGCCCGTGCCGTGCCGCCATGGGCCACCGCGACCGTATCCACCAGGAGCTGGTCATACCAGTCGCGCACCCGGATCTGCACCGCGGCATAGGTCTCGCCGCCCGCAGGCGACACCGTCCATTTGTCAAGCTGACGCCTGGCAAACACCTCGGGATCCCTAGCCTGCATTTGCGAAAGCGTCGAGCCTTCCCAATCACCGTAAGCAATCTCGCGCAGCCGATCGTCGATCGCGTAATCGTGCGGCGGCAGCTTCAGGGCGCCACGCACCAGCTCCATGGTCGACCGCGCGCGACCGAGCGGACTTGCGACGTAGGTGAGAGCCTGTTCGCTGCGCCGGTCGCGCGCGAACAGATCGGCGAGGATGCTGCCGGCGTGGGCTGCCTGCTTGCGTCCGAGATCGTTGAGCGAAGTATCCTGCGCGCCCTGCAGCCTGCCTTCCGCGTTCCACGCGGTCTCGCCGTGGCGGACATAGTAGATCGTCGGCGCGGGCATCGGACCTGCAAGCTAGTCCTTCGCCAGCGAAATGTCCGGCGCATCGGGGCGCTTCATGCCGACCACGTGATAACCGGAATCGACATGAAGCACCTCGCCGGTGACGGCACGCGACAGGTCCGAGAGCAGATAGAGCGCGCTGTCGCCGACTTCCTCCGTTGTCACGGTGCGGCGCATCGGCGCGTTGTATTCGTTCCACTTCAGAATGTAGCGGAAATCGCCGATGCCGGACGCCGCCAGCGTCTTGATCGGCCCCGCCGAAATCGCGTTGACGCGAATATTCTTCTCGCCGAGATCGGCCGCGAGATAGCGCACGCTTGCCTCCAGCGCCGCCTTCGCAACGCCCATCACATTATAATGCGGCATCCATTTCTCGGCACCGTAATAGGTCAGCGTCAGGATCGAGCCGCCGTCGGTCAGAAGCTTTTCGGCGCGCTGCGCGATCGCAGTCAGCGAATAGCAGCTGATCAGCATGGTCCTGGAAAAATTATCGGCGGTGGTTTCGAGATAGCGGCCGTCGAGCTGGTCCTTGTCGGAGAAGGCGATCGCGTGCACCACGAAGTCGATCTTGTCCCATTTCTGCCTGAGCACGTCGAAAACGGCGTCGATGGTTGAGGGATCGGTGACGTCGCAGTGACCGAGCAGGATGCCGTTGAGTTCTTTGGCGAGCGGCTCGACCCGTTTCTTCAATGCGTCGCCCTGCCACGTGAGCGCGATCTCCGCGCCCGCCGCATGGCAGGCCTTGGCGATGCCCCAGGCAATCGAGCGGTTGTTGGCGACGCCGAGAATCACCCCGCGCTTGCCCTGCATCAGACCTGAATTTTGCGACATGTAGGTTTCCAATCGAGCTTGATCAGCTCTCGGGGTACACCAGCCCTCCCGGCCGGTACAGCCCAAATCCGCCGGTCACGGCTGTTTGCCGCGCAGCCTTTGATAGCCGGAATAGTTCCGGCATTTCGGTGTTATGCTGGACGGGGCGTTGGCGGACTTTGACGCCCGCCGGAGATACCGAGATCGAGCGTCAATGACTGCATTTCGCGAGAGTGTCGAAGCCATGATTCCGGCCCTGCGCCGCTACGCGCGCGCACTGGCGCGCGATGCCGACATCGCCGACGATCTGGTGCAGGATACGCTGGTGCGGGCGTTGCGCTCGGAACGGCTGTTTCTGGGAGGCGACGTCAGGAGCTGGCTCTACACCATCCTGACCAACCTCAACAAGAACAGGCGGCGATCGCTGGCGCGGAGACCGCAATTCATGCCGCTGCTCGACAACAATCCCGACGCCAGCGGCACCGAGGCGGAGGGCCGCGACATCGCCCGGGCGCTGGCGACGCTGGTGGAGGAGCAGCGCTCGGTGCTGCTTTTGGTGATGCTGGAAGGATTGAGCTATCGCGAGGTCGCCAACATTCAGGGCGTGCCGATCGGGACCGTGATGTCGCGGCTCGCCCGCGCCCGCGCCCATGTGAAAGCCTCGCTCGAGGGCGAACGACCGGCGCTGCGGCGGGTGAAATGATGGCAAGCATTATGCATGTGGATGTGATGAACGAGTTTAGGCCGCGACGGTTTCCTTGTCTTTCCTCCTTGCAGGCAAAGCGATGGCTACCGGACGACAAGCAATTTTCAAATCAGGATTAGACAGAGACAACGACCATGAGCGATCCAAAGATTCCCGTCACCGAAGACGAGCTGCACGCCTACGTCGACAACGAATTACCGGCGGAGCGCCGCGGCGATGTCGAGGCATGGCTCGCAACGCGCCCTGACGATGCCGAGCGGGTGCGATCGTGGCGCGCGATGGCAGACGCGCTGCATGCGCGCTACGACGCTATCGCCGACGAGCCGGTGCCGAAGCGGCTTGAGATCGAGCGGCTGGTGCGGCAACCGCGCAAATGGATCTACGGCACGATTGCCGCGACGCTTTTGGCGTTCATCGCCGGCGGCGGTGTCGGCTGGCTGGCGCATGGCGTGGCCGCTTCGCCGTCGACCTTCCAGAATTTCACGCTGGATGCGCTGGACGCGCACCGGCTCTATGTAGTCGAGGTGCGCCATCCGGTCGAGGTGCCGGGCAGCGAACGCGCGCATCTGCAGCAATGGCTGACCAAGCGCTGCGGCTGGGACGTACGCGCGCCGGAACTGGACGCGACCGGCTTGAAGCTCGTCGGCGGCCGGCTGTTGCCCGGCCCCACCGGGCCTGCATCGTTTCTGATGTACGAGAGTGCCTCGGGCGAGCGCTTCACGATCTACACCGCGCGCGCGGCAGCCGAGACGACGCAGATGCGCTATGCCCGGCAGAATAACGATGGCGCGCTGTTTTGGGCCGAGCGTGGCGTGGCCTATGTGGTCAGCGGCAGCAGCGACCGCGAGCGCCTGACACAGGTCGCTCGCCTGGTCTACGACCAGAACGAAAAGAGCGGCGGGTGAGGCGAATGGGTGACACACGGCCGTTGTCCTAATTCCGACATTGAAAATCTGGAATCAAGACATCGGCACGTCTCAAAATCGTACCAGGTGATCACGCGAAAATGAGAAGCGTTCGATCCGCCGATCGACGCAAGCGGCCTCGATTGGGGTTTTAGTACCGCGCTGGTCCCCCTCTCGAGGCCGCACCTTTTCGCATGACTTGAGGCCATCAGGTCAGGTCAGATCGCTGCGCGGATTGTAAGGATGTCCGTCCCGCCACTTCTGCATCAACGTCTCGAGCTCGGCATCGTTCCCGTCCGGGAGCATGATGCGGGTGGTGACAAACAGATCGCCGGTACTGCCGCTCGCTTTCGGCAGCCCCTTGCCTTTCAGGCGAAAGGTCCGGCCGCTTGAAGTATTCTTCGGTATCGACAGCTCGACCGCGCTGCCCAAGGTCGGCACACGAACCTTGCCGCCGAGCACGGCTTCATAGAGCGTGATCGGCAGATCGAGCCGCAGGTCGCTGCCGTCGACCTTGAAGAATGGATGTGGCGCGATATTGACCGTAATCAGCAGATCGCCAGGCGGGTGGCCGGGCGCCGTCTCGCCCTGCCCCTTCAGCCGGATTTGCTGACCCGCCGTAACGCCGGCGGGAATCTTGACGTTGAGCTCCTTGCCGGTCGGCAGCCGGACGCGTTTCTCCACGCCCTTCACCGCCTCTTCCAGCGATACTGTCATGGCGACGCTGAGATCGAGATCGAGCGCTATCCCGCCGGTATCGAACTCGAAAGTAGTGCCGCCTCTGCCGGGCCGCGCGCCACGTGCCGCGCCGCCGAACATGCTGTTGAGGATGTCCTCGAAACCGCCGCCGCCAAAGCCACCGGGGCCGGCACCGCCGGTGCGGAATGTGTGGGTCTCAAATCCGCCCCGCCCGCGCGGATCGCCACCGGGAAAACCCTGGAAGCGCGGCTTACCCTCGGCGTCGATTTCGCCGCGATCGAACTGCTTGCGCTTGTCCTCGTCGCCGATGATCTCGTTGGCCGAATTGATCTCGGAAAACCGCGCCGCGGCTTTCGGATCGTTCTTGTTGCTGTCGGGGTGATGCTTCTTGGCAAGCTTGCGATAGGCGCTCTTGATCGCCGCCGCGCTGGCGCCCCGCGGCACCCCCAAGACCTCATAGGGGTCGCGCATCCGTCAGGTCTCCTTTATGGGAAATCAGATGTTAAGGTCCGGGCTGCTCGCCCAGTTCGGTTTGATCTGGGGTCTTCGTGGCATTTTTGCAACGGGATGGCGAGCGCTCAACCCCGCCTCCATGGCTTCAAGGTATGAATTTCCCACCTTCCATGCTCGGTGCGGCAGGCGGCCCCCTGCAACCAGCGTTCCGACCGGCCGTTGACATAGCTCGCCAGAAAATCCCGGCAGGTGCGCCCGTCCGAAGAATAGGCCTGGGCCAACGGCGTCACCGAACCCCGCGCGCCGGTCTCGGGATTTTCCCAAGGTTGGCTGGAATCCTTATCGCCCTTGGTCAGCACGTCCGAGGCGGCGTTGCGGGCAAAGGCAAGGTCGCTTTCGGTCGGCGTCGGCACCGCGGGCTGAGTCCCGGCAATCGAACTCGTGGCCTCGTTGTCGCCCATCCTGGCGAAGGCGCCATCGGGGCGGGAAAGGCTGCAGCCGGCGGACCCGAGGCCGATTAGAATCAATGTCATCACGGCCACCGCCGGTCCGATCACCGATAGGCCAACGCGTCCCCATGTCCTATATAGGGCAAGCCTATATGGGCACTGCAACGCGCTGTGGACCGCGGGCGGACGCAACTCGGGAACTCCTGAAATGGCCGACACCACCTCCATCAAACACCCGACACCATTAACATCCGGTGATTTCACCGAGGCCGAGGAGCCGTTTGCTTTGTTTGGTGACTGGTTCGCGGAAGCGGTGAAGACCGAGCCCAGCGATCCCAACGCGATGTCGCTCGCCACCGCCGATGCCGATGGGCTTCCCGACGTCCGCATGGTGCTGATGAAGGGCTACGACGCCGACGGTTTCGTGTTCTACAGCCACATTGCCAGCCAGAAGGGCCGCCAACTCGCCGCAAATCCCAAGGCTGCGCTACTGTTTCACTGGAAGTCGCTGCGCCGGCAGGTCCGGATCCGCGGCAACGTATCGCCGGTGACGGACGCGGAGGCCAACGCCTATTTCGCGACCAGGCCGAAACAGGCCCAGATCGGGGCCTGGGCCAGCAAGCAATCGCAGCCGCTGGAAAGCCGGTTTGCCTTCGAGCAGGCGATCGCCAAGATCGCCGCCAAACACATCATCGGCGAAGTGCCGCGCCCGCCGGGGTGGAGTGGCTGGCGGATCGTGCCGACGCAGTTCGAATTCTGGCACGACCGGCCGTTTCGCCTGCACGACCGCATCGAATTTCGCCGCGCGGCGCCGGGCCAGCCATGGTCCAAGACCCGGCTTTATCCATAGAGTGAACCGTCATGGCCGGGCTAAAGCGCGACGTGCATCTTTATCCTACATACCCGGCCATCCACGTCTTTACTCGCAACCAGTTTTGAGACGTGGATGGCCGGTACAAGGCCGGGCATGACGAAGAACGAGAGAACCGTATGCCGAATTCCGCCAACACGCCGCGGCGCACGCTGCTTCTGACCGGAGCCAGCCGCGGCATCGGCCATGCGACCGTGATCCGCTTTTCCAGCGCCGGCTGGCGCGTCATCACCTGTTCGCGGCACCCCTTCCCGGAGGACTGCCCGTGGGACGCCGGGCCTGAGGATCACATCCAGGTCGACCTTGCCGACCACACCGACACGGAGCGGGCGATTGCGGAAATCCGCCAGCGGCTGGAAGGCGGCGCGCTGCACGCCCTGGTCAACAACGCCGCGATTTCCCCAAAGGCGCAAGGCGGCGGCCGGCTCGGCTCGATCGACACCGACATTGACACCTGGAGCCATGTGTTCAGGGTTAATTTCTTCGCGCCGATCATGATGGCGCGCGGGCTGATCGAGGAGCTGAAGGCGGCGAAAGGCTCGGTGGTGAATGTCACCTCGATCGCGGGTTCCCGCGTTCATCCGTTCGCGGGCGCGGCGTATGCGACCTCAAAGGCGGCGCTGGCCTCGTTGACCCGGGAGATGGCGGCTGATTTCGGCCGCATCGGCGTCCGGGTCAATTCGATCGCGCCGGGCGAAATCGACACCTCGATTCTGTCACCGGGCACCGAGAAGATCGTCGAGCAGCAGATCCCGCTGCACCGGCTCGGCACGCCGGACGAAGTGGCGAAAATCATCTACGTTTTGTGCACGGAGACGAGTTCCTACGTGAATGGCGCCGAAATCCATATCAACGGCGGCCAGCACGTTTAGCTTGCCCCGCCTCTCGCCCGATCCCGCACCACCCGCACGAATGAAAGGATTGCCGCCCTCACAATGGGACGCTTCGCCACCACAGTTGCGCTGTATGAGGAATTGCGACCGCCTTATCCATCCGCTTTCTTTCGCAGCGTCGCGCAGAGGCTCGGGTTCGGGAGAGAGCACGCGCTGATCGATCTCGGGACGGGGCCAGGTCTGCTGGCGCTCGGCTTTGGGCCCTATGTCGGCCGCATCGTCGGCGTCGATCCCGAGCCGGCGATGATCACCGCCGCGAGGAAGGCGGCGGAGCGCGCTTCTCAGGCCCTTACCTTGATCGAAGGCAAGGCTGAAGCGCTGCCTGCCGACATCGGCAGCTTCGACGTCGTGACGGTCGGCCGGGCGCTACACTGGATGGACCGCGACGCGACGCTTGCGCTGTTCGAGCGGCTGGTCGCGGCCGAAGGCGTAGTCGTCGTTTGTTCGTCCCGCTCCGCCCCCGACGGCCGCAACCCCTGGCTCGACGAATACAACAGAGCGCGGCGCGCGTGGTCGGAGGAAAGCCTCTGGTCGGAGTCAGGTAGCGGCGAGCGAACCCACCGGGACCTTGCGGCCTTTTTTCGTGGCACGTGCTTTCGCGTTGTGGATGTGATCAAGGATGAAACCAGCCACGAGATCAGCGTGAGCGACCTGGCACGCCGCGTACTGACCTTCTCGTCGTCCTCGCCCGAGGTACTCGGGGACAGGTCGGAAGCGATGCTGCGCGATGTCGAGCAGCGTCTGGTTCCCTTGAGCCGCGACGGCGTCGTCACCGAGGTGCTCGTCTCGACGGCGCAGGTGGCAAGGCGTTAGCGCTCGCAGTGCGCGCTGGATCCCGAAATCACAGTCCGTTCAATCAACGCGGCGCGCCGCGCAGAAGCGGCGCGTCGATGTTGAAGGCGCTGGAGCACTCATCTTCGCTCTCGCCCTCCGACAGCGCCGCGCCGCAGTACCGGCAGATCCGCGCCGACATCGCAAGCGCCTTGTCGGCGGCGTTACAGCCCTCGTGATAGCGCGCGAAATCGACGACGTTGCGGGACGACGTTATGAGTTTTTCAACCATTGCAAGTCCTCGCGGCCTGAGACCGCGTTATCGCAGAAAGGGTTCGCTCAAACGTTCAGCGCAACGCTCAAATTTTAGCAGAGAGATTGAGGCGGACTTTTTTTCCTCGGCCCATGCGCATGGAACTCTGCCTTGAGTATTTTCCGGCAACGCAAGCTACGGTTTCGCCAGACCGGTATCCTGACACTTCAACTCCTACAGCCACTTCTTCCACTTGAAAAACAGGTAAGGCCCGACCGCCGCGAGCAGCATCGCGATCAGCGCGTAGGGATAACCGTGGACCCACTCGAGTTCCGGCATGATCTTGAAATTCATGCCGTAGATCGAGGCGATCAGGGTCGGCGGCATCAACACCACGGCCATCACCGAAAACAGCTTGATGATGTTGTTCTGCTCGAGGTTGACGACGCCGAGCATGGCATCCAGCACGAAGGTGATCTTGTTGGAGAGATAGGAGGCGTGGTCGGTCAGTGACATCACGTCGCGCTGCATGGTTTTGAGCTGCTCGCGCATGTCCTTGGACCATTTGACGCCGTCGACCGCGGCGGCGACGAACGTCACCACTCGCCCGATCGAGACCAGGCTCTCGCGCACCTTGGAGGTGAGGTCGCCCTTGCGGCCGATCGCGATCAGGATCTCGGAATATCGCTTGGCGTGGCCGGTGCGCGCCGCGCCCTCAGGCTCGAAAATAGCGTGGCTGATGGTATCCATGTCGCTGCCGGCGCGCTCCAGAATGTCGGCGGTGCGGTCGATCACCGCATCCAGCAGCTCCATCAGCACCATTTCGCCGGTGATGCCGGGCGCGCAGGCGCGCGCCAGCTTGTTCTCCACCAGCATGAACGGCTTCGGCACGTCATAGCGCACGGTGACCAGGCGATGGCTGGCGAGGATGAAGGTCACTGCGGTGGTGCGCGGATTTTGGGTGTCCGCCGCGCACATCAGCGTGGCCGTCATGTAGCGTGCGCCGCTCTCAATATAGAGCCGGCTGGAAATCTCGATCTCCTGCATGTCCTCCCGGGTCGGCACCGCAATCCCGGCGAGCCGCTCCACCGCCTTGTCCTCGGCAGCGGTCGGTTTCAACAGATCGATCCAGACCGCGCTCTCCGGCAGCGCAGCAAGATCGGCCTCGTTGACCTTCTTCAGCGAGAAGTCGGATGGGACATACACCGAAAGCATGGGCAACTCCGGAACAGGGCGCTCACCTCACCCAACAGGACTTACCTCGATTCTGGCAAGCTCTTCATGACGCGGATACCGCGGCCGGTGCCGATTTGCGGCCGTGGGGAGCGGTCGGATGACGCCGATTCGGCGGCGGTATCCCCACCTGCCCAAAAATCAATCGAAAACCCCAGACATTTGCGGCAAAAAAGACACAGCAGGCGCCTTGCGGCATGGCACGGACATCTAAGTTCTGGAACTATGGCCGATTTCGACGATAATGCGGATCAACTGAGATTAACTGAATCGTCGCGTTCCGGGCGCAAGGTTGGCGCGCGGGCGCGAGATTTTCGATTGGAAGTGCGCAATGTCGTCGCTGAGGGTGAAACTGGGAATCCTGGCCGCCGGCCTGATGCTGTCGGGCTGCATGCAGGCCACGACCTATGAGGCGACCAACCAGAGCAATTTCAAGCCGCGCGACAAGGAATTGCTGGCCAAGGTTCGTTACGTCAATACTCCGGTCGCCGAGCCCTACCGCCGCGCCATTGTCGCCTATCACCGCAAGGAGGCGCCCGGCTCGATCGTCGTCGATTCCGACAATCACTATCTCTACTATGTGCTCAATGACGGCAAGGCGATCCGCTACGGCATCACCGTGGGCGAGGAGGCGATGGCGTGGTCGGGCATCGCCAAGATCGGCAGCATGACCGAGTGGCCGCCCTGGCATCCCACCAAGGGTGAAATCGAACGGCTCGGCGTTCCGACCTTCGTGCCGCCTGGGCCGGACAATCCAATGGGTTCGCGCGCGCTCTATCTTTATTCGGGCGGCAAGGACACCCTGTTCCGGATTCACGGCACCAACCAGCCGGAATATATCGGCGCATCGATCTCTTCCGGCTGCATCCGGCTGACCAATGAGGACGTGATCGATCTGTATAACCGGGTAAAGCTGGGCACCATCGTCGTGGTGCTGGAGCCGAGGCACGGCGACTCGCCGTTCAATCCGCAGATGGCGCTGCAAACCAACGGCGGCCCCATGATGCAGTAACCGCTGCATCGGTTCCCACTTTTTCGGGTCATGCTCTAGAAGCGCCGGTTTTGCCGGCGCTTTTTTGCTGGCGGGGTGATGTCGCCGGCTTCCGATTCAGACTTAGTGGGTTTGGCGACATCCGATTTCGCACTCTCGGATTTGGCCGGATCGGGCCTGGTCGCCTCCGATTTGGCGGCGACCTCGCGCGGCGGCGCTTCATCCGGCCGCTGGGCCGGCAGCAGCGGCGCGATCTGCGGCAGCGGATCCAACACGTCCCACTGGCAGATTTTGTACTTGTTGCGCCGCTCCATCAGATCGAGGTGGATATGGTCCTCGTGATAACCATCCGAACCCGGTCCCAGCACCGTGGAAAACCGCGCGCACATCGAATGCAGGACGCCTTCGCGGAAGGTCCGAGATACCGTGCGGTCGGTCAGCGAGATCGACTGGCCGTTGGCGAGTTTGAAGTCGCGAACATCAAGCGCGTTGGCGCGACCGTGCTCGGACATTTTGCCGCCGACCATGCGGTTGCGGCCACGGCATTCGAAGGAGTCGAAATTGTCGAGGTTGCTGATGTCACTGCCGAGGCTCGCCGCCAGCGGCGCCACATCGGTGCGGATCCACGCCGCGATCGCCGATGCCATCGGGCAACGGAGGATGGCTGCGGGGTTTACCGAAACCCGACCCTTGTCCGGGAGCAGCACAGCCTCCAGCCGCACCAGATCCTCGCCGCCGCAATCGCCGGGGCCGCGGATGTCGGGAATGCTGGGCGCGATGGCAATCTCTTCCGTCAAAGCCAGCCGGCAGGCCGAGGGCGGCGGGGGGGCGGCCTGTTCGGCCGCCTTCTCGGTCTCGACGGGGGTCTGCTTTCTTGCCCCGGACTTGTCGGGCTCGGCTGCCGGCGCGTCTGCAGGGCGGGCCCTGGGCAACGGCACCGCTTCCGGAAGCGCGGTCCGGCTTAGCTTCGGAACTCGCTCGCGAGACACCTCGCCGCGGGCCTCTGGCGACCAGGCACCGGACTTCCGCGCCGCGGCAGCGGGCGCGGCCTGCGCGCAAAGCATCAGCAGAACGGCGGCAAAGGTAACCATCGGCCTTTCGCCGCAGGCCAGGCCGGCACAAGGCCATTTGCGACTTGCTTTCTCCGCGCTAAAGTTCATGGCAATTCCGTGAAGACCTGCGGCAAGCGGTAACACCATCAGGAGGAACGTTCGCATGCTTGGATTGATGCAAGACTGGCCTTTGCTTTGTCACCGGATTATCGAGCATGCGGCTACGATCCATGGAACGCAGGAAATCGTAACGCGATCGGTCGAAGGCCCGATCCATCGCACAAATTACGTCGAAATTCGCAATCGCGCGCTGAAGGTCTCGCAGCGCCTCGACCGCGACGGCATCAAGCTCGGCGACCGGGTCGCCACCATCGCCTGGAACACCTGGCGCCATCTTGAAGCCTGGTACGGCATCATGGGCATCGGCGCGATCTGCCATACCGTCAATCCGCGGCTGTTCCCCGACCAGATCGCCTGGATCATCAACCATGCGGAAGACCGCGTGGTGATGACCGATCTCACCTTTGTGCCGATCCTGGAAAAGATCGCCGACAAGCTGCCGAGCGTGGAACGCTACGTCGTGTTCACGGACAAGGCGCACATGCCGCAGACCACGCTGAAGAACGCTGTCGCCTATGAAGACTGGATCGCGCAGGCCGACGGCGACTTCAAGTGGAAGACCTTCGATGAAAACACCGCGGCGGCGATGTGCTACACCTCCGGCACCACAGGCGATCCCAAGGGCGTATTGTATTCGCATCGCTCCAACGTCCTGCATGCGCTGATGGCCAACACCGGCGATTCGCTGGGCGCAAATGCCAAGGATACAATGCTGCCGGTGGTTCCGCTGTTCCATGCCAACAGCTGGGGCATCGCTTTCTCGGCGCCCTCGATGGGCACCAAGCTGGTATTCCCCGGCGCGAAACTCGACGGCGCGTCGGTGTTCGAGCTATTGGACAGCGAGAAAGTCACGCATACCGCCGGAGTTCCGACGGTGTGGCTGATGCTGCTCAATCATATCGCCGCCAATAATTTGAAGCTGCCGCATTTGAGAATGGTGGTTTGCGGCGGCTCGGCGATGCCGCGCACCATGATCAAGGCGTTTCTGGACATGGGAGTCGAGGTCCGCCACGCCTGGGGCATGACTGAGATGAGCCCGATTGGCACCCTTGCCGCGCTGAAACCCCCGTATGACGAACTCACCGGCGAGGCCCGGCTCGATATTCTCCAGACCCAGGGTTATCCGCCGTTCGGCGTTCAGATGAAGATCACCGACGATGCCGGCAAGGAACTGCCGTGGGACGGCAAGACCTTCGGCCGATTGAAGGTCAGCGGTCCCGCGATATCGAAGGCCTATTTCCACGTCGATGCCAACATTCTCGACGAGGACGGCTATTTCGACACCGGCGACGTCGCAACCATCGACAAGCACGGATACATGCGGATCACCGATCGCTCCAAGGATGTGATCAAGTCCGGCGGCGAGTGGATTTCATCGATCGATCTGGAAAATCTCGCGGTCGGACATCCCGCGGTGGCGGAGGCAGCCGTGATCGGCGTCTATCATCCGAAATGGGACGAGCGTCCGCTTTTGATTGTGCAGCTCAAGCAGGGCGCCAGCGCGACGCGCGAGGACATCCTGAAATACATGGACGGCAAGATCGCCAAGTGGTGGATGCCTGACGACATCGTGTTCGTCGACGCCATTCCCCATACCGCGACCGGAAAGATCCTCAAGACCGCGCTGCGCGACCAGTTCAAGTCCTACAGTTTCCCGACTGCGGCGGCGTGAGGGCAATTTTCGGCTCAGTGGTCTCATCCTTCGAGACGCGGCAGCCAAGTCTACGCGAGCTGCGTACGCTTGCCTGCGTGGCCGCGTCTCCGGATGAGGTTTTTCCTTGACCCTCATGGTGAGTGCTCAGCAACGCCGATGAGGCCAAGATGGGCCATCATCAAGCTAGCTGCCGAAAGTCCCTTGAATTTGCCGCAGGTCCGTGGTCTCAAACGGGCCAGTTCGCGGCTTGGCGTCATTCGCCCGGCAACGTCTCAACCCGGCAGATTTTGATCGATGGCCCGCAGGTTTTCCGCTCCCTACCAGTCGGAGCCCGTGTCCAGCCTGGCATCATGGGCGCGCAATCTAGCGGTGTTTTCGGTGGTGGCGGTGCTGGTGTCGATCATCATCGTCCGCCAGGGCTTCCTGGAAATTCAGCCGGCGCTGGCGACCTTCTTCGGCGCGCTGGGCTGCGCCGTGCTTTCGATACTGGTGGGCCTCGCCGCCTTCGTCGCGATCTGGCAGAACGGATCGCGCGGCATGAGCCGCATCCTGCTCGCGCTGTTGATCGACGCGGTCGTGCTCGCCTATCCGGCCTATCTCGCCCTGCAATATCGCAAGCTGCCGCCGATTCACGACATCACCACCGACCCGATCGATCCGCCGCGGTTCGAGGCGCTGGCACGGCTACGCACCGGCGACGGCACCAACACCGCAGTCTATGCCGGGCTGTATTCCGCCGAACAGCAGCGGCTGGCCTATCCCGATGTCGAGACCGTGGAACTCGAGGTCCCCGTGCAGCGAGCCTTTGAGGTCACGATGCAACTGGTCAAAAAACGCAAATGGGTTGTGATCGACGAACGCCCGCCACAGCCGCCGCGCCGCATCGGCCGCATCGAAGCGGTGGCGCGGACGCCGATCATGGGATTCCGAGAGGATGTCTCGATCCGCGTCACGCCCGATGGCGAGGGATCGCGCGTCGATATCCGCTCCTCGTCGCGCTATTTCGAGAGCGATCTTGGCAGCAACGCCGCGCGCATCACCAGCCTGATCGACGACATCAACAACGCGGTCGACACCGCCAAGCCGGTGGTCAAGAAGCCGCAAGCACCGCCCAAACCTCCGCCCAAGGTGGTGAAGAAGTAGGGGCTTACACTCGTCATTCCGGGGCGCGAGCAAAAAACGAGCGAACCCGGAATCTCGCGCAACACCCTCTAGATTCCGGGTCTGCGCCGTCCAAGTCGGCTGTTGCCGACTTGGACAATAATACTTGCCGAACTCGGGTACACCCGGGTTCGGATGGCGCATGCCGGAATGACGCGTCAGGAGGCCGCCAGCCGATACGTCCCGCCGATCACCGGGTCGCCGTCGGTCGCAACGATCCCGCGCGCGACCAGATCCTCCAGATGCGCCAGCACGGAATAGCCGGCGGCACCCGTCAGCCGCGGATCGATGCCGATATAGATCGCGCGCACCATGGTCGGAATGTCCGCTTCGCCTTTTGCGAGGCGGTGCAGGATCGAGGCTTCGCGGGCCTGACGATGCCGGATCAGGAAATGCACGTAGCGCGGGCCGTCCCGGATTTCCGGTCCATGGCCCGAGAAATACAAATCCTCATTCCGCGCCGTCAGCCTTTGCAGCGAGGCCATGTAGTCGATCATCGATCCGTCCGGCGGCGCCACGATCGAGGTCGACCAGCCCATCACGTGATCGCCGACGAAAAGCATTTTTCGATCCTGCCATGCGAACGCCAGATGGTTGGCGGTGTGGCCTGGCGTCGCCACCGCTTGCAGCGCCCAGCCGGAGCCCTCGATGGTCTCGCCGTCACGCAGGGCAATGTCGGGCCTGAAGTCGCGGTCGGCGCCGGATTCCGAGGAGATTTTTTCGCTCTCGTAACGCGGCCGCGATGCGCGATGCGGACCTTCGGCATAGACGGTGGCGCCGGTGGCAGCCTTGATCCGCGCGGTATTCGGTGAGTGGTCGCGATGGGTGTGCGTGACCAGAATATGCGTCACGGTTTCGCCGCGCACCGCCTGCAACAGCGCCGCCGCGTGAGCCTCATTGTCAGGGCCGGGATCGATGATCGCGACCTTGCCACGGCCGACGATGTAACTCACCGTGCCGGTGAAGGTGAACGGGCTCGGATTGTCGCAGAGAACCCGCCGCACGCCCGGGCGGATTTCATCGACCACACCGGGTTTGAGCGGAAAATCGCGATTGAACGGGACGTCATCGGTTTCGGACATGGGAGATTTACTTCAGCGTCATTTAGGGATGGCCCGAAGGGCCAGACTCGGAATCTCGACGAGTTGGAATGATGCGGCTCGAGATTCCGGGTTTGCGCCTGATCGGCGCGCCCCGGAATGACTGTGAAAGGTTCACGAAAACGCTTGGATGCCGGTGATGGCGCGCCCGAGGATCAGCGCGTGGACGTCGTGCGTGCCTTCGTAGGTATTCACGGTTTCCAGGTTCGCGGCGTGGCGCATCACGTGATATTCGATCTGGATGCCGTTGCCGCCGTGCATGTCGCGGGCCATGCGCGCGATGTCGAGCGCCTTGCCGCAATTGTTGCGCTTGACGATGGAAATCATCTCCGGCGCCATCTTGCCTTCGTCCATCAGCCGGCCGACCCGAAGCGAGGCCTGCAGGCCGAGCGCGATTTCGGTCTGCATGTCCGCGAGCTTTTTTTGCACCAATTGCGTTGCCGCCAAGGGCCGCTTGAACTGCTTGCGGTCGAGCGTGTATTGCCGCGCGCGGTGCATGCAATCTTCCGCCGCCCCCATCGCGCCCCAGGAAATGCCGTAGCGGGCGCGGTTGAGGCAACCGAACGGTCCTTTCAGGCCGGAAACATTGGGCAACAGCGCGCTCTCCGGCACCACCACGCCCTCCATCACAACCTCGCCGGTTACCGATGCGCGCAACGAGAGCTTGCCGCCGATCTTCGGCGCCGACAGGCCCTTCATGCCCTTTTCCAGAATGAAGCCGCGGATCTGGTTGTTGTGTTCCAGCGATTTCGCCCACACCACGAAGACATCGGCGATCGGCGCGTTGGAAATCCACATCTTGGTTCCGGTCAGCCGGTAACCATCCGAAACCTTCTCGGCGCGGGTCTTCATGCCGCCGGGATCGGAGCCGGCGTCCGGTTCGGTCAGGCCGAAACAGCCGACCCATTCGCCGGTGGCGAGCTTGGGCAGATATTTCTTGCGCTGATTCTCGTCGCCATAGGCATAGATCGGGTGCATCACCAGCGAGGACTGCACCGAATTCATCGAGCGATAGCCGGAATCGACGCGCTCGATCTCCCGCGCCACCAGGCCATAGGCGACGTAGCTGGCATTGGCGCAGCCATATTCCTCCGGCAAGGTTATACCGATCAGGCCGAGCTCGCCCATCTCGTGGAAGATGTCGCGATCGACCTTCTCCTCCAGATAGGCCTTGTTGACGCGCGGCAGCAGCTTGTCCTGCGCATAGGCGCGCGCGGTGTCGCGGATCATGCGCTCGTCTTCGGTGAGCTGCTCGTCGAGCATGAACGGATCGTCCCACTGGAAATTCACTGGGGACGGCTTGTCCTTGGTCTGAGGGCGCACGCTCATGAGAAATTCCTTTCGGATCTGTGCTGCGGATTTAATTACCAAGTTAAAGCGCAATAGGCGGGAGCGCAATTGAATTGGACGTTCCTCTGTTCCGTCATTCCAGGCGCCAAAGCGCGGATCCGGAATCTCCAGCTAACCTAATTTCGAGATTCCGGGTCTGGCTTCAGGCTATCCCGGAATGACTACGCGCTAACCTTCAAGCTGTTCGTTAGAGACGATCTCGATTCCGAAGCCGGACAGTCCCTTGTAATCGTGCACCGACGACGTCAAATGACGGATCGAGGTGACGCCGAGATCGCGCAGGATCTGGGCGCCGACCCCGACCTCGCGCCATTGCCTGTTGCGGTCGGCTTCGGCGGATCGCTCCTGCGGCAGCGGTGCAACCGGAACGCCGGCGGCGCCGTCGCGCAAATATACCAGCACGCCGCTGCCGGCTTTCTTGAAGTGTTCGAGCACGATCTGCATGCGTTTCGGCCCGGTGAAGATGTCCCTGACGATATTGGGCTTGTGAAAGCGCGTCAGCACGTTCTTGCCGTCGCCGACGCCGTTGTAGACGAACGCGACGTGTGCGATCTCATCGAACGGCGAGCGATAGGCGTAACCCTGCAGCGGCCCGATCGGGCTATCCGTGGTGAAGGTTGCGACGCGCTCGATCAGCTTCTCGCGCGCCTGGCGATAGGCGATCATGTCGGCGATGGTGACGTGCTTGAGCTTGTGGGCGGCGGCGAACCGTGCCACCTGCTCGCCCTTCATGACCGTGCCGTCGTCGTTCATCAACTCGCTGATGACCCCGACCGGCGGCAGCCCGCTCAGCTTGCAGAGATCGACCGCGGCCTCGGTATGCCCGGAGCGCAGCAGCACCCCGCCGTCGCGCGCGATCAGCGGAAACACGTGGCCGGGACGGGCAAAATCGTTGGCGCCGACGTTCGGGTTGGCAAGCGCGCGGCAGCAGGAAGCGCGTTCGTCCGCGGAAATGCCGGTGCCGCCGTCGGGCTTGTAATCGATCGACACGGTAAAGGCGGTGGTGTGGCTGGACTCGTTATGCGCCACCATCGGATCGAGCCGCAGCCGGCGGGCGTCTTCGGTGGTGATCGGCGCGCAGACGATCCCGGAGGTGTGGCGGATGATAAACGCCATCTTTTCGGCGGTGCAGAGCGATGCCGCCACGATCAGATCGCCCTCGCCTTCGCGATCGTCGTCATCGGTGACGACGACGAGCTCGCCGCGAGCGAAGGCTTGCAGTACTTCCTGGATCGGATCGGCCATTCTAGGGTCTCAACTCTCGTGCAGGGAGCAATAGCCGGACTCGCGCGCCCGCGCCAGCGCCAATACGCAGGGCAGAACGTCGCTGACGAGGCATCGCCTTTGCCGGCCCGGTGCGGGAAACACCTATGGCAGAACTTCGCTGCGCTCCCTCAATCGCCCGTCCATCTCGGCGCGCTTGTCATCCAGGAGCCCGGCGTCGGCGGCCTCGATCACCATGAATAACTCATGGGCGTCGCTGAGACGGGTCGCCGTGACATAGTCGGCGCCGGCCGCGTAAAGATCGTCGACGTCGGACAACAGGTCGGCGGTGGAAACGATTTTTGCGGTCGGATTGAGCGTACGCACATGGCGAACGAGCTTTTCGTTGTTGGCGCCTTTCAGCAGGGAATCCGGGACACTCAGGATAATGATCTCCGCCTTGCCGACGCCGGCGTGCAGCAGCGTATCCACATTGCTGATATCGCCGTAAATGACGTGCAGGCCCCGCTCAGACAGCGTCCGGAACACCTGCGGGTTGAAATCGACGACGCTGATCTGATCGAGCAAGAGCGGGTTCTGCCGCTCGATCTCGCTAAGCAACGCGCTCGCCGCCCGGAAAAATCCGAGGATAACGATGCGGCGTGCCTCGCCGTGGCCGCCGTCGCGGCCCGCTTCGGCGGCATGGTCGTGGTCGAGGTCACGGATCCCGATCCGCTTCAGCGGGCCGATGGCAAGCCGGGTGATCTGGTCGCTACGCATCATCACGAATGTGCTCAGCACCGCCAGGATCACGAATGCGAAAGAAGCCGCACTCGCGGTCCGGGCCTGGATATGACCCGCCGCAACGCCGGTCTGAATTACCACCAGCGAAAACTCGCTGATCTGCGCCAGATTGATCGCCGGCAGCAGGCTGGCGCGCAGGCCCTGCTTCATCAGATAAAGCGGGGCGAACGTCGTCACCACGCGGCTGACCACTGCGAATGCCGCGATCATCAGCGCGAGCCCGATCACCGACAGGTTTGGAATCGGGATCGTCATGCCCAGGGCGACGAAGAACAACGTGATGAAGAAGTCGCGCAGCGTCGTCACCTTAGCGGTGACGTCGAGCGCATAGGGAAATGTCGATAGCGACACGCCGGCCACCAGCGATCCCATTTCACGTGACAGATGCAGCGTCTCGGCGATCTCGCCGATCAGAAAGCACCATGCCAGCGCGCCGAGCAGGATCAGTTCCGGGCGGCGTGCAATCTGGTGAAACAGCCGCGGCAAGACGTACCGGCTCAGTATCATCGCCGTCGCCACCAGCACGCCGACGCGGCCGATCGAGAGCAGGATCACGCCGACGTGCAAGTTGCCGAGGCTTGGCTGCACCGCCAGAAACAGGATCGCGAAGATATCCTGCAGCACCAATATGCCAAGGGTGATGCGGCCGGGCAGCGTATCGAGCTCGCGTTTCTCGTACAGCACCTTGACGATGATGACGGTGCTGCTCAGCGCGCAGGCGATGCAGAGATACAGCGCATCGAAGCCGCCCGCCCCCATCGAAAGCCCAATGCCCACGAAGAACAGGATGCCGAGCACGCAGCCGCCCGCGAGTTGCCCGCCGGCGGCAAACAGGATCACCCGGCCGGCGCGCACGATCTTTTTCAGATCGATTTCCAGCCCGATCATGAACAGCATGAAGATCAGGCCAAGCTCGGAGATGATGCTGATGGATTCCTGAGACTTGACCAAGCCCGTGCCGAATGGACCAATCAAGAAGCCGGCGATAAGGTAGGCGAGGATCAGCGGCTGCCGGAAGAAATGGGCTAGAAGCCCCAGTACCCATGCGAACAGGATAGATAAAGTGATATCGCGAATGAGCTCATGCATGTCTCAAGGCCGGTCGGCGGTATCTTCGATTCGCCAACCTAAGGACATCACAGGGAAGGTCAAACGAACAATGTGTCACAGCCTTGCGGGGCGCATTTTTTGCACCGCATTGCTATGCCTGCCGGCCGTCCATGGACCGGCGGCGAGGGCGCAAACGTCCGCCGGCATCGAGCAAACTTTCGCCAATTCGCTGACCGCCGTTCCAACGGAAAATCTCGGCGTGTCCGGCGCATTCTATGTTCCGGCCTATTCCAGCGTCTCGGTGAGCCAGGGCAAAACCCGCGCGGATTTCTCGGTGACGCTGAGCATCCACAACGCCTCCGAGACACGGCCGCTGGTCTTGAAACGAATCGCCTATTTCGACACCGCAGGCAAGATGGTGGAGAGTTATCTCAAGGCGCCGATCGCCCTGAAACCGTTCTCGACCATCGAAGTCTTTGTCCCCACCACGGACGTGCGGGGCGGAACTGGCGCCAACTTCGTGGTCGACTGGGCGGCCACCGGCGAGATCGCCGAACCCGTGGTCGAGGCGCTGATGCTTGGCGGGCTCGGCAGCGGACACTATGCATTCATCAGCCAGGGTCGCCCGATCAAGGTCGTCGGCAAAAACTAGAACTGCCGGGGAGCCATGATAATGGCTCTCTCAATGAAAAGAATAAACAGAGGAAGCCTTCATGACATCAGCAGCATTCGACTTCGCGCCCCTGCTCCCGGCCGGATTGCCCGCGCCGGCGGCGAGGTGGACGGGGCTTGCGAAATACAGTTTTGTCGGCGGCAACAACGACCCCGAGCAGGTCCCGGTTGCCGGCCTGATCGACGCTGCAAGCGCGGTTCTCAGCCGCGAGGGCAAGACGCTCGCCACCTATGGGCTTGCCAGCGGTCCGCAGGGGTACCGCCCTTTGCGCGAATTTCTGACGGCAAAGCTCAAGCGCGATGCCGGCATCGACTGCGTCGCCGACGATATCCTGATCGTCTCCGGCTCGCTGCAGGCGCTTGACCTCGTCAACGCGACGCTGCTGGCGCGCGGCGACACCGTTATTGTCGAGCGGGAGACCTATCAGGGCGCGCTGAACCGGCTGACCCGGCTCGGCGTCAACGCGGTCGGCGTCCCGCTCGACCATGAGGGAATGCGGATGGACGCGCTGGCGGGCGCGCTCGCTGACCTCAAGCGCTGCGGCGTCACGCCGAAATACATCTACACTATCCCGACCGTGCAGAACCCGACCGGCACCATCCTGCCCGAGGCGCGCCGCGCCGAGCTCCTGAAACTCGCAGCACAATATGGCGTGCCGATCTTCGAGGACGATTGCTATGCCGACCTGATCTGGGACGGCAAGCGGCCGCCCGCACTCTATGCGATGGACAGGAACCGCGGTGTCATTCACATCGGCTCGTTCTCAAAATCGATCGCGCCGGCGCTGCGGGTCGGCTACATCGTAGCACCCTGGGAGATGCTGTCGCGAATGCTGGCGCTGAAGACCGATGCCGGCTCCGGCGCGCTCGAGCAGATGGTACTCGCGGAATATTGCGCGCCGCATTTCACCTCGCATGTGCCGAAGCTCACGCGCGGCCTGCGCGCCAAGCTCGACACCCTGATGGAAGCGCTCGACGAGCAGTTCGGCACCGCCGCGGAGTTTCGCGATCCCAAAGGCGGCATCTTCCTGTGGGTGAAGCTGCCGGACAATGTCGATACGCTGAAACTTTATCAGGCCGCGCTTGCCGCCGGTGTCGCGATCAACCCGGGACCGGAATGGTCGACCGACAAGGCATACGCCGGCAGCCGGTTGCGGCTATGCTTCGCCAGTCCGTCTCGCGAGCAAATCTGCGAGGGCGTCGCCGTGCTCGCCGAGGTGTGCCGCAGGGAATTCGGCGTGCCGGCGCGGATCGCCAATGTCGAGAAGCAGGTTCGCGCGTGACGGCGATTCAAGACGGTTTCAGGCTATTCCTTCGGGCGGTGAGTATCCGTCGCGCACTGTCACTTCTGAGCGCGGATTCCGAGCGGATCAGTTTCTTGGCCGCTTCCGCGGCCGCCACAGCATAACTGCGGTCGCCATGGATCAGAATCAGGGCGATTGCGCCCTCGGAAAGCAGCCAGATTTCGCGGGCGAGTTGGCGTGGTGACGTCACATGGGCGCTTGCCAAAAGGTCCGCCAGATGACCTTCAAGCATCGCCTTGTGACGGCGCGCGATCAGGCGCGCGGGGTGTCCACGGAGATCGGCAAGCTCGATGACAAGCCGGGTAAATCCCGAACCGGCCCATCGCGGCGAATCCGACCAGACGGCGAGATCGTTAAAAAGTTGGTCGATGATGCTCTCGGCAGAGCCGGCGAGACCTTCGCCAAACGTGCGGAAGGCCGCAAGAGCCAGAGCATGCTGCGATTCGAGCACTTCGGCGAGAAGCAGGTCCTTGCTTGTAAAATGATAGTACAGCGTCCGCTTCGTGACGGCAGCGGATGCCGCGATCTCATCCATGCTCACGCGCACGAATCCCTTGCGGCGGAAGAGACCGTAGGCGGCATTGAGAATGGCCTGGCGTGTAGGCGCCGAGGATCGCGGCATCTCTCCCTCATCTTTTGCGGAATGTATACCGGTTAGTGAGTTTACAACAGCATGTATCCCGTCTCGAATGTGGCGGTCGCCCAATATCCGATGCACGGAGGCACGATGTCGAGAGCGACACCGCGCTGTTCGTGGGAGCATCGATGAATTTCGAGAAACTCACATTCCGGTCGGTGACGACCCGGTCGGTCCTGGTACCGCTTCGCAGGCCGATCGTATCCAAGGTCGGTCTGTTCGATCAGTGGCCGATGATTCTCATCGAGCTCGCAACCGAGCAAGGTATTGTCGGTCGCAGCTACCTCGAACCTTATCTGAAGCATGCAGCGCGCTACATCGTGCCCGCGATCCACGACCTTGCCGAGCAGCGCAAGGGCCACGCCATCCGGCCGCTCGAGGATTTTCAGAACGGGCGCCGAGCGCTGAACCTGATTGGCTACGAGGGCGTATCGATGATCGCCGTGGCCGGGCTCGATATGGCGGCATGGGACGCGCTCGCGAAGGCGGCCGGCATGCCACTCGCCGTCTTGCTGGGCGGCTCGACCGGTCCAGTGCCGGCCTACAACAGCAATGGCTTGTGGCTTACCGAGGTAGACGGTTTGGGCGACGACGCTCGCGCGCTTGTCGCCGAAGGCGGCTTCAAGGGTCTCAAGCTGCGCTTGGGCCGCGACAAATTGGCTGACGATCTTGCGGCGATAGAGGCGGTGCGCAGCGCAGTCGGTGCGGATATCAAACTGATGGTAGATTTCAATCAAGGCCTCAGCCTCGGCGATGCGCTGCACCGCTGTCACGCGCTCGACAGGCAAGGCCTGTACTGGTTCGAGGAACCAATTGTCTACGATAATCTCGCAGGCTACGCACAGCTCACCAGGGAGCTGACAACGCCCGTGCAACTCGGAGAGAATTTCTACGGGCCGCGCGCGTTGCATCAGGCCCTGTCAATGGGTGCTGGAGACTATGTCATGCCCGATCTGATGCGTATCGGCGGCGTGACGGGATGGATGCGCGCAGCTGCGATAGCGGGCGCTGCAGGCGTCGAGATGTCGACGCACCTTTATCCCGAATTCTCGGCGCACCTGATGCGCGTGACGGAAACCGCGCATTGGCTGGAATGGCAGGATTGGGCCGATCCGATCCTTGCCGCGCCATTTGAACTCAAGGACGGCTTCCTCATGATTCCGGACCGACCCGGCGCCGGCGTGGAATGGGATGAAGAGGCCGTCAGCCGCTACCGGTACGACGGATAATTTGAGCTGCTGCCGACGCATTGCGCGCCGACATCGAGATGCTAAGCTTCGATCCGGTCACCTGGAAGCGGCGGGCGAACCTTGAACAAGCATTTTGGTCGATTGACGTTGGCGATGCTTTTTTCGCTGACGCTCACGCTCGCGGTATTGGCTGATACGGTCGCCCAGACGGCGCGCAGATGGGGATTGATTGGATCCTGGTCGCTGGACTGCTTGCTTCCGCCCGACCGGAACAAAGGCACGGTGCTTGCCTATGTGATTGCGTCAGGCGGCCGGGTTCTGCACCGGCGCAACTTCGGCGACAGCAGCGATGAGAGCGAAGTCATCGCCGCCGAGATTTCCGGCGACGGCATGCTGAACTTGCGCGTCTTTTTCCCGAGCCTCAAGCAAACCCGCGAATACGGCCTTGTCATGCAGCCCGACGGCACCATTCGCGCGATGTATAATCGCAACCAGAAGGGCGAATACACCATCAGGGAAGGCAAATTCACGGCCAACGGCAACCCTACCCCGCCGCAGCATAAATGCAGCGCTGATTTTGCACGCGCTGATCAAGCTGAATAAGTGTTCAGAATTGTTCCGGAGTTCCGCGGGAACGTTCCCCGGCATCCCATGTTTACTCCCCATTCAATGGAGGAGCGAACATGAAGAAGCTTGGATACGTTATTGCCGCCCTTGGCGCGATTGCTGTCGCCGCGCCGTCGATTGCAAGCGCTGAGACCGTCGTGATCAAGCGCGGTTTCCATGATCATCACATGGGTGCGCGCGCCGAATTCCGCGAACACAGGGACTTCGGCTTGCACCGAGGCTGGCGCCATCATCGCGCCGACAAGGTGGTGATTGTCAAGAAGCGTCATCACGTCTACTGAGGACGACATGGAAATGGCCCCGCAAGGGGCCATTTTTTTGACCCGTCACAACGACTAATCCCAGGCCGGCGCGAAACCGGGATTCACAAAGCGCTTGTC
>DASSGM010000350.1:0-10560 GCA_035693465.1 Bradyrhizobium sp. | reverse complement strand
GAGGCAAACGCCTCGTTCAATTCGAACAGATCGATGTCCGATTTCTTCATGCCCGAACGCTCGAACAGTTTTTCGGTCACGTCGACCGGACCGGTGAGCATCATCGCGGGCTCGGAGCCGATATTGGTGAAGGCGCGGATCTTTGCACGCGGCTTCAGGCCGTGTTTCACCCCGGCCTCCTTGCTGCCGAGCAGGACCGCGCCGGCGCCATCAACGATGCCCGACGAGTTGCCGGCGTGGTGCACATAATTGATGCGCTCGATCTCCGGATGCGACTGGATCGCCACCGCATCGAAGCCGCCCATCTGCGCCACCGTCGCAAACGACGGCTGCAACTGACCGAGCGACTGCATCGTCGTCGAGGGGCGCATGTGCTCGTCCTTGGCCAGGATGGTGAGCCCGTTGACGTCCTTTACCGGGACCACCGAATTCTTGAAGCGGCCCTCGTCCCACGCTTTCGCTGCGCGCTGCTGGCTTTGCACCGCATAAGCGTCGACGTCGTCGCGCGAAAAACCGTACTTGGTGGCGATCAGGTCGGCCGATACGCCCTGCGGCATGAAATAGGCCGGCACCGCGATCGAGGGATCCATCGGCCAGGCGCCGCCGGAGGCCCCGATCCCGACGCGGCTCATCGATTCGGCGCCGCCGCCGATGGTGAGTTCATGCTGGCCGCTCATGATCTGGGCTGCGGCGAAATTCACCGCATCGAGGCCGGACGCACAGAAGCGGCTGATCTGAACGCCGGGCACGGATTCACCGAGCCCCGCCTCGATCGCGGCGAAGCGCGCGATGTCGGAGCCGGCCTCGCCGACCGGATCGACCACGCCGAGGACGACGTCATCGACAACGTCTTCCTTAAGATTGTTGCGCTCCTTCAATGCTTTCAGCGGCGCGGTGGCCAGCGCCAGCGCCGTCACCTCATGCAGCGCGCCATCGGGCTTGCCGCGGCCGCGCGGCGTGCGAACGTGATCGTAGATATATGCCTCAGGCATGACGCTCTCCTGATATGAGGATCGTAATATATAGGCGATTTAAGATGCCGCGGATCCGCTCGTAGGCCTTGGAACAATTTCTCCGATCAGAACGCTTCCGCCGCCAATTCCATGGTGGTGGCACTTCCGGTTTGGATGCGCGCAAGATGTAACGACGTTTCCGGCAGCATCCTCTCCATGAAGAAGCGGCCGGTCACCAGCTTGCTGGTCAGATAGGGCGTGGCGCCGCTGCCCGCAATCTTGTCCAGCGCGACTTTCGCCATCCGCGCCCACATATAGGCGAAGGTGACGAGACCGAACAGGTGCATGTAATCGGTGGCGGCGGCGCCGGCATTGTCCGGCTTCGCCATCGCGTTCTGCATCAGCCAGGTGGTGGCCTGCTGCAGATGGCCGAGCGCCGTGCTCAATGGCGCGATGTAGGGCTTCATCGCTTCCTCGGTGCCGTGGTCCTTGGCAAACGCGGCGACTTCATTGAAGAACGAAATCACGGCGCGGCCGCCGTCACGCGGCAACTTGCGCCCGACCAGATCGAGCGCCTGGATGCCGTTGGCGCCCTCATAGATCATGGCGATGCGCGCATCGCGCACGAACTGCTCCATGCCGTGCTCGGCGATATAGCCGTGGCCGCCGAACATCTGCTGCGCCAACACCGCGTTGGAAAATCCGACATCGGTCAGGACGCCCTTCAGGACCGGCGTCATCAGGCCCATGTGATCGTCCGCCTCCTGGCGGTCCTTGGGATCGCTGGAGCGGTGGGCGACGTCGCTCTTCAGCGCGGTCCATATCACCATGGCGCGGGCCGCCTCGTTGAAGGCGCGGACGGTGAGCAGCGTGCGGCGCACGTCGGGGTGCACGATGATCGGATCGGCCGGCTTGTCGGGCGCCTTCGCCCCCGAGAGCGAGCGGCCCTGCAGACGATCCCTCGCATAGGCGGCGGCGTTCTGATAGGCGACCTCGGATTGCGCCAGACCCTGCACCGCAACGCCAAGGCGGGCCTCGTTCATCATCACGAACATGCCCTGCATGCCCTTGTTTTCCTCGCCGATCAGCCAGCCGGTGGCGTCGTCGTAATTCATCACGCAGGTGGAATTGCCGTGAATGCCCATCTTGTGCTCGATCGAGCCGCAGGTGACGCCGTTGCGCGCTCCCAGCGAGCCGTCGGCATTGACCAGGACCTTCGGTACCACGAACAGCGATACGCCCTTGATGCCGCTGGGCGCGCCCTCGATTCGCGCCAGCACCAGATGAATGATGTTTTCCGTCAGATCGTGCTCGCCGGCGGAGATGAAAATCTTGGTGCCGGTAATCTTGTAGCTGCCGTCGGCCTGCTTGACCGCCTTGGTGCGCAAGAGGCCCAAATCGGTGCCACATTGCGGCTCGGTGAGATTCATGGTGCCGGTCCATTGTCCCGCCACCATCTTCGGCACGAACATCTTTTTCTGTTCGGGCCTGCCGTGGACGATCAGCGCCGCGGTCGCCCCCATGGTCAGGCCGCCATACATCGAAAACGCCATATTGGCCGAGATCTGGAATTCGTTGACCGCCTGGCTCAGCGTGACCGGTAGCCCCTGCCCGCCATATTCAGTCGGCGCCGAGAGCCCGAGCCAGCCGCCCTCGGCCACTTGCCTGAAGGCTTCCTTGAAGCCTTTCGGGGTGGTCACGCTGCCGTCGTCATGGCGGGTGCAACCCTCGAGGTCACCGGCGCGATTAAGCGGCTGCAGAACTTCTTCGCTGAGTTTTGCCGCCTCACCCAAAATCGCCTCCCGCACGTCGGCGGAGGCATCGCTAAAGCCCGGAAGATTGTCGTAGCGGTCGATCTGAAACACATCGTTGAGCAGAAAGCTGACGTCTTCCAACGGGGCTTTGTAAGTCGGCATGGCTGTCTCCAAGTAGTGTCCCGATTCCGCACTGGTCTGGCGGGGCCTCCTTTAAGGGAGATTTTGCAGCGCAGCAATCGTTCAGTTCCGGAAAAGGACCTTAACCGCTTCTGAAGGCCGGGGGCAGGTCTCCGGCGCGCGGTTGCGACAACGTGACCGAAGGGGCCCGGCCGGCGCCGCCGCAATCCGGGCCATTCACCGCCCCAGCAACTTTCACTACCAGCTAGCCAATTCCTTAACGGGTTATTTACCGTAACGGGAAAAAGTCGATGCCAGAGGCAGACGACCTGCGCGGAATTCGATTGTCTCTTCTCTGGGACGCGCGGGGAGGCCGAAGGCGCAGGTGGCGCGCCGGAGTCGGAACCGGACAAAAGCATGAATTCGCGCGTACCGTGGAGTGTTGAGGGCATCGATCCATTCGTGCGCGAGAGGGCCGAAGCCGCCGCGCGCCGCGCCGGCATGTCACTGAACGACTGGCTCAATTGCACCCTTGGGGACTTCACGCCGCCCGACCTTCGTGCGCCGGCGGAGCCCCGGTTGCCGAGCCAGGAGACGCAGGAGACGCAGGAGGTCGCCGACATCCACCAGCGGCTGGATGCAATCACGCGCCAGATCGAACAGATCACCCGTCCTGCACCGCTCAATGATGCGCCCCGCGGCGATGCCGCGCGCAGCGAGCCCGGAGTCGCCCGGCAATTGAACGACGCGATCTCGCGCCTCGACGCGCGGCTGGCGCAGATTTCGAACCCGGCGCCGGCGCGGCAAACCCAGTTTCATGACAAGCAGCGCCAGGCCGACATGGTCGAGCGCGCGGCTGCCCAAGTCTATCGCCCTTCGCCGCCGCTCAGTCCGGCCTCGCTCGAGTCCGCGATCGCAGAAATCGCCGCCCGCCAGCATGAACTTGATCATGCCGCGCCACGACCGATGACGCCGCACAGCGCGCCGCCGATGGCGCCGGCGATGCCCCCCGCAGCCCCGCCGGGCCCGGATTTCTCCACGCTCGAGCGCCATCTCGTCAAGATCACCAGTCAGATCGAGGCCCTGCAGCGCCCCGACGGGATCGAGCAATCGATCGCGGCGTTCCGCGCCGAACTGGCCGAGATCCGCCACGCCATCACTGAAGCGATGCCGCGCCGGGCGATCGAATCGATCGAGAATGAAATCCGCTCGCTGTCGCGGCGGATCGACGATACCCGCAACAGCGGCATCGATGGCCAGGCGTTGGCCGGCGTCGAGCGGGCGCTTGGCGAAATTCGCGAAGTGTTGCGCTCGCTGACGCCCGCAGAGCAACTCGCCGGATATGACGAGGCGATCCGCAATCTCGGCGCCAAGCTCGATCTGATTTTGCGCGCCAACGACGATCCCTCGACGTTCCGGCAACTGGAAGGCGCTATTGCGGCACTTCGCTCCATCGTCTCCAATGTCGCATCCAATGACGCGCTGGCGCGGCTCACCGATGACGTCCGCACATTGTCGGCGAAGGTCGATCAGCTTTCCCGATCCGACGCCCACGCCGATTCGTTCGCGATGCTCGAGCAGCGCATCGCCGCGCTGACCGCGACACTGGAAAGCCGGGCGCAGCCAGCAGGAAGCGACAGCTCAGCGCATATCGAGGGCGCGCTGCGAGCGCTGTCGGACCGTCTCGATCGCCTGCCGGTCGGCAGCGACAACGCGTCCGCATTCGCCCATCTCGAACAGCGCGTGTCCTATTTGCTCGAACGTCTGGAAGCGTCCGCCGATCACCGCAGCGGCGACTTCGGACGGATCGAGGATGGGCTGCACGACATTCTGCGCCACCTCGAAGCCCAGCAGGCGAACCTTGCGGCCTTGGCCGAGAGAAACCGCCGCACGGCCGAGATGCTGGAAAGCCATCAACGGACGGCTGCGAGCGACAGCTCAGAGCATCTCGAGAGCGCGCTGCGGGCCCTATCCGACCGCATCGATCGCATCCCGGTCGGCAATGACAGCGCATCGGCTCTCGCCCATCTCGAACAGCGGGTGTCCTATTTGCTCGAACGCCTGGAAGCGTCCACCGAGCAGCGCAGCGGCAACCTCGGGCGAGTCGAGGAGGGGCTGAAGGACATTCTGCGCCATCTCGAAGCCCAGCATGTAGCTGTTGCCACCCTGTCCGAAACCAGCCGCAGCGCGGCTGTAGCGACCGACAGCGGTCTGGTCGATATGGTCAAGCGCGATTTGTCCGACATCCGCTTCAGCCAACTGGAGACCGATCGTCATACCCAGGATTCCCTTGAAGCCGTTCACAACACGCTCGGCCACGTGGTCGATCGGCTGGCGATGATCGAAGGCGATCTGCGCTCGGTTCGCAGCCAGCCGGTTGCGCCGCACCCGATCATGCCACCAACACCGCAACCTGCTCCGCCGCAAGCTGCCGCGCCGCGCGTCCCGATGCCGCCGCAACCCAAACCTGAATTGCCGAATCCGGCCGCGGCACAGGCACATTTCGCGGCAGCTCCGCGGGAATTCCGTGCCGTGCAGACGCCTGTAGCCGTGACGGCGAGAGCCATCGATGAAATCCTGGAGCCGCCAACAGCTCCGCCGCGCGTCGCGATCGAGCCGGAACTTCCGCCCGATCACCCGCTGGAACCGGGTACCCGGCCAACCGGGCGGTTAGCTTCGCCGTCGGAGCGCATTGCGGCTTCCGAAAGCACGATCAGCGGAATTTCGCCGAACCCGCCTTCCCCGGCGGGGCCGGTCAGCACATCGAGCTTCATCGCCGCCGCGCGCCGCGCCGCCCAGGCCGCCGCGGCCGCATCGGCCGGCGACATCGCCGGCCGCAACCCGAAGAATCCCTCCGGTGGTGCAGCCAAGGAAGCGTCGAGCATCACCTCCAAGATCCGCTCGCTGCTGGTCGGCGCCAGCGTCGTGGTCATCGTGCTCGGCTCGTTCAAGATGGCGATGACACTGCTTGAAGGCGTTGGCCTGCCGCAATTGTCAACCGTTGAGAGCTCGAGCGAGCAGGCACCCTCAGCGCAACCGCCCGCGGAGGAAGCTGCCAAGCCGGCCATGCCGGCACCCGCAGCGCCTTCGATGACCTCGCCGACACCGATTGGCCGGCAATCGTTCAACAGCCCCGCGCCGAGCGCCGTCGATGGCGCCGCCTCGGTCGCCATTCCGCAAGCCGCAGCTCCGCCGTCCGCGCCGCCGGCACCCGATGTCACCAACACAATTCCGACCGTGCCGGCCGCGCCGATCGGCAGCAGGCCCGCGCCGGTGCAGGCCCCGACGACGGAAAGATTGCCGGACACGATCGGCGGACCGGTGCTGCGCGCCGCCGCGCTGAAGGGCGATCCAACGGCCGCCTATGAAGTCGGCGTGCGTTTCGCCGAAGGCAAGGGCGTTGCTCCAAATTTCGACGAGGCGGCGAAATGGTACGACCGCGCGGCGCAAGCCGGCGTGGTGCCGGCTCTGTTCAGGCTCGGTACCTTCTACGAAAAAGGTCTGAGCGTGAAAAAGGACGTCGACATCGCGCGGCGCTACTACATGCAGGCGGCCGATCGCGGCAGTGCAAAGGCGATGCATAATCTGGCGGTGCTTGACGCCGATGGCGGCGGCAAGGGCGCCGACTACAAGAACGCCTCGCAATGGTTTCGCAAGGCGGCCGATCGCGGGGTTGCGGACAGCCAGTACAACCTCGGCATCCTCTATGCCCGCGGCATCGGCGTCGAACAGAACCTCGCCGAATCCTTCAAATGGTTCAGTCTGGCGGCGGCGCAGGGGGATGCGGAGTCGGCACGGAAGCGCGATGATATCGCCAAGCGGCTCGACGCCCAATCGCTTGCGGCGGCAAAGCTTGCAATCCAGACGTTTACGCCAGAACCGCAGCCCGATGACGCCGTCAACGTGGCGGCCCCGGCCGGCGGATGGGACTCGGCCCCGGCGCAGGCAGTCACGGCAAAGCCCGCAGCAAAGCCGGCGTCGATCAAGCGCGCCGCCGGTTGATCTGAATTATCCACCACGTCAGACATTATGTGACGGCCGGCGTCAAAAAAACTGCTGGCCCGCGGATTCTTTAGTCCCTCCCACGGTCGATTTCGGTTATGCAGAGGCGCGGCAGATGACCGACGCCGCTTATCGAAACATCACGCCGTGAGCGGTTTCGGCCAGCCTCAGGGCAATATCCGAAGCGAACGCGCGTGCAGCTCTACCTCCCGATCGCAGACATTCCGGTCAATGTTTTCCTCATCCTTGCGATGGGCGCGGCCGTCGGTTTCGTCTCCGGCATGTTCGGCATCGGCGGCGGATTTCTGATGACGCCGTTATTGATCTTCGTCGGGATCGCGCCCGCGGTCGCGGTGGCGTCCGTCGCCAGCCACATCGCGGCCTCCTCGTTTTCCGGCGCCATCTCCTACTGGCGCCGCCGCGCCATTGATCCGGCGCTGGCGCTGGTGCTGCTCACCGGCGGCACCATCGGCACCGCGCTCGGCGTCTGGACATTCACGCTGTTACGCTCGCTCGGCCAGCTCGACCTGATGATTGCGCTGTCCTATGTCGTGCTGCTATCGACCGTCGGCGCGCTGATGTTCTGGGAAGGGCTGCGCGCCATCCTGCGCCTGCACCGCGGCGTTACGGTTCCGATGCGCCGCTCCGGCAGCCACGGCTGGATCCACGGACTGCCGCTGAAGATGCGCTTCAAGCGCTCCAAGATCTATTTGTCGGTCGTTCCGATTATTGTGGTCGGCCTGATCATCGGCTTTATCGGCGCGGTGATGGGCATCGGCGGCGCCTTCATCCTGATTCCGATCCTGATCTATCTGTTGCGGGTGCCGACCTCTACCGTGATCGGAACCTCCATGGTGCTGACGCTGGTCACCATGGTGTTCGCCACCATGCTGCACGCCATCACCAACCATCTGGTTGATGCCGTGCTGGCGCTGGTCCTGATGGTCGGCGGGGTGACCGGTGCGCAGTTCGGGGCGCGCGCCGGGCAGAAGATTCGCGGCGAACACCTGCGGCTGTTGCTCGGGCTCCTGATTCTCGCGGTCGGAATCCGCTTCGCGATCGAACTGGTGATCCAGCCCGACGATCTCTTCACCATCCGGGAAACCGGAGGCACCGGATGATCGCGCGCATCTCATTCGCAGCCCTTGGCGTCGCGCTGCTGCTAAGCGCGACTTGCGCCGTGCCCGCGCGCGCTGAGCGGCTGATCGTGTCGGTCTCCAACCACCGCGTCACCGTGACACCGAATTATTCCGGCGAAGAACTCGTGCTGTTCGGCTCGGTCGAAAAGGATGCTTCCACGCCAGCCAGCCGTACCAATTACGATCTCGTGGTGACCGTCGCCGGCCCGCGCGCCGACATGGTGACGCGGCGCAAGGAGCGCAAATTCGGCATCTGGGTCAACACCGACTACCGGCAGTTTCTCAAAGTGCCGACTTACCTCGCGCTGTTTTCCAACCGGCCGTTCGACGCCATCGCTTCGCCCGAAGTCGAGCGGCGGCAGCAGCTCGGTCTCAATAATGTGCTGCTCACCCAGCGCGTCGGTCCTGACTACGCCGACGTGGTGCCGAATGACGCGTTCCGCAGCGCCTTTGTCCGGCTGCGTTCCGAACACGGCCTCTATCGCGAGGAAACCTCCGCGGTGACATTCTTGACGCCGACGCTGTTTCGCACCGGCATTCCGCTTCCGGCCGAGGTGCCGATCGGGACCTATGACGTCGAGATCAAGCTGTTTTCCGACGGCCAGTTCGTGACACGGACTGCAACCGCATTCGAAATCGTCAAGGTCGGTTTCGAGCAGTTCGTCGCCACCACCGCCCGCCAGAACGGTTTTGTCTATGGCTTGGTCACGGCATTCATGGCGCTGATGACCGGCTGGATGGCGTCGATCGTGTTTCGCAAGGATTAGGTTTGTCTCGTTCCCCGGATGCTGCGCAGCGCACAGCCCTTGCGGCGTGGTGCGCTGCTGATCGGGGGCCCATATTCTGCGCCAAAGGCGACATTGTGCGCCAAATCCGAATACGAAAGCTCCCGATCTCCTTAAGAATATCATGACGTCTTGCGCCCGGAGGAAGTTGGCGAGCCGTCTCCAACAATACGGCTGGCTATTCGGGTAAACCCGCCTTTTGCAACGCATCGCGCAAGCGCGCCTTGTCTTCAGGCCGCTTCCAAGCAAACCAGCTTTCTAAGTAGGAACCGATTGCAAAGTCTGGGCGCATCGCAAGGGCGCATCGCCCGGCCTCTTGCGCCGCCAGAGTATCACCGACTGCTGACCGGCAGGCCGCCAGCAGCGCGTAGTGACCGAAGCGGTTTGGTTCCATCGGCTCCAAAACGCCTATCGCCTCGGTCGCGCGTCCGGCCATGAACAAAGCTAGCGCAAGGTCGAGATAATAGTGAGGGGCCGAGAACGGATCGAGACGCATCGCGCGTTCGATCCACGGTATTGCCGCCACCGGATCACCCAGGTAGGTCAGGTTGATGCCGCGCTGCACGACCAGGCGCGGATCATTCGGATTCTGCGCCATGGCACGTTCCAAATGGTATTCGCTCTTTGCGAACAGACCATCAAGCAGGGCTAGGCGGCACATGATGCGGTGACATTCGGTATCGCTCTCGTCGAGCCGAGCTGCGGCCTCAACCAACCGCGCGATTTCCAAACGCTCCGGCGCAGGATCGCGATATCCATTGTTTCGCGCTTGGCCGAGTGTGCATGCCTTCCAAGCGTAGGCCGCAGCGAAGCGCGGATCGAGTTCGATCGCCCGGTCGAAGCTGGCTTCGGCTTCCTGGTTCGCCTTTGCGTCATACAGGTGATGATAGTACTTCCCGCGCAACAAGTAGTCGTAGGCCTCCAGCGAATCGACCTTCTTGCGGGCCGCCGCCTCAGTAGCCGCAGCTTCGATCCGCGCTGGCAGCACTGCCACGATACTGCTCGTCACGTCGTCCTGGATTGCAAAGATGTCTTGCAGTTCGCGGTCATAGCGCTGCGCCCAAAGGTGCTTGCCGCTGAGAGCGTCGATCAGCTGCGCTGTAATTCGAACGCGGCTGCCACCGCGCCGCACACTTCCTTCCACGACGTACCGCACGCCGAGTTCCCTCGCCACGTCCGCGATCCGCACGGCCTTTCCTCGATAGGTGAACGACGAATTGCGCGCCGCGACGAACAGGTCCGGGTAGCGCGACAGCTCGGCGATGATGTCCTCGGCGATGCCGTCGGCAAAATAGATATCCTCGGCGCTGTCGCTCATATTGTCGAAAGGCAGGACGGCGATCGAGGGCTTCTCGGGGAGCGCTAGCGACGCCCTTGGTACGGCGGCAGTATCGGGCTTCATGACTATGTCGCTCCGAACTCGATACGCGCGCACCGGCCGAGTAATGTTCTTCAGCCGCTGATCTCCTATATCCTCAAAGGAAACGCTGAGCTTGCCGGTGACATGTCGGTAAACGTCATCGGACACACAGATGCCGCCAGGCTCCGCCATTCCTTCAAGGCGCGCTGCAACGTTCACGCCGTCGCCCAGAATATCATCGCCTTGGATCAGCACGTCGCCGAGATTTATCCCGAGGCGGAAGAGCATACGCCGATCTTCCGGCACGTCCTTGTTGCGCTCAGCCATCGCCTTCTGGACGTCGACCGCGCACTCGACAGCCGCAACAATCGATGGGAACTCTAGCAGGACGCCGTCGCCGGTGGTCTTTACGATCCTGCCGCCAAATCGAGCTACGATAGGATCGAT
>DASSGM010000349.1:0-5599 GCA_035693465.1 Bradyrhizobium sp. | reverse complement strand
GCTCCACGAAGGATCGTGTGTCGCGCAGAGCTTGGACGGCGGAAGTCTGACGGGGAGCCTGCTCGTCCCCGGGCAATTCGAGTGTACGCTGCTTCATGCGCAATGTTCAAGACGGGAGATTGCGTTCCACGGGCCTCGTCGGAAGTGTTGTTTCAGGGGACCTTTCTCGGCGGTGCAGCAGCGTAGGCCGAACTCTTCAGATCGATTTGCGCAGTGGGCGGAAGCCCGCGCGAACCTCTGCTGAAAAGAGTTGCGGTTGTTCCCAGGCCGCATAGTGCCCGCCTTTGTCGACATTGTTGTAATAGATGAGTTGGTGATATGCCCGCTCTGTCCAACTCCGCGGCGCTTGATAGTTCTCGCCGGGAAATACGCTCACGGCAGCCGGGATCGAGATGTTGGCGGCGTTGTTAACGCTGACCTTGTTTTCCCAATAGAAGCGAGCCGCAGAGACCGCGGTGTTGGTCAACCAGTAGAGCGTGATGTCGTCGAGGACGTCGTCGCGCGTCAGGCCGTCTGCGGGATGTCCATTGATGGTGCGCCCGAGCACGGCCGACATGATGGCCGCCGCCGGCTGACCATAACCATCACCGTGGTCAAGCAGCCAGGCCGCCAGACCGACAGGCGAATCCGCAATTCCGTACAGCGTTTGCGGGCGCGTCGCCATGAACGCTGCGTAGGCGCGTCTCTTCGCAAACAGGATCTTCAGCTGCTCGTAGGCGCGTTGTTCGTCGGCCGCCAGGTTAGATGGCGGCGGGTCGCCCGCAGCAAGCGCCTTCGCAATGTCGGACGGAATGGTAGCGGGGAAATTGACGTGAATACCCAGCAACTCCGGAGGCGCCTGCCTGGCCATCGCATGGGAGATAACCGCGCCGAGATCGCCGCCTTGCGACACAAATCGCTGATATCCGAGCCGCTTCATCAGCACCACCCAGGCACGCGCGGCGCGATCCGGATCCCAGCCTGTCGTGGTAGGCCTGGCTGAAAAGCCGTAGCCCGGGATCGACGGGATCATTAGATGGAAAGCGTCCGACGCGCTCGCGCCATGGGCCGTGGGATTGGTAAGGGGATCGATAATCTTCAACTGCTCGATGACCGAGCCGGGCCACCCGTGCGTGACGATGAGCGGCAACGCATTTTCATGTTTCGAACGAACGTGAATGAAATGAATGTCGAGGCCGTCGATAGAAGTCATGAACTGCGGAAGCGCATTTAGCTTTGCCTCGATCTTGCGCCAATCGTAATCCGTCGCCCAATAGCGCGCGATTTCCTGCATCGCCGCGAGCTGGACGCCTTGCGATTCATCGGGGACCGTTTCCCCGTCAGGCCACCTTGTCGCGTTGATGCGCCTGCGCAGATCGACGAGCGCCTCCTCCGGAACGTTGACGCGGAAGGGACGGATTTCGTCACCCGTGGCCGCCGGCGCCGGATACGCAGGAAAAAGGCTCGCGGCGCCTGCCGCGACAATTCCCATCGCGGCGGTGCTCAAGAACCGGCGGCGGTCCGGATCAATGACTTCGAAAGCTGATCGCGTACGCATGGTGAACCTCCTTCGCTCATTGCATTGGTTGGCCGAGCCGAGGCTCGGCCTGATCTCCTGTTGCCAGTGGACATTCGCGCAGTCACCCGCCAATCGCCTGTTCCTAGCCGGCTGCCTAAGACGGCAGCGGCTTGCCGGCCTGCTCCCGGACGATATAGTCGGCGTACCAGTCCGGCCAGTTCGCATCGTATCCACCGGTCCGCTTCTCGTGCTCGCCGTGCGCGGCCGACGCACGCCGCAGCGCAGCCGCAAGCTCGGTTGACGAGGTGAAAGTCGTGTCGCCCGCGTCCACGCGTCCGGGCAATCGCGCGGTGACCTCCTGGAACAGCCAGCCGTTGCCGTCCGGATCCCTGAACGAGGCGTAGGAGCGGTAGCTGCCATGTTGGGGATCCGCGCCGCTGACCCGGCGCCGCCCGGACAAAAAGGGCTCGTCCGTGCCAACGTGCTCGTCGCCGGCGTGGAACACTTCGCTGACCCTGATGCCGCGAGCGAGCAGGTCGGCGCGCGCGGCCTCGATGTCTGAGACGATCAGGTAGAGTCCCTGGGCGGAGCCGGGAGCCGCCGCGGTGACGTTCTTGCCGAAGATGACCGAAGCGCTGGAGCCAGGCGGCGTGAACTGAATCACGCGCCAGTCATCGCCGGCGGCGAAGTCGGCATCCAACCTCCATCCGAGGCTTGCGTAGAACGCCTTCGCACGATCCACGTCAGACACGGGGATGACGGCGATCTCGAACTTCATGTCGACCGTCCGCGCGTTCTTCTCGTTCGCAGTTGTCGGGGTGCTTTTCAAAATATCCGTCATAATATTCTCTCCTTGGTGCTTGAAGGGGCGGCGCACCGCGCATGCCGTGTCTTCTCAAACTGGATCACCGCAGCGAGCCGAAACCTTTCTCGCCTTGAGAGTTAGATTGCTTCGATGCTTGAGCGAATACGCGCTGTTCGGCAGACACTCTTTCGCTGCGCGAGCGAATGTAGGACCGGGCTGAAGCGAGGAGCAAGGCCTTCTTATCGGCGCGAGCGCGACGCGCGGGAGGAAGCGTTCAAGGCCAGCCGGTGAATCCTGCGGCGTTGAAGCAGAGCGGCCGGCCACGTAGGCTCAGTGGCTCGCTTGCCGCCCTGGCTCGCCGTCACGATGCGGGGCGACCGTGCGGGCGCCTCGATGTACTGGAATTGTCGCTGCTGCTCATTCGAAGGCGACGCAAATGGCAATTAATGCTCTCTTGCGTACCCGTGTCGGTTTCGCGGTTGCAGTACTTTGGGCGGTCTCGGCGTATCAAGTCGTCGTGCATGCGGCATCGCCGCTGCCCGACACAGTGTCTCTCACCGAGTCGACGATTACGTGGAACACCGTCAAGTACGCGACCACTGCGGAGAACGGATTCGTCGGCGGGTCGCTCGACAAGCACACCGTCATCGATCGCACGTTCAAGACTTACGTGCTCGAGAATCGCTATCTGAAGGTAACGCTCCTGCCCGAATTTGGCGGGCGCATTCTTTCCATCATTTACAAGCCGACCGGCCACGAACAACTTTATCGCACGGAAGTGGGCGTACCTTACGGGATCGAGGGCGGCATTTTTTATTACGACTGGATGATGGTGTATGGCGGCATCTTCCCCACGTTCCCGGATGCCGAACACGGCAAGGCGTGGCTGAAGCCGTGGGATTTCAAGGTGGTGAGGGAGAGCGCCGGCGAAGTGACGGTATCGATGTCGCTTAAGGACGATTTCGAGTATTCCGCAGCCCCAAGAAAGTTCAGGGCCTCGACGGGCATCGAGGCAACTTACCTTGTCACGCTGAAAGCCGGTCGCGCCGCGTTGGATGCGCGCGCGATGCTGAAAAATCTGCAACCCAAGGCGATCACATACGAGTACTGGACGTGCACCACGCTCGCGCCGGGATCGGACCCAAAAAACCCAAAAACCACCGGCGGCGCCGAAATCATCGCGCCGATCCAGGCCTACAGCACGCCCGGCTGGTCGGCCAATCTATCCGACGGCGACGAGAGCGCAGGCATGGGCAAGAGCCGTTTCGAAAAACTGCGCTACTTCAAGAACTGGCCGACAATGGGCATCGCCTATGCGGCGCCCGACATGCAGGGCGGGAATTTCTGGGGCGTGATCAACCACGACAACGAAGAGGGGATCATCCGCATCGCCGACAATATGGTCACACCGGGCTTGAAAATGTGGACGTGGGGATTTCCGTCGTTCACGAATGAAACTGACCCACGCAAAGACCCGAACCCGCAGCGGCCTTACATCGAATTGTGGGCGGGCGTGTCGGACCAGTTTTTCCACAGCGCTGAGTTTCCCGCATCGGGCGAAGTGTCGATTGCGGAAACCTATAGCCCGATCGTCGGCATGAACAACGTGACGCATGCCAACGAGAACATCCTGGTCAATCTCGCGGCCGAGGCGTCCGGCGTAGAGCTTCAGTTCTTCAGTATCGAACCGGCCGCGCCGCTGCGCGTGACGTTGAAACGCGGCGCTGCGGTATTGTTCAACGACGCCGTCAAAGCCGATCCGAAAACCGGAAATCGCATTTCCGCGACGATTCCTGCCGGCGGCAACGGCAAACAGGTGCAACTGACGATCAGGACCGCGGAAGGTAAGGAGCTGATCGCGGCCGAGACAAAAATAAAATAAACTCCTGCCTGTTCGCGACGATTTCGATCTTGTCAGCTAGTGCATTCTAGACGAGCAAACGAAGACCCCTACACGGCGCTAACGATGGGCACTTCCCGAACGTCGGCGGAAGGATTCCTGGCGGTGGGTGCAGTCTGTCGCGAACCTGTCTCCCTGTTATTTGGCTAATATCAGGGTGATTTTCGAGAAAAACAGCGAACCGGCGGACGAAAATTCCAAAAACACCTGCAGCACGGGTATTTCTCCAACATCGCGCTAATTCGATAACAGGGAGAAACAGGGAGGGCCGATTTTTTACAACACCGAGTGGCATTTAATGAACTGGGAGAGGCGCTGCCGTTTTTGGGGAGTCCGAAGTTGGATCCGGTTGCGAGACGGGCTAGGTTGTCCTAATGAGAGCTTATTGAAGCTTCCAAAGGATTCGAGCTGTGCCGCACTCTGCCATCGCCGTTTTCACCGCCAACAGCCGCGACGAAATCCTGGCGGTCGGTGGGTCCGCAGCTTGGGTCGTGGCCGAAAAACAGGCCCGCCGCCGCGAATTTCTGGTCTGCATCCGGAACGCGCGAGACGTGGATTTCCCCGACCACGAACCGCATGGAACGGCGTTTCTGGTGGGACGCATCAAAGGTCTTAAATCCCATGGAATCGATAGAAAAGGCATGCCGCGATGGATCATCGAGCTCAGCGAATACGCAGATGCCGATTATCCAGAGAAGTGGGGCGAGTGGCGCAACCCCGTCAAATACACCACGCTGGAAGAGCTCGGCATTGATCTGAAGAAGCTGAAATTCAAGCCGATGCCGGCGCCCACCAAGGTCCTGACGCCACCTGCCCCACCCGAGCGATCAAAACCCGGAGGCCTGACCATTGCCGAAGCAAAAGCCGGCCTGGCTCTGCAATTCGGAGTGCCCCCGGAGGCGATTGAGATCGTGATAAAGGGCTAAGTAAGTACTTAGAATCGCAGCATCATTCGAATCGGGCCTCGATTTGTTAGTCATATTTTCAAGGAAACGTTGATAGATATGTCTTAGAGGCCTATATCTATGACTTGTTCATCGGTACAAGGACTCGTGTCATGTCAAACCATCAAATCCACTACGTTTCACCGGATTGGTTGGGGCCCTACCCAGGCAACGCGCGGTCGCATTCGCGCAAGCAGATCAAGCTGATCGCCAAATCGATCAAGCGGTTCGACTTCATCAACCTCATTATCGTCACGGACGATTTCGAAGTGGTGACAGGTCGCGGCCGGCTCGAGGCCGCGAAGTCCCTGGGCATGGAGCTCGTGCCCATCGTGGCACTGAGTTCGCTATCTGAGGGCGATATTAAGGCCATCAGAACTGCCGACAACCGCATGGCCGAACTCTCCAATTGGGACCGTGACATTCTCGCGATCGAGTATCAGGGTCTGCAC
>DASSGM010000348.1:0-3405 GCA_035693465.1 Bradyrhizobium sp. | reverse complement strand
CCGGAACCAAAACCCCCAGCGGCAGTTGAAGTTCCCGAATTCGCCCAAACCCCTCACGTCGGAGATTGTAATGGCCCCGCGCGCCTATTGGAAAGGGTCGCTGAAGCTTTCGCTGGTCTCTTGCCCGGTGGCGCTTTATCCGGCCACGACATCGGTCGAAAAAACCCACTTCCACATGATCAACAAGGAAACCGGCAACCGCCTGAAGCAGCAGATGGTCGAAGCCGAGACCGGCGATGTGGTCGAGGGTGAACAGAAGGCCCGCGGTTATCAGTTGAAAAAAGGCGAATACGTCGAGGTCGACAAGGAAGAGCTGGAAGCGGTCCAGATCGAAAGCACCCATACCATCGATATCGACAGCTTTGTGCCGGTGGAGGAGATCGACCAGCGCTATATCGAGCGGCCCTATTACATCGCCCCCGACGGCAAGGCCGGCGTCGACGCATTCGCGGTGATTCGCGACGCCATGAAGAACAAGGGGCGCGTCGCGCTGGCACGCATCGTCCTGACCAACCGCGAGCATATCATCGCGATCGAGCCGCTCGGCAAAGGCTTGCTCGGCATTACGCTGCGATATCCCTATGAGATGCGTGACGAGGATGAATATTTCGACGACATCAGGAATCCAAAAATATCGCAGGACATGATCGAACTCGCCAGCCATATCCTCGATTCCAAAGCCGGCCATTTCGACCTGTCGAAATACAAGGACGAGTATGAGAACGCGCTGAAGACGCTGGTCAAGCGCAAGGCCGCCGGCAAGCCGGTCAAGGTTGCCGAACGCGAGGAGCGGCCCGACAACGTCATCAGCCTGATGGATGCGCTTCAACAAAGCCTGAAAGGCCGGGCTTCCGCAAAGCGGCGGGCACGCTCCCCGGCCCGGCGGACAGTGCATCGCACCGCCAAAAAAGCGCATCGGTCGGCGGCGCGAGCGCGCAAGGCGAGTTGAAGCAGCGCGCCGCGCTTTGGGACGCGACTCTTCATTGTCGTCCCGGCGGACGCCGGAACCCATAACCACCAATCTTGATTGTCGATGGGATTGTGGCCACAGCTTCACGCAACATGGACATTGGTGGTTATGGGTCCCGGATCGCGCTCGCGGAGCCTGTCATCGGGCGCGCGTTCGCGCGACCCGTTGGCTCGCTTGTCCGGAACAACGTGAATTTTGCGTCCGAGTTTGTCGATTTATTTTCAACCGGCAAAGAGGGTTTTAAATCGTCATTGCGAGCGAAGCGAAGCAATCCATGGCGCCACAAAGTAAGGGTGGATTGCTTCGTCGCCTTGCTCCTCGCAATGATGTCGGCCCGCAAGGCGGGACCCGTTGGCTCCTCGTAATGACGGTTAAAGCGCACTATCTTTTCGACTTCCGCTTTTTGGAGCTCTTCCTCTTCTTCGAACGCTTCTTGGGGACCTTCTTGCCTTCCGCCCTCGCCTCGGAAAGACCGATCGCGATCGCCTGCTTGCGGCTCTTGACCTTGCGACCGGATCGACCGCTCTTCAGAGTCCCGGCCTTGCGCTTCTTCATCGCGCGCTCGACCTTGGCCGATGCTTTCTTGGAATATTTTCGTGCCATGATTATTCTCCCAGTTGCGAGAAAGTAATCTTCGTCCCCAAGGATGGTTCCCGGTTCGGATTCCTCTCCCCGATCGGCTTTTCGACTTGCCCGGCCCGCCAGACGACCGCGGAATAAACCTCGCATGCACTCATTCCGGCAGCCGAGCATGCGGAATAGCTGCTCGAACCGCATGGCGCCGGTTGCGGGAAAAGGTTAGTTTCTCCGCGAAATCCCGGAGATTCTACGATGTCGACCGCAGACCTCTCAACAATACTGGACCGCATTCTCGATGCGGCGGCGGACAATCTCAGGATCGCAAAGATCCTGATTCAAATGGGCCTCGACCCCGACAACATCACCTACGACGCGATATTCAACCGCCTGCTGGAAATCGTGCTGGCCAATATCACGCTTGCCAACATGTTGGGCCTGGTTGGCGCGATCTTCTTCGTCGCTACCTTGCTGATGCAGACGATGGTGCCGCTGCGCATCGCCAACATGGTGGGCTGCGCATTCTTCGCCGGCTTTGGCGCGCTCTCCGGAAACGTCGGCACTTTTCTCCTGTATCTGCTGTTCCTGCCGATCAACGCCATCCGCCTCCGGCAAATGCTTAACCTCGTCAAGAAGGCGCGTACCGCAACGGAGGGCGATACGTCGAGGGAATGGCTCAAGCCGTTCATGACGGAGCGCAAATATCGCAAGGGCGATGTTCTGTTCAGGAAGGGCGACAAGGCTGACGAGATGCTTTTGACCGTCACCGGAAAGTTCCTGGTGACCGAAATCGGCGTCGAACTGCCGCCGGGAAGTGTGATGGGCGAGCTTGGCTTCCTGACGCCGAATAATCGACGGACGGCGACAATCGAATGCACCGAGAACGGCCATGTGCTGACCATCACCTATGAAAAGCTATTGGAGATCTACTTCCAGAATCCGCAATTCGGCTATTACTTCCTGGTCCTGACCAGCCAGCGCCTGCTTGAAAATATCGCACGGCTCGAAGCGATTATCGCCCAGAACGAACTCGCACAGCAGGCTGCTGCTGCCAGCGGCTCGCACTGATGGACCGCCCATGACTGGCGCGGCAAAGGCAGGATGTGCATTCATCCGTCATGAAATCCCATCATTCCATTTGACGGCGGGTTTTCCAGTGCTAGCCTCAAAGCCCTGTCGCGGGGGACGGTTCAAGCAGCGGAGACGGAACCATGAACGTCGCGTCATCATCCGTCCTGCCGACCGAGCCCGTCAGCTCGGAAGGCGTCGTCGCCGCCGGCGTCTATGTCGATGGCCGCCGCGTCGCCAACATCGCCATTGACGAAGCCTCAAGCTGGCGCAGCCGGCCGGGCCATGTGGTGTGGATCGGATTGCACGAACCGGACATGTCTCTCCTCAAGGGCGTGCAGCGGCAATTCCAGCTGCACGATCTCGCCATCGAGGACGCGGACCACGCCCACCAGCGGCCGAAGATCGAACAATATGGCGAGGGGCTGTTCATCGTGGCGCGCACCGCCCAACTCGACGGCGACAACATCGCGTTCGGCGAAACCCATCTGTTTGTCGGCGAGGGATATCTGGTTTCAGTGCGTCATGGGGCTTCGACGTCCTATGCGCCGGTGCGCGAGCGCTGCGAAAGCTGCCCCCGCGCGCTGGCCCGCGGCGAGGACTATATCCTCTACGCCATCCTCGACTTCATCGTCGATAATTACTCGCCGGTGCTCGAAACCATCCAGGAGGAAGTCGAGGCGATGGAGCAGCAGGTGCTTGCGAGCGCCATGACCCGCGCGCAAATCGAGCGGCTCTATCTGTTGCGGCGCGACCTGTTACGCCTGCGAAACGCGGTCGGGCCCCTGGTG
>DASSGM010000347.1:0-8222 GCA_035693465.1 Bradyrhizobium sp. | reverse complement strand
AGGCGCAAAGCCGTGACGCCAGATTGACGACGGATCCGATCGCGGTGTAGTCAAGCCGGCCTTCATAACCAACGGTTCCGACCGTCGCCGGCCCCATCGCGATCCCCACGCCAAAACCCATTCCGTAGCCCCTGGCGCGCCAGCCGTTGGCAAGAGATTGCACCGCCTCCTGCATGTCAGTCGCGAGCCTAAGACCGTGGTGCGCCGGGTTTTCGCAGACGACCGGCGCATTGACCAGCACCATCACTCCGTCGCCCGCAAGCCGGATCAGCGTAGCTTCATGGCGGGCGATGACGGCTCCAACAGCCTGATAATATTCCGCGAGCACCGCCATGACAGCATCTGGTTCGGCGCGCGCGGAAAAACCCGTGAAGCCGCGCAAATCGCCGAAAATCGCGACGACTTCACGCCGCTGTCCGTCCAGCAATCGCTGGTCGGAGTGTTCAACCAATTCAGCCACCTGCGGCGGAAGGAAGCGTTTCAGGCGGTCGATGCGTTCGGATTTTTCCCTGGAGACCGCCAGTTCCTGCGCCATCTGGTTGAAGCGATTTGCCAATTGCTCCAGTTCGTCGCCGCTCGCGATCGTGATGCGATGATCGAATTGACCGGCGCCGACCCGCTGAACTCCGTCCTCCAGTTGCCGGATCGGTCCCGACATGCGGTGCGCGAGCCAATAGGCCAGGGCAAACGCCAAAAATGCGCCGATCGTGATGAGGGCCAGAGAACGCCAGAGCGCGGCGCGGATCGATTCGAACGCTTCCAGGACCGGCTGTTCGGCGATCACCGTCCAACCCACATTGGCGGCGCGCACCGAGAGGGCGACGACAGGTTTGCCGTCATCGCCGGTGGTCACGACCGCCGCGGCGCCCGCTACCGACCTGAGCCTGCTGAACTCGCCCGACTCGGCGCCACCGCGCAGCACCCGGCTAATGTCCGGGTGGGCAACAAGACGGCCGGAATCGTCGACGACCAGAGCATGGCCGGTATCGCCGATCTTGATCGCCGCAATGACATCCCAGATCAGTTTCAGGTTGATGTCGGCAATGGCAATCCCGGCCGATGCAAGGTTTCCGGCGACCGCGATTCTCATATAAGGCTCGGAATCATGGTGATATCGAACAGGGCCGTACCAGACCTTGCTATCGCGGGCGCCGACAAACGCCGGATCGTCCGACATATCCGCGCCTCGACCGATCCTGTTCAGGCTTAATCTGGATGCGAAAACGCGTTCGGTCCCGGTTTGGTCGACCAGCGCGATGGAAACGATCGCCGGCATCTGCTGCAGCAGACGCAACGCATCGATCCTGTGTCGGTCATCCTGGCCCTCGATCCAGGGAAACTGGACCGCCAGGCCGAGCTGATCGCGTATTCCATCGATGTAGTCCTGTATCCTGTCGGCCGCCGATCGGGCTTCTACCTGAAGAACTTCGTTGACATGGAGGCGCTGGTCCCGATAGCCGAACCACGCCTCGCTTGCAGCGCCGAGCATCAGCGGCACGACCACTGCGACAAACAGCGTGACGAAGTACTTGAAGAAAAGTGAGCGACGCGGATGGGTCACCGGAGGGCGTTCCGATAGCAGCGTTGCCGCAGCAATATTGGACGTTGCGACATCATTCGATCACCTTATCGGCGCGGAACAGGATAGAGGATGCGTCCAGTTCAACGCCGAGCAGTCTGGCGGTTTTGAGATTCGCGACCAGTTCAAACTTTGTCGGCTGCACAACAGGAAGATCGGCAGGACTTTCGCCGCGCAGGATTCTGTCGGCGTAGGTCGCGAGCCAAAAATAGGTTGCGCGCTGGTTGGCGCCATAGCTCATAAGGCCGCCGGCATCGCAATATTCGCTCCACCCGAACATGGAAGGGAGCCGTTGGGCGATGGCGAACTGGGCAATCTTGGCTCCCTGCACCAGCGTCGCGGGATCCGGGAAAACGAGAATCGCATCCGCGCGCGCCTCGCCGGCCGCGGCAAGCGCGTTGTCCAATTCCTTTGCACCGACGAAGGGAACATAGAGCGGGACGACCCCCAGTCGTTTGGCCGCCTCCGAAGTAGCGCGCCATTCCGACTGCTCTCCCGGATGATCGGTGTTCGACAGCACCGCAAGCCTGCGGAGTTTTGGAAAGATGTCCTTGAGCAGTTCAACCCTTTTTCCCGCCAGCTCGAGCGAAAGAAACGTCGCACCCGTGAAATTACCGCCTGGCTGCGCGAGGCTCTTGACGAGGCCCAGCGCCACCGGGTCGCCGCTCTGGGCAAACAGGACAGGAACGTCCGTTACCGCCGTCATCGCACGCGTTGCGGGACCGCTCGACACGGCGAGATCGATGTTGCCGCGCCGCAATTCGGATACCACCTGGCGCAACGCCTCGGGATTACCCGGCGCATAGTGAAGCTCAAAGGCAACGTTCTTTCCCTCAACGTAGCCTCGCGCGCGCAATCCTTCGCGAAAACCCTCCAGGAACGGGTCGGGCTGGGTTCCAGTGGAAACCCAAAGGATGCGATGGAGCTTGGTCGGCGCTTGCGCATGCGCCGCCAGCGGCCACGCCAGCGCACCGCCGACAAGCGTGATGAAATCTCGCCGCCTCACGTGGGCCATCACGGTTAACTGCCTCCAGCGGAACCTCGTTGATGAGGCCGTGGATTAGCGGCGCTTCGTTTCAGTACGATTTCGAGGGATTGCCGGAATTGTTACATCTGTCACATAGCATTCCGGGCAAGAACCTGCTCGACAGCGCGAACTTGGCGTTAACTATTAATTCTTTGCCGGTGCGCCCGGAAGCACGGCTGCCACACCTTCCGGATTGATGTTGAAGGCCAGGAATGTCAACGGCTCGTTGCCTGGGTTGCCCCACTGGTGCACAAGGCCGTGCGGTTCATAGACCAAGGAGCCTGGCGCCCTTGCTTCTGTCCTGTTGTCGACCGTGTTGGCCCCGGTGCCGGAGATGATAAAGTATAGAGCTGCGCCTGATCGATGGTGCGGCGGGTTGGAAGGCATCTGCGCCGGAAATGTGACTCGTGTCAGATTAAGCTCATAACCGCCTGGCTTCAGGTCGAGGATCGGTGCAGCTGTGCGAAATAATTCTCTCACCGCGGCAGGCGGCGTCTCGGCAGACCGATCCAGGTCCGCAGCGGGAGCAAGGAGGAAATGGAGGAAAGTCGATGGCGCTGCGCTACCCGCCGTTAGCGCGGCGGTCTTTCCGCCGGCGATAAACAACCCCTCCCCGGCATTGAGTATCTTGGCCTCGCCATCGAGTGCGACCTCGGTCGATCCCGAGATCTGGTAGAGGATGCCGTCGGCCGCCGAGACGCCGCTCTTCTCGCCCGGCTGAAGAGTGACGCTCACCGCCTTGAAATGCAGCGGCACGTCGGTGACGGTCGCTAGTTTGGTTGCGGCGACCACTGTTCGTGTAATTGCCGGTGCAGCGGGGGTGGTTTGTGCGTTCCCGGAGGCGGGAAGCGCCATCGCGCCGAGCAACAACAGTCCGGTTGTCCTGAACTGCATGATTGCCTCCCAGGTTCAACGGATAATCCCGAGCACCCTACGCTGACCTGGCGCCGCTTGAAAGGCCGGCTGCTTCGCGACCTTTGGCAACGTCGGTGATGGGGTTTCGCAAGGGCTCAACCCATCCTGCGGGCTCCTGCTCAGCAGCGCCCTTGCTTCCAAAGACCAGGAGGGCAGCCCCGACCACGCCAACCGACTTTTCGCCCCCGGCTCCATCCGAACGGGTGGCCAAATGCTCTGCCCCAGCCGTGACCGTGACCGTGGCCTCCCTTGGCGAGAATGACAGAACTGCCAGTTCCGGCGATTACCGAATGTGCAGCAGCCGGCATAGCTGACGCAGAGCATGCCGGCATTGCCGCAAATACACAGGCGGCAACGCTGATTAACATCAAGCGCTTCATTTGTTCTCTTTCCTTTTGCAGCCGCAGTAGCGGCGGGATACTCATGATTCAGGCGCCGCCAGCATGATTATCCGCTCGTCGCCAGTTCCGCTGACCAGACCATCTCGCGCCATGGATACAATCGTCGGCCAGTTTTGCCGGAAGAATGTCGTGGCGTCGTGAATGCTGGGTGCCTGCACTTTGACGCTGCAAGCTTGTCTTCCGCCGTTGTTCGTTATTTGAAAATGGAACGTGTAAGTTGTCGTCTCCGCGTCTTCGCTGGTCGCCCGGCGTTCGCGGCGCATGTGGTGTCCCCCCTCCGTGCGTCGAACCGGGAGAATTTAAATTTACGATTTGGCCTTTCGTGCGGCGCGTTGGTGGCGAAGTTCGAATTCGCTTGAACAGCCTCACGGTCCAGCGCAAAGTGGAGCTTCGCCAGGTATCGCCGTCGTTGCCCTTATACGTAGTCAGTCGATCGCGCGATCGATAGCCTGACCACGCTCAGCCGAGGGCGTATGCAGACTGCGCCTTGCTCGATCAAATTGTTTCTAGCTTGCGTAGCTTGTCCTCATCCCAGACGATCCCGCTGCCTGGCTGTCGCGACGCAAGCACCTTGCCGTCGACGATCCGCAATGGCTCCTGCAGCAGAGCATCGGCCCAATCGACATATTCCAGCCAGTGGGCCGTGGGAGTGGCGGAAAGGAGCTGGGCGCTGACTTCGGGCATCAAGTGAGAGGACATCTCGATGCCGTGTGCGGCTGCGATTGCCGCCGCTTGCATCCAACCGGTGACGCCTCCAATCCTTGCAACGTCCGGCATGACATAGTCGCAAGCTTGCGCGCTGAGGGCGCGGAGCAAGCTTTCTGGCCCGTTAAAATTTTCTCCGAGCTGGACAGGCACTTTCAACTCCCTGGCGATGGCGGCATAAACTCCGTATTCCTCATGAGGAATCGGCTCCTCGAGCCAATAGATCCCCTCCTTCTCCAATTCACGTCCACGCGCGACCGCATCCGCAGGGGTCAGTGCCTGATTGTAGTCGACCATAATCGCGACATCATCATCGACCGCGCGGCGAACCGCCTTCAAAGCCGTGATGTCTTCACGAAGAGACGGATATCCCAAGCGAAGCTTTATTGCCCTCAGCCCGCTTGCAAGCAGCGCATCTGCCTCCTTCGACAGGCGATCGGGCTCCATCAATCCCAGGCCGCGACTGTCATACGCCGCCAGATCTCGCGGCCTGCTTCCCAGGAGGGCCGCGAGCGACAATGCCCGAGACTGCGAAAGTGCATCCCACATCGCCATATCGAGCAACGAAAGGGCCATCCGTACCGCGCCCGTCACTCCCAGCAACGAGAATTGACGGAAAAGAACCCTGCCCGCCTCGTGCGGCGTCACGGGGCCGCCCGACAGCAGATCGAAGGCTTCCGCCAGGTGCGCGGCCATAGCGCGCGCCCCCGACGGTCTATAGCAGAATGCATAGGCGCGGCCCGTCACGCCATCTTCCGTGAGAAGATCGACAAGCAGAAGAGGAACTGACCTGACGATTGCCGCGCTGGTTCCGAGCGTGAAAGTCAGGGGAACGAGCACTCCGCGCGATGTCAAGGAACGAAGTCTCACCGGTCCGGCGCTCGGGTTTGAAGAGTTCATTTCGATTCCGTGTGCGCACAACCGGCAACGGCCGCCGCCTACTGCTTCGCGACCACCGTGTCCCACCAGGGGCAGACGCCCCTCAGCCGCTGGTAGTTGCCATCCAGCACTTGCAGCGGTGCGCGCACCGCTTGCTCCCGTGCATCAGGCCGCAGATCGACGGGCGGCGGCTCCTCACCGCCGGCGGCGCGAAACAATCCGTCATGCCCCCAGAAGCTGGCAAGGCTCGGCAGTTCCTGCGGCTGCCAGGTGGCGTCATCGACGTCGCGGCCGCCCCACCCATATTCGACGAAAAAATCCGACGGCGTGCGCATGTAGAACGATGTCATGAAATCATTGTTGTGGCGGCCGAGGGTTGCGACAATCTGCTCGCGGTTCATCAGCGCCAGATCGTAGCCCTGCCCGACGTCGTCGAACGAATAGAGTTCGACCATCAGGTGGTGCATGCGATTCACCGGCGCCTCGACCAGGGCAATGCTGTGGTGGCGCGGATTGACATGCAGGAAACAGGCGTTGATCGAAGAGCGCGTATAGTCGCTGATGCGGAAACCGAGCAGGTCACGGTAGAACGAAAGCGACGTGGTCAGGTCCTGCACCAGGACCAACACGTGTCCCATGCCGAGCGGACCGGCGCGGAAGCCGGAAATCAGCCGGCCCGGGCGAAACGGGGTGTCAGCCACCGCCGCGCCGTAAAACACTTCCAGGCGATTGCCCGAGGGATCGGGGAATGAGATCAGGCCCGACACAAAACGCTGGTCGGCCAGCGCCGCAGCCTCCTGCCGAACCGCGACGCCCGCCCACTCCAGGCGGGCAGCGAGCGCGTCAAGCGCGTCGGCATTCGCCACCTCCCAGCCAAAATAACGGGTGCTGTCGGGCATCGTGCTGTCGAGCACCAGCCGTTGGCGCCGATCGTCCATGCGAAATGCGCGTACGCCGGCGCCGCGGTCGACGGCCTGCATCCCCAGGCCCCGGGTCGCCAGCGATGTCCAGTCCTCGAGCCTGGCTGTACCAACGCCGAGATAACCGAGTGCCCCGATCTCCATGCCCTGCCTCCATCGTTTGGCTCAGACCAAGCTAACCACAGTTTCCTATTTTCGCATACGGTGATCGGCGCGCGCCGCTCCTGCTTGCAGCCCGTAGCATGGGTGAAGCGCAGCGATACCCATCACGTCGTTGCGTCACCATGCTGGCGTGCCAGGATGACCCGCTGCCATAGCAACTTCGCTGCCGGTTCGGTTGCCTCTTCGAGGAGCTGCAGGACGTTCAGCAAGGTGATGGGTTTCGCAAGGCCCACCCAATCGGGGTCTAACAGGCACTGCCCGCGCTCGATCGCGCAGGCGCGCCTTGAGCGATAGTCGAAGATGCCCGCGTTTCAGCCCCAGCTCCGCACATCGACGAACCGGCCGGCTATCGCGGCCGCCGCCGCCATGGCCGGCGACACCAGATGCGTGCGGCCTTTATAGCCCTGGCGGCCCTCGAAGTTGCGGTTCGAGGTCGAAGCGCAGCGTTCGCCGGGCTTGAGCTTGTCGGGATTCATGGCAAGGCACATCGAGCAACCGGGCTCGCGCCAGTCGAAGCCGGCCTTGATGAATATCTTGTCCAAGCCCTCGGCCTCGGCCTGCGCCTTCACCAGGCCGGAGCCGGGGACAATCATCGCGCCGACGTTGGCATTGACCGTCCTGCCGTTCGCCACACGCGCGACCTCGCGGAGGTCTTCGATGCGCGAGTTGGTGCACGACCCAATGAATACCCGGTCGACCGCGATGTCGGTGATCCTTTCGCCGCCGTTCAGCCCCATATATTCGAGCGAGCGCAGCGCGGCGTGCCGTTTTTTTTCGTCGACCATCTCGGCCGGGATCGGCACGCGCCCGGTGACCGCAACGACTTGCTCCGGATTTGTGCCCCAGGTGACGAGCGGCGGAAGTCTCGCTGCATCCAGCCTGATTTCACGGTCGAAATGCGCGGCGTGGTGGGTGCGCAGGGTCTCCCAGTAGCGCATGGCGTCATCCCATGCAGCACCCCTGGGGGCTTTGGGACGTCCTTTCAGATATTCGCAGGTTTTCTCATCCGGCGCGACCATGCCGATCCTGGCGCCTGCTTCCACCGACATGTTGCAGACCGTCATGCGTCCTTCCATCGAAAGGGCGCGGATCGCCTCACCGGCATATTCCAGGGCGTAACCGATGCCGCCCGCGGCGCCGATCTCGCCAACGATGGCAAGCGCCAGATCCTTTGCGGTGACGTGAGGCGGGAGCCGGCCGTCAACAACCACGCGCATGCTCTTCGATTTGGACTGGATCAGGGTCTGCGTCGCAAACACATGCTCGGTCTCCGACGTACCGATGCCGAAGGCGAGCGCACCGAATGCGCCATGAGTGGTAGTATGGCTGTCACCGCACACAAGCGTCAGTCCCGGCAGCGTGAAGCCCTGCTCGGGGCCCACGACGTGGCAAATGCCCTGGCGCTTGTCGAATTCGTCATAATATTCGAGCCCGAAGAATTTGGCGTTTTCCGCGAGGTAGGCCATCTGCGCGGCACTCTCAGGATCCGGATTGGGATTCCGCCGGTCGGAAGTCGGCACGTTGTGGTCGACGACCAGTAGTGTCTTGTCGGGTGCGTGGACCCGGAGGCCAGCGAGCCGCAGCGCTGCAAACGCCTGCGGGCTATCCACCTCATCGACAAGGTGACGGTCGAT
>DASSGM010000346.1:0-3721 GCA_035693465.1 Bradyrhizobium sp. | reverse complement strand
GCTGCCGCGCACTCGCATCACCATGCTACGCCTGGCGATCGCCAACATCCACCGGCCCGGCGCACTGACACCGTCGGTGGTGATGTCGCTTGGCCTCGGTCTGGCGGTGCTGGTGACGATCACGCAGATCGACGGCAATCTCCGGCGGCAGTTCCTGGCGGCGTTGCCGGAGCGGGCGCCATCATTCTTTTTCACCGATATTCCCAGCGCCGAGGCCGACCGCTTCGGCGGCTTCCTCAAACAGACCGCGCCGCAGTCGACGGTGGAGGACGTGCCGATGCTCCGCGGCCGAATCGTCGCAGCGCGCGGCGTCAAGGCCGAAGACCTAAAACCTTCGACCGATACCGAATGGGTGCTGCAGAGCGACCGCGGCCTGACCTATACCGGCGAAATCCCGAGAGGTTCGAAGGTGGTCGAGGGCGATTGGTGGGGCGCCGACTATCACGGGCCCCCGTTGGTTTCGATGGAGAAGAAGATTGCCGATGGGCTCCGACTCAAAATCGGCGACGAACTCGTCGTCAATGTGCTCGGCCGCGATATCCCGGCCAGGATCGGCAATTTGCGCACCGTGGACTGGCAAAATCTCGGCATCAATCTCGTGCTGGTATTCTCCCCCGACGCCTTCAAGGGTGCGCCGCATACCCATGTCGCGACACTGACCGAAGCCCACCCGGACGCCGCGGGCGACGCCCGGATCGTCAAGGCGGTGGCCGATGCATTCCCGATGGTAACAAGCGTGCGAGTTCGCGAGGCGCTGGAAACCGTCGGCACCGTCGTCACCAACCTGGCGCTGGCGATACGGGGCGCCAGCGCGGTGACGTTGATCTCGGCGATCCTGGTGCTGGGTGGCGCGCTTGCCGCCGGTCACCGCCATCGGGTTTACGACGCCGTCATTCTCAAAACCCTCGGCGCAACCCGCGCGCGGCTGCTCGGCGCCTATGCGCTGGAATATCTGATGCTCGGCTTTGCCACCGCGATTTTCGGGGTGATCGCGGGCTCCGTGGCGGCCTGGCTGATCGTGACCCGGCTGATGACGCTGAGCTTCATCTGGCAGGCCGGCAGCGCCGCCGGCGTGGTCGCGGCGGCGCTGATCGTCACCGTCGGATTGGGCCTTGCCGGCACACTGCTGGCCCTGAGCCAGAAGCCGGCTACGGTGTTGCGGAATCTGTGACAAATTGATGCAAGTTGCCGCGGGGCTAACGCGGAGACGTCAAATCTCCTTTTCAGACGGTAGCGCTGCCGCTTTGCCTTAATTGCGGAGCGACATTCAGCCGCGCATCGAAGCTTGCAGCGAATGTGTTAGTTTCCCACATACAGCCTGAGCCAGACGCCGGTTTGATGACGCAAAATTAATGTCGGCAAATTGGTGGTATCTGGAGTAGATTTGTTCACCGGCGCCGCAAACTCCCTTGCGTTCCGCCGGGCAACCAACGGGAATTCGACCATGTCGGACCTAGACCGCAACTACGCTTCTCCTTTCGGCCGGGCCGCCGGGCGCATTGACGCCGCGACCGTCGACGCCGGTCTGCGCGCCTACATGCTGCGCATCTATAACTACATGAGCATCGGCCTGGCCATCACCGGCCTCGCCGCGCTTGGCGTCTATATGGCAGCGGTGACAACCGATCCGGCGGGCGCCGCCGCCAAATTCGGCAACGCGTTTCTGACGCCGTTCGGTTACGCGATGTATGTGAGCCCGCTCAAATGGCTGTTCATCCTGGCGCCGCTCGCGATGGTGTTTGTGATCTCGGCGGGCATCGACCGGCTGCGTCCCGCAACGGCCCAGACGCTGTTCTGGGTATTCTCGGCGCTGATGGGCATTTCGCTGTCGTCGATCTTCCTGGTGTTTACGCACACCTCGATCGTGCGGGTGTTCTTCATCACCGCGGCGACCTTCGGCGCGCTGAGCCTCTACGGCTACACCACCCGGCGCGACCTGACCGCCATGGGCTCGTTCCTGATCATGGGCCTGTTCGGCATCATCATCGCGAGTCTGGTCAATCTCTTCCTGGCCAGCTCGATGCTGCAGTTCGTCGTCTCGGTGGTCGGCGTACTGGTGTTCGCGGGCCTTACCGCCTGGGATACCCAGCGACTGAAGAACGATTACATCTACGGCTATGCGTCGCAGGGTGGTGACGTGGCAGAGCGTGCGGCAATCACCGGCGCACTGTCGCTCTATTTGAACTTCATCAACCTGTTCACGCTGCTCTTGCAGTTGCTCGGTCAGCGCGACTGACCGCTGCAGTTTGGCGGGCCAATTCAAAGCCCCGGCCTGACGGCCGGGGCTTTTCTTTTTCGATGAGCAAAAATAGTCTGCGCGGCATGTCCCTGCTCGAAATCCGGCCTGCTGCCGCGGCCGACCTTCCGTTCATTACCGAGATTTATGAGCACGCGGTGCGTTACGGTACCGCGACCTTCGAGCTGATCCCGCCGGATCTGGACGAGATGTCGCGGCGCTATCAGGTGCTGATCGACGGCGGCTTTCCCTATTTCGTCGCCGCACTCGATGGCCGCGTGGTCGGTTACGCCTATGCGGGCGCGTACCGGCCGCGGCCGGCCTATCGCTTCACGCTGGAGAATTCGGTCTATCTTCAGCCGGCGATCCATCGGCGCGGGATCGGCCTGCAATTGCTGCAAAGGCTGATCGCTGAGTCGGAGGCGCGCGGTTATCGCCAGATGATCGCGGTGATCGGCGATTCCGCCAATGCCGGATCGATCGGCGTGCACAGACGGTGCGGATTTCAGATGATTGGAACCCACCCGAATGTCGGCTTCAAATTCGGCCGCTGGCTCGACACCGTGATGATGCAGCGCGCGCTTGGTGAGGGCGCTGGTACTCTGCCTGCTACACAGTAGTCCGGAATCTCTTGAAGTCATTCCGGGGCGCGCCAACGCGAACCCGGAATCTCTTGTGGTAAATTGGTCACCGACTTCGAGAATTCCGGAGCCAACCGCTACGCGCCGGTCTGGAATGACGGGTTAGTGCCGCTAAACCAGCGCCAGCTTGCGGTCGATCACCAGCAGCACGCGATCGAGTTCGTGGCCGCGGCGCAGGATCAACCCGCTTGCCGAGATCACGCTGTAAATGCCCTGCTTGCGCGCCAGCCGAGGATCCTTTTCGATCCGATAGATCGGCACTTCCGAAGCGCGGCGGAACACCGAGAACACCGCGCGGTCCCGCAGGAAATCGATGGCATAGTCGCGCCACTCGCCGTCGGCGACCATGCGCCCATACAGATTCAGGATACGATCGAGTTCGAGACGATTGAACGTCACCCGGCTTGGCAATGGACCCGCAGCGGCGTGACGCGCCGCTGCGCGGCTCTCGCTTGGATCGGCTTCCTCCGATATCGAACTCATGCTGGGTCTCCTGTCATCTCAACGACATGATTGCGCCGACAGCGCGCGGCTGCAAGAGGGCGGAGACAAAACTGCCTGAATTCGCAAGTCATGAAACGGTGCGCGACCCCATCCAGGCTGCAAGATATGGCGTCACGGGATCGTTAGCGGAATCATAATGCCGCCCCACTTCCGCCCAGCGACCGCCGTCCTGCGTTGCGAAAAGAAAGGCCTGCGTTGGCCCGGTCCTTTCGGTTCCGGATTCCTCAGCCCCCAGCCCCCCGGGGTCGTCAGGATCGGGCCGGTTCGCAGGTACTTATCCCCATACTGGGCCAACGCGAGTTGGTCCTTTTCTTTTTGGGATTGCGTGATTTTTCAAGCG
>DASSGM010000345.1:0-2468 GCA_035693465.1 Bradyrhizobium sp. | reverse complement strand
CGTCGGCTATGCGCTGCTGGGTGCAACATGGTTGATCATGAAAACCGAAGGCGAGCTTCGCGACAAGGCCTACCACCTGAGCTGGTATCTGCTGTTTGCGATGTTGGGCGCGATCGGCGCCGTCAGCATCGCGACGCCGTTTCTGAGCATCGAGTACACGCGGCGCTGGTTCTCCTGGCCCAACATCGTCTTGACCGCGCCGGTACCGATTGCGGTTGCCGGCATTACCGTTCTGTTGCTGCGCGCCCTCGCCAACAAGTGGGACTATCAGCCGTTCTTTCTCTCGCTCGTGCTGTTCGCGCTGTCCTATGCCGGGCTCGGCATCAGCATCTATCCTTATATCGTGCCGCAGAGCATCACCATCTGGCAGGCGGCGGCGCCTGAGAACAGCCTGCGCTTCCTGCTGATTGGGGTTGCCGTGCTGATACCGCTGATTCTCGGTTATACCGCCTGGGCCTATTGGGTATTCCGCAGCAAGGTGAGACCCGGGACCGGCTATCATTGATGCCCGGGCAGCAAAAACTGCGACCGCTGGCGCAGCGCCTGTTGTGGTTCGTAGCCCTTTGGCTCGGCGGCGTCGGCACCGTGGCCATTTTGTCCTATGGCCTTCATCTGTGGCTCGCGCCGAAGTAAGCCTTGCGCGCGTTGCTGACGAAAATTGAAAGCATTCCAGGGAGATATCCGGATTGCTTGCCATCGCCCTACCCTTGCGATTTGATGGTTCCCGGGAATTGGCAAACCATGTATATGCGGGCAGCGCCAAACGGGGGAGAATCCTGGATGATGAAATTCCGGCACCTGATCTGGGTGGCGATTGCCGCTGTTGGACTGACGCTTTCGGCCTCGCAGAGCTATGCCCAGCAGCCCGACGTCGGCGACCAGCCGGGCCTTGTGCCTGATGATTCCGTTGAACTGGATCCGGAATTCCGAAAGCAGGCGGTGTATTACCGCACCACGGAGGCGCCCGGCACCATCATCATCTCAACCGCGGAGCGCCATCTCTATTTGATCCAGGGCAACGGCCGCGCGCTGCGCTATGGCATCGGCGTCGGCCGCGATGGATTTCAGTGGCAAGGCCTCCTGAACATCTCGCGCAAGGCCGAATGGCCGGACTGGACGCCGCCGCCGGAGATGATCGCCCGCCAGCCTTATCTGCCGCGCTTCATGGCCGGCGGACCCGGCAACCCGCTCGGCGCCCGCGCGCTCTATCTCGGCGCCACTGTCTATCGCATCCACGGCACCAACCGGCCGGATACGATCGGCACGGCGGTCTCGTCCGGCTGCTTCCGGCTGGTCAATGCCGACGTCACCGACCTCTATGATCGCGTTCCGGTCGGCACCAAAGTGATCGTGCGGCAGAAGCCGCAATTGTAACCGCGACGGCTGCACGCACAGCCGCTCCCATTCCCCATTCTCGCGAGAGAAATATGAAGCGGACATTCCGAGGCGGCCTCCTGATCGGGCTGGCGGTCGCAGTCGCGGTCGCGGCCATAGCCATCACCTATGAACGATATGACACGCGCACGCTGAAGCGGACGATCCGTCGCGGCGAAGTGCTGTGCGGTGTCAATGCCGGCCTGCCCGGCTTCTCTATTCCCGACGACAAGGGCAACTGGACCGGCTTCGATGTCGATTTTTGCCGCGCGGTCGCGGCGGCGATCTTCGACGATCCGAAAAAGGCAAAGTTCGTTCCGCTCGACGCCAACGAACGCTTCAAGGAGTTGCAGAGCCGCACGGTCGATATTCTCTCGCGCAACTCGACATGGAGTATGTCGCGCGAGACCTCCTATGACCTGTATTTTCCGGCGGTGGCTTATTACGACGGCGAAGGATTCATGCTGCCGCGGGCACGCAACATCGATTCCGCGCTCGACCTCGATGGTAGCAAGGTCTGCGTGCAGTCGGAAACCACGACGCAGCTCAACCTTGCTGATTATTTCCGCGCCAACAACATGAAATACCAGGAGATGAAATTCGGTAAATTGGACGACGTCATCAAGGCCTACGATTCCGGCCAGTGCGACACATTCACCGCCGACGTTTCCCAGCTTTATGCGCTGCGGTTGAACCTTAACAAACCCGGCGACCATATCATCCTGCCCGACGTCATCTCGAAGGAACCGCTCGCGCCGGTGGTGCGGCAGCGCGACGACGACTGGATGATGATCGTGAAATGGACCTTGTATGCGATGATCAACGCCGAAGAACTCGGCATTACCTCAAAGAACATCGATGAGGCGCTGAAGTCGAAGAAGCCGGACGTGATGCGGCTGGTTGGCACCGAAGGCGCCTACGGCGAGGCGCTCGGGCTGACCAGGGACTGGGCCGTCCGCATCATCCGCCACGTTGGCAATTATGGCGAAATCTACGAACGCAATGTCGGTTCGGGATCGAAACTGAAGATTCCGCGCGGGCTCAATCAGCTCTGGAGCGCCGGCGGCATCCAGTACGCGCCGCCGATCAGGTGA
>DASSGM010000344.1:0-29389 GCA_035693465.1 Bradyrhizobium sp. | reverse complement strand
AAGCTTGGGGACCACCCACATGCCCGCCAACGAACGCACCTGGACTGCCGAACGCCTCGAACTCCTGAAAAGCCGCTTTGAAGCCGGGCTGTCCTGCCGCCAAATTGCCTGCGAAATCGGGGTGAGCCGCAATGCCGTCATCGGCAAGCTCTCCCGCCTCAACCTGACGCGCGACGGCGAGGTACGACCCCCGCCGCGAAAGCGTGCCGCCAAGGGACAGCGTCCGAGAACGGGACCAAGGCTGCAGTATCAAATGCTCAAGCAATTGTACGGCGAGCCGCAGCCTGCGGCGGACGAGCCAATTCACAACGGCCACTGCTGCTCATTGCTCGAGTTGAATGAGGAGAGATGCCGCTGGCCGATCAGCACCCCGGGGCTTGTGGATTTCTGTTTTTGCGGCAATACGCCGCTTCAGGGCCTGCCCTATTGCGCGGGCCACACCAGGCTCGCCTATCGGCCGGGCTCTCGCCAGCGCGTCGTGCGGGGGTGAGGCCAGCGGGTGAACTGATAGATCAATGACATTGATGGATGTCCGCCTTGTTGTGCATTGCGGACTCAAATCGGACATCGTGAGAGGTCCGAAAAGTGCCAAACTCAGACCTGGCGGATACAAAGTCGCAGAAAAGCCGCTCAACGGCGGCATCGCATTTCATGCCCGATGATTGTGGATTAAGCGGCCAGTTCAACGTAGTGAAGCTCAAACGAACGAGCGATCAACGGCCTACTTTTACGCTCAAACCCGATTGCTTCGCGAAGGATTTACAAATCTCGCTGACCCGTTGCCTATCCCGTCTTAGGCAAAGATTAGCCTACCGGTTGGTCCAGACCGTCGATCGTGGGTGCGTTGGGGCAATATTCCTGATAATGCTCGGCAGAGGTGCCAGCGACGAGATCGCGGTCGCATTGGCGCTTATGATGGCATAAGGCGCAGACGCGCTCCAGATCGCGCAGCACCAGAGGCTCGGTGCGTGCCAGACTCGCTTCGTCGATCCCGAGTGCCCTAAGCAGATACGGCAGCTCATCCGCAGCATGCGGTCCTTGACGGACCAGCGTATCCAGTTCGCCAGGAGAAACCCGCAAATCGTTCGCGATACGGTCGAAGTCGGAGCGGTCCATCTGGCGCATTTCGCTTAGCTCCCGCCGGTGCTTCAGCCAGGCGGCAAATGTATCGATCAGCGTTTCGACGCGGGGATACGACTTGCCTTGCGTGGTCATGGGACGCCTCCGGTCGCAAGAAGGATTTGTCAAATATGGGCACCAACGGGGGAGAGCGTCGTTGCGGTAGATCAAACAATCGAGACCACCGGAAGCCTCGGTATTTCAGCTATGAAGTCCGATCTCACATCACCCTCAAATTGATCTTGAGGCAGTCGCTAGCATGTCCGCGTGGGGTCACCTTATTCCGACCCAGATTTGATTTGCCGCAAAAGCTGATACCGCGTCAGGGATAATTTGGTCCACTATGTGGAGCACTGCCATGATCATTGAGCGGTTGTCCCAAGAGCATCGCAATATTGAGAAGCTGCTCGCTATCCTTGAGCGGGAACTTCAGGTTTTCGACCGCGGCGACCGCCCCGACTATAAGGTTATTAGCGCGGTTATTAGCTACTTCGAACTTTACCCAGAGGTTTACCACCATCCCCAGGAAGAGTTCGTCTTTGCCAAGCTAAAAATTCGCGATCCCGCTGCGGCTGCGAGGGTCGGTGATCTCGCTCGCGAACACCAAAGAGGGGCCGAACGTTTGCGCCGCGTCGCTCATGCGGTCGACAGTGTTCTCGCGGGCCGTGAAATCCTTCGGCAAGATGTGGATACCATCGTTCGCGATTTCATAGAGCACGAGCGGCGCCACATCATGATGGAAGATCGCGATTTTTTTCCTGCTGCCCTAAAGGATTTAGAGCCTCAAGATTGGACGGAGATCGCTTCGGCGTTGACCAATCCCGAGGATCCGCTGTTTAGCGAGGCGGCCGAAGAGACGTTCGACGCGCTACGAGCGCGTATCTTGCAGTTGGAACAAAACGCCGAAGCCGAACGACACTAGTCTGATGACTTCGGCTTCGGGTCATCAGCGCCGTTTTGACCGTTCGGCCTGTCACTTGCGGTCTACCCTCAACTTCGGACATTCTCGGCGCCCGTCGGCATGTCTCAAAGGTGCCAAATTCGGAAGTGACCAAAGGCTATTCGATCACCTCGTCGGCGCGCGCGAGCTGAACCCTATTCGATCACCTCATCGGCAAGCACAAGCAGATTTGTTGGAATGTTGAGCCCAAGCGTTTTGGCGGTCTTGAGGTTGATGATCAAATCGAATTTGGTTGGCTGTTCGACCGGCATATCTGCGGGCTTGGCACCTTTGAAGATCTTATCAATGTAGGCGGCGAGCTTCTTCCCTATGCTATCACGGTTCGGCCCATACGCCATGAGTCCGCCGGTTTTTGCAAACAGCGGATCGGTGTAGATGGCAGGCAGTTTCAATTGAAGAGCAAGTTCGGAATTGAGTTTCTCTTGAACGCTCATGAGCGGCGAGTTCAAAATGACGAGAGCGTCAGGCCGTGCAGCCGCAATCTTTTCGAAGCCCGGCGCTATATCATTGGGCGTGCGCGCTTCCACAGAAGTCACCTGCAAACCAGCTTGGCGCGCGGCATCCAGCGTCTCTTTAAGCGCGCTCACTGCCGGGGGATCATCAGGATCATAGAGAACCGTGATCACTGCAAGTCTTCCACAAGCTTGGCGCAACAGCTCAAGTCGCTTTCCGCTCAGCTCGGGCGTCAGCAAGCTCATCCCGGTAACATTGCCCCCAGGATGAGCAAGGCTTTCTACCAATCCGTCACCGACAGGATCGCTCGCCACCATCACGATCGGAATGCTTTTTGTGGCCTGTTGGGCGGCTCGCGCCGCCTGTGTTCCATTGGCGACAACAACGTCCGGCTTAAGTCCGACAAGTTCGGTCGCGAGCGCGGTAAGGTGATCCGCTCGGTCATCGAACCGCCACTCAATAAGGAGGTTTTGGCCTTCGCTATAGCCCAGATCATGCAACCCCTGTCGGATTGGCTTCTGGCGGGTCCCTGGTGCCAGCATTCCGATCCGCCATTTGCCGGGAGCAGGTTGCTGCGCATGCGCCGTGAACGGCCACGCCGCTATCGCTCCGCCAAGAAGGGTGATGAATACGCGGCGTTGCATGTCTGCACCAAGCCAAGGGAGATAGCATCTTAACGGCTGAAGCGACTAATTTGATAGGGCTGAAACTCGATCGGAAGCAATGACGCAGCGCGCGGCCGCTGTGGGTCAATCTCGACCGATTGGGCCTTTCGGGCGATGTCCGGTTTACCCCCGGTAGCGACCGAGCGGCGGACATCTCCGGAGGTCCGAAAAGTGCCAACAACGGTCATGCTTGTTGCCGCGTTGCGGGGCTTCTGAAAGGTGACAGAGGCGACGCATAGACCATCGGCGATGCTACGACATCAGCGTTCATAGCTCTGATCGCTGAAGGGGGACGACTTGGGTAGTTGAATGTGAACATATCCAACTTGTCCCGCCACGTGACAGCTATTGCATCCCGCTGTCAGTTCATCAAATGCCTTGGTGAAGAGTGGGTAATCTTTTTTCTTCGCAGCTTCCATCAAGCGCTTCAGCGGCTTGTCCACAAGCAACACATTATCAATTGGAAGAGTACTATAAAACAGAGCTGCGGCAATGAAGTCATCTTCGAGTTTTTTCGCTTCATAGTTGAGCAAGTCCCAGTTCTTTGCCTTTCCGATAAACCATAACTTGATATGTCGCAGCTGAATGGTCGCCATGATATTGGCAAGTGTCCCCACAGCCGATTCAGAGGGGCTCCTACCAGATGGTGGCGTCGCAAATGGCACCTGTTCGGCCATTGCCGGCGCAAGCATGAAGACTGCGATCAAAAAGCCGGCCAAAAAGCGCTTCATTGCGGACCCCTTGCGATAAGTTCAAAGCACCAATAGCAAACTCTGAATTCGAGCCTTTGACATAGGTCAGGGGGCATTCCCGATCAACTCACGCTGCGCGGCGCGGATTCGGCGAAGTTATCCAATGACCGGCATCCCTGGCTGCTACGCTTGCGCGATAACCGACCACGCGAATGTCGAACCATCGATGAATGTTATGAACTCGCGCCGCTGCATGTTCACCTCCCCGGGACAAGCCGTTATATCGCTTCAGACGAGCGGTCCGAAGAGGCTGCCATTGGGCTTATGCTTGAGTGGTCGTTTGGTCCGGCCGATGTCGCAGACGGGTCAAAAACAAAAGTTTGGGCGCTTCCGTGGAATGTCTGCTTCATCCCACACGCAGACATCAACCGTCGCCACCGCGACGTCCGTTTTTGTGCCGATAGTGTTGCAAAACTCTTTTTGGATCACTGAAGACAAATTTTCCGAGCCGTGCGTGTGGCGATCGAATAATTATTTGGAGGGATTCTTATCTCGCAATATAGAGTCGACACCAGCCCTGCGCACTGATCCGACCCGCAACGACCTTGCACGCTGAAGGCGGTTGGAAGTGTTGGCAGTTGCCGCAACGCTGACCACCATTCGGTTCACTCTGATAACCGGCAACTTGCGGAGGACTCTTGGCTTGGGCTGCCGCGTCGTTCGCAATCGCTCCTAACATCGTAAAGGCGCCAGATGCCGCTGCTGCTTTTTGCATCAACAGGCGCCGAGATAGATCGATCTTGGTCATTTGGAGGGCTCCTCAAATGGCGCTATGGCCCATCCAAGAAAACCCGCAACCGGGATAAAAATTCCAGGGGCCCCTTCGGCGGGCTCAGTAACTAATTACCCACTTGCCCGCTCTCCGCCTTAATGAACCACATTTTGTCGAAGGTCCGCTTCGGGTCGTTTCCGGACTTCGGTGCGCGCAACTGCGAGGTCCGCCTTAGCCGCGAGAGCGGACATCACTAACGTGCCAGTGATGCCTCGCGCTGCGCGCATGCTCTGATTAAACCAACGGATAGTCGGCTCCATCCCGATTCACTAGTCCGAGCCTACGTCAGTACGGTCCGTTGATACCCGTGTGCAATGGCGTCAACCAGGTGCTCGGTGCTACCGATGATGCGGAGTGCAAAGCAACGGAACCGGACGCGAGCCGGCAGTTGCAAGGCAAGGTCGGTGGCGTAGCGCCCGCCGGCCTTTCCCTTGATCGAGCGGCGCGCAACTCAGGTAATTAGTGTCCGCCAGCCACGGTTGGCTGCAGGAGTTACGCCATGGAACAGATCGTCGATTTCCTAAGGTGGCTTTGGCAAAGGAGCCAGCCCGCGCCCGATACTCGGGTTGCGGTTTTGGCCGAAAACCATGATCGATCCAGCATGGCCGATTTTGTCCGCATTCTGCAGGCCTATGATCAAGATTGGCACGGCAGGAGTTAGGGGCGACACCGCAAAATAGTCGACTCTGCCGGCTTGAGCGCCGCGCAACCCGACGCTAGCCTCGCGCGCATGGACGCCGAGGCATCACCATCACGTTCCATCTCTGCCCATCTGCGCGGCGCGTTGAACGCGTGCCGTGGCGCGTGGGCACATGCAGCAAAGCTTGCGCTCGACATCGCGCTGCCGACGCTGTGCGTCGCCTGCCGCGAACCGGTGGACGGCGAAGGCGTCTGCGCCGAGTGCTGGGCAAGACTGTCGTTCATCGCGCCGCCGTTCTGCCCCAGGCTTGGCATTCCCTTTGTCTACGATCCCGGCCCCGGCCTGTTGTCGATGGAAGCGATTTCCGATCCGCCGGCCTATCAACGCGCCCGCGCCGCGGTGCGTTATGACGACGTCGCGCGCACGCTGGTGCATGCGCTGAAATACCAGGACCGCACCGATCTCGCGCCTTCGATGGGCCGCTGGATGGCGAGGGCCGGGCGCGAGCTTTTGGAGGAGGCCGACGCGCTGGTGCCGGTGCCGCTGCACTGGCGGCGCGGCTGGAGCCGCCGCTACAATCAGTCCGGCGCGCTGGCGCGCGCGATCGAGCGGCAAAGCGGGGTGAAAGTAACCACCGAAGCGCTTCGGCGCGTCAGGCCGACCCAGCAACAGATCGGGCTGTCCCGCTCGCAGCGGGCGAGCAACGTGCAGGGCGCATTCAAGGTCGCTGCCGATCGTAGCGCCGACATTCAGGGCCGCCGCATCGTCCTGATCGACGATGTCCTGACCTCCGGCGCCACGGCCGACGCCTGCGCACGGGCGCTATTGCGCGCCAAGGCAGCTCAGGTGGACGTGCTGGTATTCGCCCGGGTTGTGGACACCCATAAAGCTCCCATATAATCGGGCATTGTCTTAAAACCGAGCGCGACATGACCGCTGCTGTCGAGATCTATACCCGTCCGGGCTGCGGCTATTGCGGCGCCGCCAAGTCGTTGCTGAAGCGCAAAAAGGCCGCCTTCGTCGAATTCGACGTCGCCAGGGACCCGGCGCTGCGTCAACAGATGTGGGATCGCGCCGGTGCCGGCTCGACCTTTCCGCAGATTTTTATCGGCGAAATGCATGTCGGAGGGTGCGACGAGCTTTACGCGCTGGACCGGCAGGGCAAGCTCGATGCGTTGCTGGCGGGCGAAAAGGCCGATTCATGAGCGCCGACCTCACCTTCACCGCCGCCATGGTGCAGATGCGCACCGAGCTGTTGCCGGAGCCGAGCCTCGAGCAGGCAACAAAACTGATTCGCGAAGCCGCAGCGCAAGGCGCCGACTATGTGCTCACCCCCGAGGTGAGCAACATGATGCAGGTCAACCGCAAGGCACTGTTCGAGCATCTTGCCGCCGAAGAGGACGATCTTTCGCTGAAGGCCTATCGTGCGCTGGCGGCGGAGCTGAGAGTCCATCTCCATGTCGGCTCGCTGGCCTTGCGCGCTTCTCCCGACAAGGCCGTCAACCGCTCGTTCCTGATCGGACCGGACGGCTTCGTGATCGCGAGCTACGACAAGATCCATATGTTCGACATCGATCTGCCCGGCGGCGAGAGCTATCGCGAATCCGCCAACTATCAGCCGGGCGAGACCGCCGTCATCGCCGACCTGCCCTGGGGCCGGATCGGCCTGACGATCTGCTATGACGTGCGCTTTCCGGCGCTCTACCGCGCGCTCGCCGAATGTGGCGCGTCATTCCTCACCGTGCCTTCCGCTTTCACGCGAAAGACCGGCGAAGCACATTGGCACACGCTGTTGCGCGCCCGCGCCATCGAGACCGGCTGCTTTGTGTTCGCAGCGGCGCAAGGAGGCATGCATCAGAACAAGCGCGAAACCTATGGCCACTCCCTGATCGTCGACCCCTGGGGTGCGGTGATCGCCGAGGGCGGCGTCGAGCCCGGCGTCTTCCTGGCGAAGATCGACCCCGCCAAGGTTGAGACCGCGCGCAAGGCGGTACCCTCGCTGCAGCACGGAAGGCGTTTCAGCGTTGCCGATCCAAAGGCCGGTCCCGAACATCTGCATCTGGTGCGGGGATCGGCATGATCCGGTATTCGCTACGATGCGACCGCGGCCATGAATTTGAAAGCTGGTTTCAAAGCTCCTCGGCCTACGAACAACAGGAAAAGCGCAGGCTGGTGAACTGTCCGGCCTGCGGTTCGGACAAGGTCGAGAGGGCCATCATGGCCCCGCGGATCGTGAGCAAGAAGGGCCGCGAGGCCCCGGCGCCGGCGCCTGCGCCGCCTGTCGCTTCGACGGAGGTCACGGCACCCGCGTCCACTCCACCCGCATCCACTCCGCTGCTGATGGCGCAGGAACGCGAGCTGCGCGCCAAGCTAAAGGAATTGCGCGATCACATCGTGAAAAACGCCGACAATGTCGGGGAGCGCTTTCCCAACGAGGCCCGCAAGATGCATTACGGCGATATCGAGCACCGCCCGATTTACGGCGAGGCTTCACCGGACGAAGCGCGCGCCCTGATCGAGGAAGGCGTCGAAGTATCGCCGCTGCCGGTGCTGCCGGAAGACAGGAATTAACGCGAAGCGTCATTCCGGGATGGTGCGGAGCACCAGACCTCAGATGCGCAATTGCGCATCGGGGAATCCTTGGATTCCGGGTTCGCTCGTTTCACTCGCGCCCCGGAATGACCGTGGGCTACACCGCCACCAACAACGCCACCCCGATCACGATTAGCGCGACGCCGAAGAATTCGCGGCCCGATAGCGGCTGTTTGAACGAGTAATACGCGACGGCCTGCGCGAACAATACCTCGACCAGCGCCAGCGTGCGCACATTGGCGGCCGCGGTCAGCGCAAACGCCAGAAACCAGAATTGCGAGGCGAACGCGCCCATGAAGCCCGCCAGCATCGACGGCTTCCACAGTCCCAGGATTTTCCTGAGCACGTCGGGCGCGCGCGCCAGAAGATAAATCGTCAGCACGAGCGTCTGCACGAAAAGTCCGAACACCAGCGTGTAGGAAGCTGCCGTTACGAAAGAAACGTCCTGCACCGTGATGATCGCGCCGCGAAAACCGTTCGCCGAAAGCGCGAAAGCCGTCGCCGCGGCGAGGCCGATGATCGTCGGCTTCAGTTCGGTGAAGCCTTTTTCTGCTCCCGGCCGCAGCGCGGTGATGACCACGCCGGCCGTGCCGATCAGGATCGCAACCACTTTCAGCAGGGTGAGGTGATCGCCGAGAAAGACAAACCCGAAGATCGCGGTCTGGACCGCCTCGGTCTTCAGATATGCCGTCGTCACCACGAACGAGCGGTCGCTCATGGCGAGCAGCATCAGCCCGGTGGCGACGATCTGGCTGAGCGCCCCGAGCAACAGCCACGGCCAGAACGCCGCCGTCGGCCATGGCACACGATCTCCGGTCGCGACCAGCACGATTGCAAAAAACACGATTGAGAACGGAAAGCCGAACAGAAAGCGGATATTGGTGGCGCCCCAGGTGCCGAGCGGTGAGGTCAAGTGCCGCTGCATCGCATTGCGCGCGACCTGCCCCAGCGCCGCGGTGATGGTGAAGGGAATCCAGAGCGTGGTGATGCTGATCATGCGGGAGGGATTCGGCTGGTCGGCGGAAAATCGCGGCCACCGTGCCGGGCGCGGCTGTTGCGGTCAACCGGAACGGCGTCATGACAGGATTGCGGTTTGACAAAAAGACCGTGTCGTCCCTGCGAAAGCAGGGACGACAACAGCTACATCCCCTCGGCCACCACCATGTAGTTCACGTCCATGTCGGAGGAGAGGCTCCAGCGGTCGGCGAAGGGATGATAGATCACGCCGGCCTGATCGGTGATGGCAAGCTTGTTGTTCGCCAGATGCCGGACGAGTTCGTCGGGGGTGACGAACTTGTCCCATTGATGGGTACCGCGCGGCAGCCAGCGCAGGATGTATTCCGCGCCGACGATCGCCAGCGCGAAGCTCTTCCAGTTGCGGTTGATGGTCGAGATCAAAAGCAGCCCGCCGGGCTTCAACATCGCCGCGCAGCGATTGAGGAACATGCCGACGTCGGTGACGTGCTCGATCACCTCCATCGCCAGCACGATGTCGAAGCGTTCGCGCACATCCATCTGCTCGACGCTGGTGCAGCGATAGTCGATCGAAAGATGGCCCTTGTCGGCGTGCAGCCGGGCGGCTGCGATATTGCTGGCGGAGGGATCGATGCCGATCACCTGCGCGCCGAGGCGGGTGAACGGCTCGCACAACAGCCCTGCGCCGCAGCCGATATCGAGAATCCGCAGGCCGGAAAGGCAATTCAGGCTTTTGACATTGCGCTCGAACTTGCGGCAGGCGGCGTCGCGGATATAGGTCAGCCGCAGCGGGTTGATCTTGTGCAGCGGCGCCATCTTGCCGCCGGGATCCCACCATTCGTCCGACAGCTTCGAGAATTTCGCGACCTCGCCGGGGTCGACCGTGGACGCCGGGGCGGAGAAATTGCTACGGGAATTTTCTTGCATGGCCATGGATTGCGCGCCGCTCCTATCGCGCGGTGATGTGATTGCGGAACTCGAGTGGCGAAGCGATGGTATCGATCGTCTCGGCCCCCTCGCCGACGCCCCGCACCGTGACGTCGCCGTAGTTGAGTATGCGGCCAAGAATGCTCTGGTTGACGTCGACGCTCTCGACCTTGTCAAGGCTCATCTCGAACGTGCGCCGCTTGATGAAGCCGGTCTTGTGGACGACGCGCAAATTGGTGACGTCGGTCTCGGTGGTCCAGCGGTGGAACCAGGCCTTCAGGGTCCAGTACAGCGCTATGATCGCCACCACCGCCGCGGACGCCAGCCACAACAGCACGATGCCTTCGGTTGTGGTCTGCCGTGAGAGCCCGAACAGCAAGATGGCCACGATCCAGGCCGCCATCGCCGGCACGTAGAAGATCCAGTGCGCGTTGGTCGAATACAGCACCTTTTCGCCGGGCTGCAGGATATCGTCGATATAACGCCCCATGCGTTCAGCCTCAATTCCCCAACATCACCGCGTCCCGTAACGCCCGGATTGGTCGGAACCCGGTTGCTTGCCGGAAACCGCGCCGCTATGTATACGCGCCTTTTGGTTGGCGCGCTTGCCGTTTTGCGTGCGGGTCACATTACTCAAGCTGACAGGGAATGCACCAGCATCATGGGCCGCCTCGTGATGAAATTCGGCGGCACATCGGTCGCCAACATCGACCGCATCCGCAATGTCGCGCGCCATGTCAAGCGGGAGGTCGATGCCGGCCATGACGTCGCCGTCGTGGTGTCGGCGATGGCCGGCAAAACCGATGAACTGGTGGAATGGTGCCGTGAGGCGTCGCCGATGCATGACGCGCGCGAATATGACGCCGTGTTGGCTTCCGGCGAACAGGTCACTGCCGGGCTGCTCGCGATTATCCTGCAGGGACTTGGTATTCAGGCGCGCTCCTGGCAGGGCTGGCAAATCCCGATCAGGACCAGCGATGCCCACGCTTCGGCGCGGATTCTCGAGATCGACGGCTCCGAGCTGATCAACCGTTTCAACGAGCGCAAGGAAGTGGCCGTCATCGCCGGCTTCCAGGGCATTTACCCGGCGACGGGACGAATCACCACGCTCGGGCGCGGCGGTTCCGACACCTCGGCGGTCGCGATCGCCGCCGCCATTCGTGCGACCCGCTGCGATATCTATACCGATGTCGACGGCGTCTATACTACCGATCCGCGCGTGGTTCCGAAGGCGCGCCGGCTCGACAAGATCGCGTTCGAGGATATGCTGGAAATGGCCTCGCAGGGCGCCAAGGTGCTGCAGGTTCGCTCGGTGGAACTCGGCATGGTCCAGGGCATGCCGGTGTGTGTCCGTTCCAGCTTCGACAGGCCGGAGGACATCGATCCCCACGCCACGCCGCCCGGCACGCTGATTTGCAGCGAGGAGGAAATCATGGAAAACCACGTCGTCACCGGCATCGCTTTTTCGAAAGACGAAGCCCAGATTTCCGTGCGCCAGATCCAGGACAAGCCGGGCGTCGCCGCGGCGATCTTCGGTCCGCTTGCCGACGCCAACATCAATGTCGACATGATCGTGCAGAACGTCTCCGAGGACGGCGCGACCACCGATCTGACCTTCACCGTCCCGGCCTCGGATTATGTCCGCGCCCGCGACACCATCACCAGCGCCAAGAGCAAAATCGGTTATGCGCGGCTCGACAGCGCCACCGACATCGCGAAGGTCTCCGTGATCGGCAGCGGTATGCGCAGCCATGCCGGCGTTGCCGCGAAAGCGTTTGCAGCCCTTGCCGCGCGCAACATCAACATCCGCGCCATCACCACCTCCGAAATCAAGTTTTCGGTGCTGATCGACGCGGCCTATACCGAACTCGCGGTACGCACGCTGCACACGCTTTACGGGCTCGACCAGGTTTAGAAGAATTTTCCCTTAGCTGGCGCAGCATTGCCGGAGACGTTATCAATTCTGGCAGGCGTTTTGCTTGGCAAAACAAGCCTCAATTCGCTATACGGCCTTTTGGGTGCGTGCCGCAAACTGTGCCACAGTTTTGGCTATCCTGATTCGGCCGATATCCGGCTTGCGGCGGCGCCGAATGAATAAAATTGTTGCTGTTCTGGAGTTTAACGCCAGCTGCCGGCCACCCCGCAGGCTGGCTTCGCGGAGGAGGATTTTAGCACATGCGGAGCGCATCGGGAGGTCCCCGCGTCTTGCTGAGACGGCTCCGCGAAACCATGGCGGAGCAGGTTTCAGCCCAGGAACGATTGGACAAGATCGTGGTGCTGATCGCGGCCAACATGGTGGCGGAGGTTTGCTCCGTCTATGTGCTGCGCGTCGACAATACGCTGGAACTTTACGCCACCGAAGGCCTTAACCGCGACGCCGTACACAGGACCGTGCTGAGCGCGCATGAGGGCCTGGTCGGCCTGGTGGCGAGCGAGGCGACCCCGCTCAATCTGAGCGACGCGCAAAACCATCCGGCGTTCTCGTTCCGCCCGGAGACCGGCGAAGAAATCTATCATTCATTCCTCGGTGTTCCGATCCTGCGCGCCGGCAATACGCTGGGCGTGCTGGTGGTGCAGAACCGCGCCAAGCGGACTTATGTCGAGGAAGAGGTCGAGGCGCTGCAGACCACCGCGATGGTGCTGGCGGAGATGATCGCCTCGGGCGAATTGGCCGCGCTGGCGCAGCCCGGCGCCGAGCCTGCCGCGCGTCATTCGCTACACAAAACCGGCGCGATCCTGTCGGACGGCATCGCGCTCGGCCATGTGGTGCTGCATGAGCCGCGCGTCGTCATCAACAACTACATCGCCGAAGACCTGCCGAAGGAAGTCAAGCGGCTTGACACCGCGCTGGCAAAGCTGCGCGCCGATCTCGATCGCATGCTGGAGCGCGGCGATGTCGCCGAAGGCGGCGAGCACCGCGACGTGCTGGAAGCCTACCGCATGTTCGCCAATGATCAGGGCTGGTCGCACAGGCTGCACGAGGCGGTCGCCACCGGCCTCACCGCGGAGGCCGCCGTCGAGCGCGTGCAGTCCGACACCCGCGCGCGCATGCTGCGCTCCACCGATCCTTATCTGCGCGACCGCCTCCACGACCTGGAAGATCTCGGCCATCGCCTGATGCGGCAGTTGGTGGGGCAGGACCACGCGCCCTCGCGCGAGCAATTGCCCGACAACGCCATCCTGATCGCGCGCGCGATGGGGCCCGCGGCCCTGCTCGACTACGACCGCAAGCGGTTGCGCGGGCTGGTGCTGGAGGAAGGCAGCGCCAATTCCCACGTCTCGATCGTGGCGCGCGCGCTCGGCATTCCCGCGGTCGGCGAGGTACCGAACGCGCCGGGCATTGCCGATCCCGGCGATGCCATCATTGTCGACGGCACCTCGGGCTCAATCTATGTGCGCCCCTCGGCTGAAATCGAATCGGCCTATGCCGAACGCGTGCGCTTTCGCGCCCGGCGACAGGCGCAGTATTCGGCGCTGCGCGACAAGCCCTGCGTGACCAGGGACGGCCAGCCCATCGAGCTCCTGATCAACGCCGGCCTCGCCATCGATCTGCCGCATATCGACGACACCGGCAGCGCCGGCATCGGCCTGTTCCGCACCGAACTGCAATTCATGGTCGGCCAGAGCCTGCCACGCTCCAGTGACCAGCTCGCGCTGTACCGCGCGGTGCTGGACGCCGCCGGCCCGAAACCCGTGACCTTCCGGACACTGGACATCGGCGGCGACAAGGCGCTGCCCTATATGGAAGCCGTGATCGAGGAAAATCCCGCGCTCGGCTGGCGCGCGATCCGGCTCGGCCTCGACCGGCCCGGGCTGCTGCGCGGCCAGATCCGCGCCTTGCTGCGCGCCGGCGGCGGCCGCGCGCTGCGCATCATGTTTCCGATGATTACCGAGGTCGCCGAATTCGATTCCGCCAAGGCGATCGTCGAACGTGAACTGACCTACCTGCGCCAGCACGGTCATGCGCTGCCGGAGCGCATCGACGTCGGCACCATGGTGGAAGTGCCGGCGCTGCTCTATCAGCTCGACGAACTGCTGAAGAAGGTCGATTTCGTCTCGGTGGGGTCCAACGACCTGTTTCAATTCCTGTTCGCGGCCGACCGCGGCAATGCCAAGGTTTCCGAGCGCTTCGACATCATATCGGCCCCGATCCTGCGCGCGCTGCGCGAAATCGTTCGCAAGGCAAATGCGGCGAACAAATCCGCATCGCTTTGCGGCGAGATGGCATCAAAGCCGATCGGCGCGCTGGCGCTGATCGCATTGGGTTATCGATCGCTGTCGTTGTCGGCTACCGCGCACGGTCCGGTCAAGGCAATGATCCTCGACCTCAACGCCCAAAAGGCCGAAGCGATGATGACGCCGCTGCTCGATGCGCCGTCCGGCAGCGTGTCGATCCGGCAAAAGCTGATCGCATTCGCCGAAGCGGAAGGGCTGTCGCTATGAACGGGCAGATGCGCGATAGATCTTGCTCCCCTCCCCCTTGCGGTGAGGCTTTGGGGATCGGGATCAACCACGGCTTCCGCGTTTGTGGCTTGCCGCCCTCCTTAACCCTCCCCCGCGCCGGCGGAGGCAACGAACCAGCGCGCGTCTAAGCCATGCTCCCTGAATCCAAACTCGATATTCTGCTGGCGCACCACGCTTCGCTCGAGGCGGAACTGCTTGGCCAGGTGAATTCCGAGAACTATGTGCGGATCACGCGCGAGCTCGCCGAGCTCAATCCGCTGATCGACGCCGTAAAGGCCTACCGCGCCACCGCCAGCGAGATCACGGATATCGATGCGCTGATTGCCGATCCGTCAACGGACGCGGAGATGCGCGGCATGGCTGAGGCCGAGCGCGAGATGCTAGCCGCGCGCAGCGTCGAGCTGGCGCAGCAGATTCGCGTGGCGCTCCTGCCCAAGGACGCCATGGACGAGCGCAACGTCGTGCTGGAAATCCGCGCCGGCACCGGGGGCGACGAGGCCGCGTTGTTCGCCGGCGACCTGTTCCGGATGTATGAGCGCTTTGCTTCCCTGCAGGGCTGGAAGGTCGACGTGATCTCGGCCAGCGAAGGCACGATGGGCGGATACAAGGAAATCATCGCCGAGGTAAAGGGCCGCGGCGCGTTTGCAAAACTGAAATTCGAATCCGGCGTGCACCGGGTGCAGCGCGTGCCCGACACCGAGACGCAGGGCCGGATTCACACCTCGGCGGCGACGGTGGCCGTGCTGCCGGAAGTCGAGGAGGTCGATGTCGAACTCAAGAACGACGACTTGAGGATCGAGACCATGCGCTCGCAGGGCGCCGGCGGCCAGCACGTCAACAAGACCGAATCCGCGATCCGCATCACCCACATTCCGACCGGCATCGTCGTCAGCATGCAGGACAGCCGTTCCCAGCACAAGAACCGCGCGATGGCGATGACCATCCTGCGCTCCCGCATTTACGACGCCGAACGCCAGCGCCTGGAGGCGGCGCGCTCTGCGGATCGTCGCGAGAAGGTCGGGTCGGGGGATCGCTCAGAACGCATCCGCACCTATAATTTTCCGCAAGGCCGCGTCACCGATCATCGCATCAACCTTACCCTCTACAAGCTTCCGCAGGTGATGGCGGGCGAAGCCCTTGGCGAACTGGTCGATGCATTGACGACCGAGCACCAGGCGGCGCAGCTCGCCGCCCAGGGCGCCGCGGCGTGAGTAATAACTCGTCGTCGCTGCGAAAGCAGGGACCTATACGCCCTGACCTCTCGAGTTGGGCGGTGGAGGTTGCTGCCTTCTGCAACAAGGAACTCCTGTGGTTATGGGTCCCTGCTTTCGCAGGGACGACACCGCGATTGTGGTTGCGCCCAGCCAATCATGAGACCCCCACGTGACCGATTCCTTCGCCGGGCAAACTGTCGAGGTTGCGCGACGTGCGCTCAGCGCACGTCTTAAATCCAGCGCGATCGATTCGACCGAACTGGACGCGAGGATTCTGGTGGGTGCGGCGCTGGATCTCGATTTGACCGGCGTGATCGCGGCGGCGAGCCGGCCGCTCACGTCGGAGGAGGCGATTCGTCTGGAGGATTTTGCGCGCCGGCGGCTTTCCGGCGAACCGATCGCCCGCATTCTCGGGCGCAAGGAATTCTGGGGACTGCCACTAAAGCTGTCGGCTGCAACGCTGGTGCCAAGGCCGGACACCGAAACGGTGGTCGAACTGGCATTGCAGATGCTGCGTGCCGCGCCAGAACGAGGTCGCCGGTTGCGGATCGCCGACATCGGTACCGGCTCGGGCGCGATTCTATTGGCGCTGTTGTCCGAGCTGCCTGAGGCTTGCGGGTTCGGCACCGACATCAGCGAGGCTGCATTGCGAATCGCAACCACCAATGCCGCTCGCCTGGGACTTGCGCCGCGCGCCATGTTCGTCGCCTGCGACTATGCGATGGCGCTGTCGGGCACATTCGATCTGATTGTGTCGAACCCGCCCTATATTCGGTCGTCGGAAATCGCCGATCTCGCCAAAGAGGTGCGTGATCACGATCCGCATCGCGCGCTGGACGGCGGCACCGACGGACTTGACGCCTATCGGGTGCTGGTTCCGCAGGCCGCGCGGCTGCTTGCACGTGGCGGCGCGCTTGTGGTGGAGGTGGGACAGGGCCAAAGCCGGGAAGTCGAGGGAATGATGACGGAGGCAGGGCTAACGCCCCAGAGGCCGCCCAAAGCCGATCTGACTGGTGTCCCGCGGGCCGTGGCGGGGCTAAATTTGCCCCCATAAAGCCCGACTGGAATGCAAAAAAACCACTTGGAATATTCGCCGGGAGCGACTACGTTCCGTTCACAACATCGGTCCAGGGTTGCTGGCCCCGTAGATGCTACGGGTGGAGGCCAGGGTTCTCAAAGCGAGAGCCCGCCCCGAGTGAAAGGTTCCAAAACGCAGGTCTTAATCGAGCGCGATGGCTTTAGATAGCTGCGCTGCTTTGACCGCAAAGCGAACGAAAGCCTGATATTGCGCTTGAAAAGCCACGTTAGACACCTGTGCTTGTTTTGGCATGCGGAATGACTGATGCGGCCAGCGGCGTCCGCTGGACCGTGGGGGAACGCGTCTTTGTTGACGACGACGAATGGCAAATCTGCGTGGAATCGAACTGCACTGCGATCAGGTCGCGCGTGAGGCGTGCCAGATCGGACCAAGCGACGATGACGACGACAATCCAGGGCTATTGACTTCACGGCCAGTAACTCAACGCTGGTAACTTCAGGGCTGGAATAAAGGCAAGACATGAGAAACGGTCAGAACAACAAACGGATGCGTAACCGGAATAACAACAACCGGAATGACGGCAACCGGCGCGGCCAGAACCCGATGACCCGGGTGTTCGAATCCAACGGACCCGACATCAAGATCCGCGGCACCGCGTCCCACGTTGCGGAAAAATACGTGCAGCTGGCGCGCGACGCACGCTCTTCCGGCGATCCGGTAGCGGCCGAGAATTACTACCAGCATGCCGAACATTATTTCCGCCTGATCGCCGCGGCGCAGGAACAATTCCGTCAGAACCAGCCGCAACCGCGCACCGAGAATGAAATGGCCGCGGAGGACGGCGACGACGAGAGCGAAAATTTTTCGCATTTCGGCCAAGAGCCCGGTTTCGTGCCGGTGCAGCAGCAGCCGTTCGTGCCACGCGACAACAATCAGCGCGACCACCAACGCGAGGGGCAGCCCTACCAGCCGCGCGACCAGCATCAGTCCCGCGAGCACTCCGGCCATCGCGAACATCGTCAGCAGCCGCAGTTTCAACCGCAGCCGCAGCCGGTCATCCCGGATAATGGCAGCGTCGATCGCCTGCCCTCCTTCATCACCGGGCCGCAGCCGCAGATCAATGGCGGCCCGGGCGAGTTCGAGGGCCGTGGCGGCGAGCGTTTTCCGCGGCGCCGGCGCCGGCCCCATGGCCCGCGTCCCGAAGGCATGGCTCCGCCGTCCACACCGGGCGACGATTTCAATCCGGGGAACGAGTAACCAGGACGACACCCTCTACGCGAGTCGTCCCCGCGAAAGCGGGGAGCCCAAGCGTGAGCGCAATCGCGCTCATCGCGGCGCGGCGGCTCCGCGTTTTGGCACGGTGGTCAACGGCTTCTTCTACAACAGTGACAACCGTGGTTATGGGTCCCTGCTTTCGCCGGGACGACATGTATCCATCAGCCCGTTGCGGTTGACGACGGCACCAGCGCAGGCTCCAGCGCCGGAATCAGCCGGGTGCGTTCGCGGTGCGCCGGGATGGCACGATAGACCTGCTTGGTGGCTTCCACGATATGGACGCCGGCGAAGGGCAGCGACAGCGCCGCGCCGACGCGTTCCCACGCCATCGCCGAGCGCAGGAACCAGCCGCCGGCGACCGGCGGTACGAACAGCGCCTCCCCCCACGCGATCGGCGTAAACCAGGTCTGCCTCAGCAAATGCGTGATCTGCGAGCGCGAATACGGCCGGCCATGGCCGAACGGGGTGGTGTCGGTGCGGGTCCATACCCCACGCCGGTTGGGAATGACCGCCATCAGGCGGCCGGACGGCGCCAGCACCCGCCACACCTCGCGCAATAGCCCTTCGGGATCGTCGGACATCTCCAGCGCGTGGACCAGAAGGATGCGATCGACGGCGGCATCCGGCAGCGGCAGCGAAAATTCATCGACCAGTGTTGCCAGCGCCGGCCGCGCGGTCGGCCATTTCAGCACGCCCTGTGCCGCCGGCATGAAGGCGATGCAGCGCTCCGAATCCTCGCGAAACAGGCCGAGATAGGGAGTGGGATAGCCGAGACCGAGCACCCGCTGGCCCTGCGCGGTCGGCCAGCGCGCATGAATGCCGCGATTGATCAGCCGCCGCGCCACGATGCCGAGGCGCTGCGAATAGAAATCGCGAAGATCAATGACATCGATGCTCATGCGGCTAATGTAACACGCCGACGGGCGTCCCTGCGCCCGGAATATCGCATTGCCTGTGAAGCGTTAACGCCATATTTCATGCCTACATGAGGCCATGCCAGCGTTAGGATCCTGCCAAGTCACGGAGGTATCATGGCTACCGAAATTCGCCTGTTCCCCTGCCTCACCGACAATTTCGGCTACCTGATTCACGATCCGGCGACCGGGGCGACCGCCTCGATCGACGCGCCGGAAGCGGAGCCGGTTCTCAAGGCGCTGCAGCGCGAGGGCTGGACGTTGACGGACATCCTCATCACCCATCATCACGGCGACCATGTCGGCGGCGTCGCCGAGCTGAAGCAGAAATACGGCTGTCGCGTGGTCGGGCCGCACGACAAGTCCGCCAGGATCGCAAATGTCGACCTGCGCGTCGGCCAGGGCGATGTCGTCAAAGTTGGGGGCCTTCTGGCGCGGGTACTGGAAACACCCGGCCACACGCTCGACCACATCAGCTACGTCTTCGACAGCGAGAAGGCGCTGTTCGCCGCCGACACGCTGTTCTCGATCGGGTGCGGACGGGTGTTCGAGGGCAACTATCCGATGATGTGGGATTCGCTGCTCAAGCTGCGCGCGCTGCCTGACGATTTCAAACTGTATTGCGGCCATGAGTATACCGCCGCCAACGTCAAGTTCGCGCTCACCATCGAGCCCGAAAATCCAGCGCTGAAAGCGCGCGCCGAAGAGGTCAAGCGGTTGCGCGCGGAGAACAAGCCGACGGTCCCCACGCTGCTTGGCGACGAGAAGAAGGCAAATGTGTTCCTGCGCGCCGACGAGCCGTCGGTCGCGGCCAGCGTGCGGATGAAGGGCCGGGACGCCGCTGAGGTGTTCGGCGAATTACGCGAACGCAAGAACAAATCCTGATGGTGCGGCCACTCTCCGCCGCCAACGTCATCGCGCGGCTCGAGTTGAAGCCGCATCCGGAAGGCGGGCATTACCGCGAGACCTTTCGCGATGCGCGCGTCGACGCCAACGGACGTTCGCTGTCCACCGCAATCCATTTCCTGCTGGCGCGGGGCGAGCGCGCGCACTGGCATCGCATCGATGCGGTGGAGATCTGGCATTATTACGCCGGCCACGCGCTGAGCCTGCAGATTGCCGACGATCGCGGCCAGCGCAGCGTCAGGCTCGGTCCCGACCTCGCTGCCGGCGAAGTGCCGCAAGCCGTTGTCCCCGTAGGGGCATGGCAGGCTGCCGAAAGCACCGGCGACTGGACGCTGGTGGGCTGCACGGTCGCCCCCGGTTTTGATTTTGCGACGTTCGAGATGGCGCCGAAGGGCTGGGCGCCAGCGGGCTGACCCCCACGCTGTCATTCCGGGATGCGCTGGCGCAGACCCGGAATCTCGAGATTCCCCGATGTGCAATTGCGAGCTTCGCATGTTCGATGCGCTCCGGAATGACGTTCAGCGCTTCCCAATCATATCCCTCGCCGCGATCAAGCCGCCACCGGCGATCAAGACCGCGGCGATCGCAATGCTGACGCTTGGCTCGGCAAAGCCCGCCAGCATCAGAAACGCGGTCGAGAGCAGCGGCGTCGCATAGGACGCAGCTCCCAAAACGCGGATGTCGCCGCGCTTCATCCCGATATCCCATGCATAAAATGCGGCGCCGACCGGACCGACGCCGAGAGCGATGATCGCGAGCCATTGTGCCGCGGTATCGGGCCAGACCGTGACCTCGGCGATCCCGTGCACGCCGGCCGCAAGCAGCGCGGTTGCGAGACAAAAGCCCGCCACCGCGTCCGTCGGTATCGATTTGAGCTTGCGCGACATCACCGAATACGCCGCCCACACGAACGCTGCGACGAACGCCGCGATCAATCCGGGCGCCTGGCCGGGCGCGAAACCGGTGCCGGCACTGCCTGCAAACAACAGCACGGTGCCGGCAAGCCCGAGCACGGCGCCGATGATGTGGTGCGGTGCCAGCCGTTCGCCCGGCAGCAGCGCCGAAAACAGCACAATCAGAAGCGGCCAGAGATAATTCAACAGGCCGGCTTCGGCCGGCGGCGCAAAGCGCAGCGCCAGGAAGTACAGCGCGTGGTACCCGAACAGGCCACCGACCCCGACCATCCAGGCAAGCGGCGGCTGGCGCAATGCGCTGATCGCATCCGGGCGTCGGACCCATGTCAGGCTTCCCACCAGCGCGCCGATTGCGAACGTCATCGCCGCCAGCTGGAATGCCGGAACCTTCCCGGTCGCAACCGTCAACACCGCCAGCAGCGACCACATCAGGATCGCGGTCAGCCCGATCAGCGTGGCGGTGCGCGGGGTCATGTCATTTGGCAGGGACACAGGTCAGAAGTCTTTTCCGTCATGGCCGGGCAAAAGCGCGAAGCGCGTCTTCGCGCTAGATGTCCCGGCCATCCACGTCTTTCTTACCGTTAGGTTGTAAGCTTACTGTTAGGTTGTAAGACGTGGATGCCCGGCACAAGGCCGGGCATGACGACTAATTGAGACTCATCGCTGAGTGGCAAGAACTGGATTGCTTCGTCGCAAGCGCTCCTCGCAATGACGGCAAGCAGGAATCAGGCGTGGTACTGTCCGCCGTTGACGGTGAGCGTCGATCCCGTAATGAAGCCGGCATCGTCGGCGGCGAGGAATACCACGCTGCGCGCGATTTCCTCCGGCTCGCCGAGGCGATTGACCGGAATTTGCGGCAGGATGTTTTTGTCGAGAACGTCCTTCGGCACCGCCTGCACCATTTCGGTGTTGATGTAGCCCGGACAGATGACGTTCACGGTGATGCCGCCCTTGGCATTCTCCAGCGCCAGCGCCTTGGTGAAGCCAATGTCGCCGGCCTTGGCCGCCGAATAATTAACCTGACCGAACTGGCCCTTTTGACCGTTGACCGACGAGATGTTGATGACGCGGCCGAACTTGCGGGCGCGCATGCCCTCGATCACCTGCCGCGTCATGTTGAACAGCGAACCGAGATTGGTGTTGATCACGGCATTCCACTGCTCGAGCGTCATCTTGTGGAAGGCGGTATCCTTGGTGATGCCGGCATTGTTGACCAGCACGTCGACCGGACCGAGATCCGCCTCGACCTTCTTGACGCCGGCGGCGCAGGCGTCGAACGAACTGACGTCCCATTTATAAACGGGGATACCGGTCTCGGCCTTGAATTTTTCCGCGGCGGCGTCATTGCCTGCGTAGCTCGCCGCCACATTGTAGCCTGCGGCCTTCAGCGCCTTGCTGATCGCAGCCCCAATGCCTCGCGTTCCCCCCGTCACCAATGCAACACGTGCCATGTCGAATTCCTCCCTGGTGGTGTTTTTATAAGCCGGAATATCCCGGCCTTTTGACCGCGTCTTCCAGATGGAAATGCCCGGCGCGAGACCGGGCATTCATTTTTATCAGCGTGGACCGAAGTTGCGAGATGATCTTTTCATCACTCAACGCACTCCGCTGCCTTTTTGTTCAGTCGCGTGCAATGCACATGGCGATTCCCATGCCGCCGCCGATGCACAAGGTGGCGAGCCCCTTCTTGGCGTCGCGCTTCTGCATCTCATGCAACAGCGTCACCAGCACCCGCGCGCCGGAGGCGCCGATCGGATGGCCGATCGCGATTGCGCCGCCATTGACGTTGACCTTGGAGGTATCCCAGCCGAGGTCCTTGTTGACCGCGCAGGCCTGCGCGGCAAAGGCTTCATTGGCCTCGACCAGATCGAGATCGGCGATGCTCCAGCCGGCCTTCTTCAGCGCGGCGCGCGAAGCCGGGATCGGTCCGGTGCCCATGATCTTGGGATCGACGCCGGCCTGGCCCCACGAGACAATCCGGCCGAGCACCTTCTTGCCTTCCTTGGCCGCCTGCTTTGCGGTCATCAGCACCACCGCGGCGGCGCCGTCATTGATGCCCGACGCGCTGCCGGCGGTCACGGTGCCGTCCTTCTCGAAGGCCGGCCTGAGCTTGGCCATGGCGTCGAGGGTCGCACCGTGGCGCGGATATTCGTCGGTATCGACGACAATGTCGCCCTTCCGGGTCTTGATGGTGACGGGGACGATCTCGTCCTTGAACTTGCCCGCCTTTTGCGCGGCCTCGGCCTTGTTTTGCGAGCCGACGGCGAATTCGTCCTGCTGCGAACGGGTGATCTGATACTGCCGGGCGACGTTCTCGGCGGTATTGCCCATGTGGTAGCCGTTAAAGGCATCCCACAACCCATCCTTGATCATGGTGTCGACCAGCTCAAGCCCTCCCATCTTGACGCCACCCCGCAAATACTGCGCGTGCGGGGCCATGCTCATGGATTCCTGACCGCCGGCGACGACGATTTCGGAATCGCCGTTAAGCAGCGCCTGGTAGCCCAGCGCCACCGTGCGCAGGCCGGAGCCGCATAGCTGATTGACGCCCCAGGCCGGGCTTTCCACCGGGATACCGGCGGCAATCGAGGCCTGGCGGGCGGGGTTCTGGCCCTGCGCCGCGGTCAGGATCTGACCCATGATCACCTCGGAGACGCGGCCCGGCTCGACGCCGGCGCGCTCGAGCGCGGCCTTGATGGCGATGGCGCCGAGATCGTGGGCCGGTGTGGTAGCGAACGCGCCGTTGAAGCTTCCGACCGGGGTGCGGGCGGCGCTGACGATGACGACATCGTCTGACATGGACATCTCCTGGGCTTGAGGTTCTTGGAGGGCGGGCGGCCGGTTGGCGGGCCTGTCTCTCACATATCCTGTTAACGGAGTTGATACATGTCAATGCCGCGGCGCATTCAAAAACGGCATGGGGGCATTTTCGGGAGAAAGTGGCTGGCGCTTGCAACCGCTGAAAGATGCCCAGCTTCGGAACGGCGCGTGATCACCCGCGGGTCAGCCATTCCACATGCCCAGGCGATCGCCATGCTTGCGAATTAACCGTGGTGCACAAAACTGTAGCCGAACCGCATTGAAAATGCTTACTTTGCTGCGATGCGTTGCTTATCTTCCCTTCGGCGGTGCCGTCGGGTTCCTGTCCTCGGTGTGCCCATGGCGAAATCAGACCAACCCACCACGATCAAGAAATATGCAAACCGGAGGCTCTATAATACCGGTACCAGTACCTATGTGACCCTCGAGGACCTCGCGGCGATGGTGAAGGAAGGCGAGGACTTCCTCGTCTATGACGCCAAGACCGGCGACGACATCACCCGTTCGGTGCTGGCGCAGATCATTTTCGAACAGGAAAACAAGGCTGGCCAGAATCTGCTGCCGACCACCTTCCTGCGGCAGTTGATCCGATTCTACGGCGACAGCATGCAAATGGTGGTTCCGCGCTATCTCGAGCAATCCATCGACACGCTGACGCGCGAACAGGAGAAATTCCGCAAGCAACTTACCACCACCTTCAGCATGACGCCCTTTGCGCCGCTGGAGGAGCATGTTCGCCGCAACATGGAAATGTTTGAGCGCACCTTCTCGATGTTCAAACCGTTCGCAGCGCCCCGCACCGGAAACGCCGCCGCCGAACCGGAGAAAACACCGGAGCCGGCAGCGGGAGAAGACAATATCGACGATCTTCGCCGCCAGATGAAGGAAATGCAGGAGCGGCTCGAGCGGATGTCGAAAGAGCCGAAAAAGGAAGAGTGATCTCCCCGCACATCGTCTCCGCGAAGGCGCAGCACAGAATCTCTCTGCACGCCGTCCCCGAACGCGCGAATCCATAACCACCAATCATTGTTGCTGAGCGACGTCCAAACCTCGACGTCGATATCGTGAAGATCGTCGGCGCCTTCGTGCAGAACATTGCGCGTCGGCCGATGACCGTGCCGGGACGGTCGGCGCTTGCGGAAAAAGCGGCTGTCACAATCGCCTCGTTTCGGGACACCGTCGGGCGATTCCAGGTCGGAAGGATTGATAAATATTCTGGAAACCATGTCGTTGGGCCGTGGGGAACAACCCTGCAAGAACCGGCATAACTCTTGCGAAGATGAAATCGAAAGGGCCTTGCGTCCCAAAACCTGACAGTTGAGCAGGATTTCGATTTGCGATGTTAAACACAGGCCGACCAGAGCAGAGGGTGGACGATGGCGTCTTGCCGCAAGCAAAGCCCGCCTGCGTTGCGCTGGTGCCCATGACCACATCGGCGCAATGGTCACCTGCTCCAGGCCGGCTACCTCGGCCGAACCCGGTTTTTGTCGCCCATCTGATCGCAACCGCCGCGCAGGTCCCGCAAACCCGGCCATTGTGCCGGGCAACAGCCGCCGATGCGCAGAGCGCCTACCGAGCGCACCGACGCCCGGTTCAGTCTGCCGGCATCCGGACGCGGCAAATCATCTGATCACAAGGGCTTTTATCGGCGCTTATCCTGATCGCAAGACTAAAGCGCGATGGGATTTGGTTGAATCGCCATCGCGCCTTAGGTTTTTGATTGAGCATGATCTTTTCGGAAAACCGCTACACACTTTTCCGGATCATTCTCTAGCGCGGCGCATCCGATGATGGCGGCGACCCGTGGCCGGGCTGCAGCTCCGGGGACGACACCACCGGCGACGGTGGATTAGGGGTGACGTCGGGATGCACGATTTTCGGTTCGGGACGGTCCGGCAAGGATTCGGCAGCCGATGCCGTCGCCGGCACCGGGGGCGCAGCTGCGGGTTGCAGCTCGGGCGCGGCGGCTGCAGGCGTTCGCGCACCCGGCCCCGATGCCACCGGGTCTGACGCGACTTGCTTCCCGCGCCGCGGCCGCAACGCAATGCCGGAGAAGAAATCCACCAGCACCAGCAGTGTCAGCAAGAAATAGGTCGAGGTGCCGAACCGCGGCCACAGCACAAATTCGGCGGCCGCGGCGCCGAACACGATCAGCGACAGCAAATGATCGGTGAGATATTTCGAGCCCGGGCGCGCGCTCTTGATGATCTCCGACAGCAGCAACAAGACGCCGAGGGTCAGAAGAATATCGGAAAGCGTCAGCGGCCACTCGGCGCCGGACATCAGTGTCAGCTTCACCAGCGGTTCGGCGAGCGAGACGCCGGGCATCAGGAAGACAACGATGTTGTAGATCGCGAGTGGAATCAGAAGAAGCGGAAAACCGATCATGGACATCTCCACCGAGCCCCGCCATTTGCGCCGCCTCGGCGGCACGGCTTCCGCGTCGTGGTCAGGATTCCTTCTTGGCCTTCAGAACCTGGCGGCCCTTGTACATGCCGGTCTTCAGATCGAGGTGGTGGGGACGGCGCAATTCGCCGGAATCCTTGTCCTCGATATAGGTTGGCTTCTTCAACGCATCCGCCGAGCGGCGCATGCCACGCCGCGAGGGCGATGTTTTTCTTCTGGGAACGGCCATGTCGGTGTCCTCTAGGGGTGTTGTCGGAGGCATCGTCCGTGGCGGACGGCTGAAAGCGTTTTGGCGCAAGCTGAGATGCCGATAAGGCCGCGCTTATAGAGGATGGAATCGTGCAAGGCTAGGGTGCCCGCCGGCCAAAATGGCGCAAAATCGGCCTAAAAAGCGCGATTCTCGCTCCAGCATCGCCGCAATCCGGAGGCCTGTGCCCGGGCCATGTAGGTCCCGGCCAGACGGCGTACCCCGGGGCCGGGATTGCGGGCGCTGCGCTTGACCGGATTGGGAAGGATCGCCGCTAGTAGCGCCGCTTCGCGCGGCGACAGGCCCGATGCCGGGCGGCCGAAAGCATAGGTGGCGCCGGCTTGCGCGCCGAACTGGCCGGACGGGCCGAGCTCGGCGATGTTCAGATAGATTTCCAGAATGCGCTGCTTCGGCAGCATCAGATCGATCCACAGCGCCAGCGGAAATTCCAGTGCCTTGCGGACCACGCTGCGGCTCTGCCACAGAAACAGGTTTTTCGCCACCTGCTGGGTGATGGTCGAGCCCCCGCGCGTCACCTCGCCGTCCTCAGCGTCGTCGATCACGTCGCGCAGCGCGTCCCAGTCGATGCCGTGATGGCTGCAGAATTTCGCGTCCTCGGCGGCGACCACCGAGCGCGGCAGCGCAGGCGAGATCACGGTGAAATCGATCCACTGCCGCGACACCGGCGCGCCGGTCACATAGCGCCATGCCATCAGCGTCGAGACCGGGTGGCCGGCGCGATAGATCGGCACAAGGAGATATGGCAGCAACAGGACCAGCAGCAGGATCAGGAACAGATTGCGGACAATGCGCAAAATTGAGGTTTCTGGTTGGAGAAAGCGCGCGGTGCGGAATAATGGCCAGCATATCTCGCTGAAACTCCCCGCTTTTTCCAGCAGTTTTAAGGCGCCGTGAACCGAGGTGTCGGAATTGACGAAGCCTGTGCCATAACCGATTGTCCGGCCAATTCGATTGGGAGCTGTTCTTGATGACCGCCACTGCACTATCAGACTTTGCAAAACGACTGGACCAGACCGCGGAGGATACCGAAGCCCTGCTCGGCAGGCTTTTGTCGGACGCGCTTTTGCCCGACGAGATCGTGCGGCCGAAACGGCTGATCGAGGCGATGCGTTATTCCAGTCTCGGCGGGGGAAAACGGCTGCGGCCGTTTCTGGTGGTGGAAAGCGCCGCGGTGTTCGGCATCGCACGCGAGGCCGCGCTGCTGGCCGGCGCGGCGCTTGAATGCATCCACTGCTATTCGCTGATTCATGACGACCTGCCGGCGATGGACAACAGCGATCTGCGCCGCGGCCGGCCCACGCTTCACAAGGCCTATGATGACGCCACCGCGATCCTGGCCGGCGACGCGCTATTGACACTCGCCTTCGACATCATCACCCGCGACGAGATTCATCGCGATGCAGGCGTGCGCCTCGCATTGACCCGCGCGCTAGCCCGGGCCGCAGGCGTCGGCGGCATGGCGGGCGGCCAGATGCTCGACCTTGCCGGCGAGGGCCGGTTCGGCGACCGCGAGCCGGTCGACGTCGCGCGGCTGCAGCAGATGAAGACCGGCGCGCTGTTGCGCTATGGCTGCATTGCCGGCGCGATCCTCGGCCAAGCCTCGCAAAAACAATATCAGGCGCTCGACGACTACGGCCGCGCGCTCGGTGAAGCGTTCCAGATCGCGGACGATCTGCTCGACGTCGAGGGCGACGCGGCGGCGCTCGGCAAGCAGACCGGACAGGACGCGGCATTGGGCAAGACCACATTTGTCACCCAACTCGGGATCGAGGGCGCCAGGCAACGCGTGCGCGACCTGTTGGCGCGCGCCGATACCGCGCTTTCGATCTTTGGCGCCAAGGGCGACGTGCTGCGCGCCGCAGCGCGGTTCGTCGCCGAGCGCAAGAACTGAAGGCGGAGATGACCACGGAATTGGACGAGCGCCTTGTTCGGTTCAGGAAACTGCCAAAACCGGTGCGCGTGGTCTATGCGCGGCCGCGCACCTTCATTTCCATCGCCATCGGTATCGTGGCGTTCCTGGTGCTGCCGGGCTCGCTGCGGCTGGTCACCCGTCTCCTGATCAGCTGGGATACTTTCGTTACATTCTATCTGGTGCTCGCCTACGCCATGATATTTCGCTGCGACCTGGCGCATATCCGCCGTAACGCGGTGCTGCAGGACGATGGCCGCTTTCTGATCTTGCTGGTGACCGCAAGCGGCGCGTTCGCCAGCATCGCCGCGATCGTGTTCGAGCTCGGCGCCTCGCAGCGCACCGCGCCGCAACTGGCGCTGGCAACCGCGACCATCGTGCTGTCCTGGGCGGTCATTCACACCACCTTCGCGCTGCATTACGCCCATGACTATTACCGCGGCGCCAACCCCGGCGGCTTGCAGTTTCCCTCCGGCGACCAGCACGACCATGCCGATTACTGGGACTTTGTATATTTCTCGTTCGTGATCGGCATGACGGCGCAGGTTTCCGACGTCGGGATCACCGACAAGACCGTCCGCCGCACCGCCACCGCGCACGGCATCATCTCATTCTTCTTCAACACTGCGCTGCTCGCGTTGATGGTCAATATCGCCGCGAGCGCGATTTAGTAAAGCGCGCGAAATCCATCCCCGTCGTCTCGGCCTTGAATTGCGACCCATAACCCCTGCCGTCAAGCCTCAGATGAGCTGTGGCCCGGACGTGTACGATAACGCGCGGCTGTGGTTACGGGCACTTTCCCGACATGATGGCCCCGTATGAGTTGCAACCCTCCTCACGTTCTTGGCCGGTAAGCGGCCGGGCCGTCGACGCTGAAGTCGGTGCATGAGAACGCCCGACAATAACTTGCTTTGCTTGCGGCCTGAGAGGTGCCGCTCGCTCCTGGTCCCTGTCGCGCGTGGCGACCGGCTTCTTCCCGCGCCGCTTCTCGCATTCATTGTCGTCATTGAGGAACGAACCCTCCGCGCAGACGATCCGGCTGCAACGCTCGCCATCGGGCTTGAAGCCGTGCTCACAAACCAGCGGACAGACCCGCGATGGCTTGAGCTTGATCGCGTCGAGCGCGTCGGTGCTTGCGAGCTTGACGTTGAGCCTGGTTCCGGCATGGCGGTTGAACAGCGCCAAGGAGCGCTGCGACGCCGAGTTCCATTCGCCATCGGCGGCAGCGGTGAGACAGCCGACACGGCGCAACTCGATCTGCATCGATTTTGCGATGTCGGCCGGCGCCGGTCCGTCGCTCAGCGCGGCAACATTGGTCGGTTGTGTTTTCCCAGCCGCCGGCGGGCCGGCCGCAACCTGGTCGACGGCCTTGTTGTCGGCGACGTTCTCGGAAGCCTTGCTTTC
>DASSGM010000343.1:0-5383 GCA_035693465.1 Bradyrhizobium sp. | reverse complement strand
CGCATTCTGGTGGATCTGCACAACTTCCGCTGGGAGGAGGCGTGGAAGATCACCGTCGACACCCTGTCCTACACCAACCATACGCTGCTGCCTGAAGCGCTCGAGACCTGGCCGCTCGAACTGTTCGAACGCCTGCTGCCGCGGCATCTCGAGATCATCTATCGCATCAATGTCGCGCATCTGGCGCTGGCGGAAGCGCGCTGTCCCGGCGATGTCGAGTTCAGGGCGTCGGTATCGCTGATCGACGAGAAGTCCGGCCGCCGGGTGCGGATGGGGCAACTGGCGTTCGTCGGATCGCACCGCATCAACGGCGTCTCGGCGATGCATTCCGACCTGATGAAGGAGACCGTGTTCCACGATCTCAATCATCTTTATCCGGGGCGCATCACCAACAAGACCAACGGCATCACCTTCCGCCGCTGGCTGATGCTGGCCAATCCGAAATTGACCGATCTGTTGCGCGTTACCTGCGGCGAAGCCGTGCTCGACGATCCAACCAAGCTTCAGCTTCTCGAAGCCCGCGCCAGCGACAGCGCGTTCCAGCAGCAATTCCGCAGCGTCAAGCATCACAACAAGGTCGCGCTGGCGCGGCTGATCGGCGAACGCCTCAACGTCAAGATCGATCCTACCGCGCTGTTCGACGTTCAGATCAAGCGCATCCACGAATACAAGCGGCAGCTGCTCAATATTCTCGAGACCATCGCGCTCTATCAGGCGATGAAGGACGAGCCGCAGCGCGACTGGGTACCGCGCGTGAAAATCTTCGCCGGCAAGGCGGCGGCGAGCTATCGCTACGCCAAGCTGATCATCAAGCTGATCAATGACGTCGGCGAAATCGTCAACAACGATGCGTCCATCGGCGAACGCCTGAAAGTCGTCTTCCTCGCCGACTACAATGTCAGCCTCGCCGAGGTGATCATCCCGGCCGCCGATCTCTCCGAGCAAATTTCGACCGCCGGCATGGAAGCCTCCGGCACCGGCAACATGAAGCTCGCGCTCAACGGCGCACTGACCATCGGCACGCTCGACGGCGCCAATATCGAAATCCGCGATCATGTCGGCGCCGAAAACATCGCGATCTTCGGCATGGAGGCGATGGATGTGCTGGTGCGGCGCAAGCAGGGACTGGATGCGACCGACGTGATCAGGCGATCGCCGAGGCTATCGCGGGCCATCAACGCGATCGGTGGCGGCGAATTCTCGCCCGACGATCCCGGCCGGTTTGAATCGATCGCGCACGCGCTGCGCTATATCGACCATTACATGGTCAGTGCGGATTTCGACGCCTATTTCGAGGCCCAGCGCGGCATCGATGTGCGCTGGCAGGTGGTGCCGGCGTGGACGCGGGCCGCCATCCTCAATGTTGCGCGGATGCCGTGGTTCTCTTCCGACCGCACCATCCGCGAATATGCCCAGGATATCTGGAACGTGCCGGTGCGCGGGACCTGGCCGCGCGCCTTGCAGGAAGCGGGCGCGCGCGGCGGCACCCGCTGAATTCCGGCGAGCGGAAATCCATTATCTCCGGCGTCATTGAATTCGGCACAATTGCCGCGATACTGCGCGCAAAGACCAGAGCGTCATTGCAATGACGGAAAGTCCGGATGTGTTGACCAAGGCCACACATCTTTTCGACGACGCCACGCGAGTCAGCGCCGGTGACAGCCGCTGGCGAGGGCAGACCAGTGACGATTACTGGGCCTTTGTCGGCCCGTTCGGCGGAGCGACCGCCGCCACCATCCTGCGGGCGCTGATCGATCACCCGCAGCGGGCCGGCGATCCACTGGCGCTGACCGTCAATTTTTGCGCGCCGATCGCGCAAGGCGCCTTCGATCTCGACGTTCGCCTGATCAAGGCCAACCGGTCGACCCAGCACTGGTCGGTCGAGCTGTCGCAGGACGGCGCAGAGGTTGCGACGTTTGCCACCGCCGTATTTGCCGAACGCCGTCCGTCGTGGTCGCACCAGCAAGCGAAATTCCCGCCAGCCAAGCCGTTCGAGCAGATCCTGCCCTATCCGAAGGTCGCGGCGTCATGGGTCAAGCAATATGATTTGCGCTTCGTCGAGGGCGATGCGGATTTCAGCGGCGCGGCTCAAGGTGCGCCGGCAACGGCTTTCTCCAAACTATGGATCGGCGACCGCGTGCCCCGGAAGATCGACATGCTGTCGCTGATGGCGATGTCGGACGCCTTCTTCGGCCGCGTCTTTCATGCGAGGGGCGAACTGGTGCCATTCGGCACGGTGTCGCTGACGACCTATTTTCACGCCGATAGCGAAGATCTTGCGGCTGAGGATATCAGCCGCGTTCTGGCCGTGGCCGATGCAAAGGTTTTTCACAAGAGCTATGGCGACCAGAGCGGCGAATTGTGGTCACCAAAGGGACGCCTGCTCGCGACCACGCATCAGATTGCCTACTTCAAGGCGTAGGATGCGCGAACCTACCCAGGACGTAATTGCAAGGACGGAAGCGACGAAGCAATCCAGTTTTCGGCGTCTAGCTCGTGGATTGCTTCGCGGAGCCTGTCATCGAGCGCGCGTTCGCGCGACCCGTTGGCTCGCAATGACAAACTAAAATGACGGGCACTGCCGCACACAAAAGGGCCGCCTCGCGGCCGCCCTTTTTGTTCAGGCGATGACGGCTCGAATCTCACTCCGCGGCGAGCTTGACTTCCGGCGCAGCGGCGCGGACGTCGGCGTCGACCTGCGCTTCGAACTTGGCAAAATTCTTCTGGAACATGCCCACCAGCGCGCGTGCGGTCTTGTCGAACTCGGCCTTGTCGGCCCAGGTCTTGATCGGATCGAGGATATGCGGTTCGACGCCGGGCAACGAGGTCGGCACCGCGAAGCCGAAATATTTGTCGGTGCGGAAATCGGCGTTGCGCAGCGAGCCGTTCAGCGCGGCCGTCAATAGCGCGCGCGTCACCTTGATCGGCATGCGGCGGCCGGTGCCGTATTTGCCGCCGGTCCAGCCGGTGTTGACCAGCCAGCAATCGACGCCGTGCCTGGCGATCAGGTCGCGCAGCAGATTGCCGTAGACCGAAGGGTCGCGCGGCAGGAATGGCGAGCCGAAGCAGGTCGAGAACTCCGGCTGCGGCTCCTTGCCTAGCCCGCGCTCGGTGCCCGCCACCTTGGCGGTGTAGCCGGAAAGGAAGTGGTACATCGCCTGCGCCGGCGTCAATTTCGCGATCGGCGGCATCACGCCGAACGCGTCCGCCGCCAGCATCACGAGGTTCTTCGGATGCGGGGCGCGGCCGGTGCGTGAGGCGTTGGGTATGAATTCGAGCGGATAGGCAGAGCGGGTGTTTTCGGTCTTCGAGCCGTCGTCGAAATCCGGTTCGCGGGTGTTTTCTTCGAGCACCACGTTTTCCAGCACCGCGCCGAAGCGCTTGCTGGCAGCATAAATCTCGGGCTCGGCTTCTTTCGACAGCTTGATGCACTTGGCGTAGCAGCCGCCTTCGAAATTGAAGACGCCATCCGGGCCCCAGCCGTGCTCGTCATCGCCGATCAGCGTGCGTTGAGGGTCGGCCGAAAGCGTGGTTTTGCCGGTGCCGGAGAGGCCAAAGAATATCGCGGTGTCGCCGTCGGGTCCGACATTGGCCGAGCAGTGCATCGGCATCACGCCCTTGTCAGGCAGGTAGTAGTTCAGCGTGGTGAAGACCGACTTTTTCATCTCGCCGGCATAATAAGACCCGCCGATCAGGACAATCTTGCGGGCGAAATCGAGCGCGACCACGTTTTCCGAACGCACGCCATGGCGTTTGGGATCGGCCTTGAAGCTCGGCAGATCGACGACGGTCAGTTCAGGCACGAAGTTCTCAAGCTCCGATGTCTCCGGGCGGATGAGCAGCGTGCGGATGAACAGCGAATGCCAGGCGAGCTCGGTGTAGACACGGGTCTTGATTCGAAAACCCGGATCGGCGCCGCCATAGAGATCCTGCGCGAACAGCGTCATGCCTTCGGCATGTTTGAGAAAGTCGTTGTAAAGCGCCTCGAACTGTTCCGAGGTGATCGACTGGTTGCCGGCCCACCACATGTTCTTGTCGGTCAACGCATCGCGAACGGTGAATTTGTCTTTGGGGCTGCGGCCTGTGAACACGCCGGTGTCCGCGCACAATGCGCCATCGGCGGAAACCACGGCTTCGCCGGCATTCAAGGAATATTCATAGAGTTGTGGCGCGCCAAAATTCCAGTTCACGCCCTTGAGTTTTTTGAAGCCGAATTTGTCGGCGCCGAAGGCACCGTTATGCACGCCCGTCTCTTGCACGGAAGATTCCTCCTCGAACCCGCGCATTTCCAGCGCGAACGCCGCCCGACGCGCCTCTGTCGCGGCAACCTGAATATAGCCTTCCGGCCTCGGCCCGGCGACCTATTACTGATGAACGCCGACCTTGCCAAGCCGATCCCGCAATATTTGGATTATTCCAAGGCGGTTATGGATGCAGCTCAAATGCTTGCTGCAGCGCGAGCTTGATCGGCGAGCTCTTTCAGTGTCTGCCGCAGCGCGGCAGGGGTGACAATCCGCCGCGGAAAATCCAGCCGCAGCGCTTTTGTGCCGGCCTGCATGTCCATGCCATCCGGATCGCAGCCGGTGCAGCGCCAGTCCGCTGCTGCCGCGCCGAGCAGCCTCGTCGCATAGAGGTTGATCGCTTCGCGGTGGTCTGCGTTCATGTGATCGATGGCGCCCTGTTCGGCCTCCAGCAACGCTCCGGCATCGGAAATGTCGGTCAAAAACTGCTCCGGCTTGAGGTCCACGATTCGCCCGAAACCCGCCACCAGATGCGCGCCGGACGGCCGAATCCTGAAAAAGGAAAAATCGTTAAAATTTACAAAGGCTTCCGCGGAGGGATGGGCGTTGAGGTAACGTCGGCGTAAGACCGGCAGATCGTCGGCGCAGGCCTGCTCCGCCCACCCCGCCAGCATGATCCGTGATCCCTCCAGCGGGTCGCTCTCGGTGCGCTCATCCAGCATCAGCGAGACCCTGGAATCCGCCAGAATGTTCTTTGTGTGCAGCGCCAGGCGCGAAATCAGCAGAATAGGCGAGCCATCGGCGTGACTTGCGACGTTGACCAGCGAACAATAGGGATCGCCACTACCGGCCATCAGGGTCGCCAAAGCCCCCTGCCGGCTGCGCCGCAGCAGCGATCGGGTTAGCCTTGCGGCGTCAAACTCAACGGTGGGCTGCATAGCTCATATCCACATATCTCATTGCAGAATTAAGGCTTTTCCCGACCCGGTCGATCCTCTATATAGGGCCCGAACCCATGGTTCGCCCAGAGGCTTCGGGAACTCGGTCACACTTCAGCCCAGCTTGCATTGCTCGCTGACCGGGCTCAAAGCCCACTTATGCGGCGCATCGCTGGATTGCTCGCCGTTTCAGCCACCTTAGTA
>DASSGM010000342.1:0-5152 GCA_035693465.1 Bradyrhizobium sp. | reverse complement strand
CAGATAACCGTTCGGGCTTGGCGCAAAGCGGAAGACGGGGGGCGGCATTGATCTCTTTCATCGGACATGATGGTTTTAAGTCGCAATGCTCATCCACCTCAACACCCAGGCCGACCTCGAAGAGGCCATTTACGCGCTGATAAAGCAGGACCCGCGGCTCAAGCCGATATTTGAGCGGACGGGCATGCCGGCGCTGCGGCGGCGCGAGCCCGGCTATGCCGGGCTGGCTGCAATCATCTGCGGCCAGCAGCTCTCCACCGCCAGCGCCGCGGCAATCTGGGCCCGCGTCAGCGCGGCATTCGATCCGTTTCACCATGACGCGTTGCGCCGCGCCCGCGCCGACCGGCTGGGTCGGCTCGGATTGTCGGCGGCGAAGATCAAGACCTTGAAACATCTCGCGCGCGAACTCGCCTCGGAACGATTGAATCTCGACGTGCTGGCGAACGAGGATGCCGACGCCGCGCACAATACGTTGACGGCGCTGCACGGCATCGGCCCGTGGACGGCGGACATCTATCTTTTGTTTTGTCTTGGACATGGCGATGCCTGGCCCGCAGGCGACCTCGCCGTGCAGGAGGCGGTGAAAATCGGACTCGGGCTAAGGACGCGCCCGACCCCGAAACAGATGGCGCCGCTGGCCGAGCCGTGGCGTCCATTGCGCGGCGCCGCCGCGCATCTGTGGTGGGCCTATTACCGGGCGGTGAAAAAGCGCGAAGGCGTGATCGGCGGCGAGCCGAAATCGAACGCCGTTTTAAACAAGATACCTGTTGCAAAACGGTCATCACCAAACGCAAAGATCGAGGCTGGAAAAAAGCCCGGAGCGAAAACATGAAATCCACCGACTTCATCGTTGCGCGCCATGATCTGCAGCAATGCAAAATCATCGAGAGTGAGCTGCCGAACGCCGCGGCATTGCCCGACGACGCGCTGCTGGTCAAAGTCACGCGCTTCGCCTTTACCGCCAACAACATCACCTACGCCGTGCTCGGCGACCAGTTAAAATACTGGACGCTGTTTCCGGCGCCGGAAAATTTCGGCAATATTCCGGTGTGGGGATTCGGCGAGGTGATCGCCTCGAAACATCCCGCCATCGCCGAAGGCGAAATCCTGTTTGGCTATTTTCCGATGGCAACGCATCTGGTGATCGAGGCGGCCGACGTCACCAAGCGCGGCCTGCGCGACGCCGCCGCGCATCGGCAAGAGGTGGCGCCGGTCTACAACGCCTATGCGCGCGTCAGCGGCGATCCTGGCTTCGCGGGAAAGCAGGGCGACTATCAGGCGCTGTTGCGGCCGTTGTTCATGCTGTCGTTCCTGGTCGACGATTTTTTGGCGGAGAATGAATTTTACGGCGCGCGCAGCGTGATGCTCTCCAGCGCCTCCAGCAAGACCGCGTTCGGCCTCGCGTATCTTCTGAATACACTGCGCAAGCCGATACGGGTGATCGGGCTTACCTCGGCGGCCAATAGCGATTTCGCAAGATCGCTCGGCTGCTACGACGAGGTGGTGACCTATGACCAGGTGACCTCGCTGGCGCCGGATCAGCCGGTCGCGTTTGTCGACATGGCGGGCAACAGCGAGTTGCGCGCAAAACTGCATCGGCATTTCGGCGAGGGGATGAAATATTCCGGACGCATCGGGCTCACGCACCGCAACTCGTCGCCGGATGAACCGCAACTGCCGGGTGCCAAGCCGGCCTGGTTTTTCGCGCCCGACCAGATTCGCAAACGCGCCAGGGAATGGGGACCTGGCGCCATCGACACCAGGTTCGGCGCGGCGTGGTCGGGTTTTGCTCCGATGCTGGATCGATGGCTCAAGGTCATCGAAAGCCGCGGCGAGGGGCCGGTGAAACAGGTCTATCTCGACACCTTGAACGGCCGTGTTGCGCCGGATCAGGGACACATCCTGTCGCTGGCGACATAGCGGAGTTCTGCTTCCGCCCTTTCTGCGCGACCTCGACCGGTATAGGCTTCGCCCGTGGGGAACCCCGCGAAGATGGCCGGTTAAGAGAAAGCGCCGATGCTGGACAGAACCGACGATGTTTCTATCGCCGCGGAAAGTTGGCTAGCGCAATTCGAAACTGCGCTCGCAGAACCCGATGACGGCCTGCTGAATACGCTGTTTCACCCCGACAGTCATTGGCGCGATGTGCTGGCGCTGAGCTGGAACCTTAAGACCATCAACGGCGCCAATGCGATCGTCGCCGAGCTGAAGAGCAACGCCCACCGCGCCACTCCCAGCGCCTTTCAGATCGATCGCGACCGGGCCGCGCCGCGTCGGGTGACCCGCGCCGGCACCAATGCGATCGAAGCGATCTTCAGATTTGAGACCGGACAAGGTCGCGGCAACGGAATTCTGCGACTGATCCCCGACGACGGCGATGACAACAGGCTCAAGGCCTGGACGCTGCTCACGGCACTCGACGAATTGAAAGGCTTTGAGGAGCAGCAGGGAAGATCGCGGCCCAAGGGCGAGGCCTATTCGCGAGATTTTCGCGGCCCCAACTGGCTCGATCTGCGCAAGGCCGCGGCCGAATATGCCGACCGCGATCCGGTCGCGCTGGTGGTCGGCGGCGGACAGGCCGGACTTTCGATCGCGGCACGTCTCAAGCAATTGCAGATCGACACGCTGATTGTCGATCGCGAGGCGCGGATCGGCGACAACTGGCGCAATCGCTATCATGCGCTGACGCTGCACAACCAGGTGCAGGTCAACCACCTGCCCTACATGCCGTTCCCGCCGAACTGGCCGGTCTATATCCCCAAGGACAAGCTCGCGAACTGGTTCGAAGCCTATGTCGATGCCATGGAGCTCAACTACTGGACCGGCACCGAGTTCGAGAGCGGCGCTTACGACGAGGCCGAAGCACGATGGACGGTGGCGCTGCGCCGCGCCGATGGTTCCAGGCACGAGATGCATCCGCGGCATGTGGTGATGGCGACCGGCGTCAGTGGCATTCCGAATCTGCCGGATATTCCCGGCCTGAAAAACTTCGCCGGCACGGTGCTGCATTCCAGCCAATATGGCGACGGCGAGAGCTGGCAGGGCAAACGCGCGCTGGTGATCGGCACCGGCAACAGCGGCCATGATATCGCGCAGGACCTGTATTCGAGCGGCGTTAACGTGACGCTGGTCCAGCGCAGCCCGACCCTGATCACCAACATCGAGCCGTCGGCCCAACTGGCCTATGCGGCATATAACGAAGGCACGCTGGAGGATAATGACCTGATCGCAACCTCGATGCCGTTGCCGCTCGCAAAAAAAAATCACCAGTCCATTACCGAGCTGTCCAAGCAGCTCGACAAGGAGCTGCTTGATGGCTTGCGGCGCAGGGGTTTTAAGCTCGACTACGGCGAAGACGGCACCGGCTGGCAGTTCAAATATCTCACCCGCGGCGGCGGTTATTATTTCAACGTCGGCTGCTCCGACCTCGTCGTGCGCGGCGAGATCGGGCTGCGGCAGTTCGCAGATATTGAATCCTTTGTCGCCGAAGGCGCGCGGATGAAGAGCGGCGAGACGCTTGCCGGCGACCTGATCGTGCTGGCGACCGGCTACAAGGGTCAGCAGCATCTGGTGCGAAAACTGTTCGGTGATGAAGTCGCCGACCGTGTCGGCCCGATCTGGGGTTTCGGCGAGGATCAGGAACTGCGCAACATGTATACCCGCACCGCGCAGCCGGGGCTGTGGTTCATCGCCGGCAGCCTGGCGCAGTGCCGGATCAATTCGAAATATCTCGCGCTGCAGATCAAGGCGATCGAGGAAGGACTATTGCCGCGCGTCCCGTGCGCGGCGGAGCCTAAGGCGGCCTTGGCGTGAATTTCGCTTGCGTCATTCCGGGGCGCGCAAGCGCGAGCCCGGAGTCCGGAATCCAAGGATTCCCCGATCTGCAATTGCACATCTGTGGTCTGGTCCTTCGGACCATCCCGGCCAAAAGAATAACATCAGGGGAAAGACACATGCCGACCATTCTCGGCTCGGGCGAACACCGCTACCGCGTGGTGGAGAATTGGGCGAAGCTGCCGCAGGGCTGGAACCTCACCGACGTCGCCTCGGTTGCGGTCGACCGCAAAGACCGCATCTATGTCTTCAATCGCGGCGCCCACCCGATGGTGGTGCTCGACCGCGAGGGCAATTTCATCACGAGCTGGGGCGAAGGCCTGTTCAATCGCGCGCATGGGCTGCACATCGACACCGAGGATAATCTCTATTGCACCGATGACGGCGACCACACCGTGCGCAAGTGCTCAACCGACGGCAAGGTGCTGCTGACCATCGGCATCCCGCACAAGCCCACACCCTTCATGAGCGGCGAGCCGTTCCATCGCTGCACGCACACCGCGCTCTCGCCCAGGGGCGATATCTACGTCTCGGATGGCTACGGCAATGCCTGCGTCCACAAATTCACGCCGGACGGCAGACTGATCAAAACCTGGGGCGAACCGGGCACCGATCCCGGCCAGTTCAACATCGTGCACAACATCGCAACCGATGCCGACGGCTTTGTCTATGTTGCCGACCGCGAGAACCACCGCGTCCAGGTGTTCGACGGCAACGGCAAATACGAGACGCAGTGGAATAATCTGCACCGCCCTTGCGCGCTATACTGCTGCGGCGGCAAGCAGCCGAATTTTGTCATTGGCGAGCTCGGCCCGGGCATGGCGGTCAATCGCAAGGTGCCGAATTTGGGTCCGCGCCTGACCATCGTCGACGCCAACGGAAAGCGCATCGCGCGACTCGGCGGGGAAAATGGTCCGGGACTCGAGGCCGGCAAGTTTCTCGCCCCGCACGGCATTGCGCTGGATTCCAGGGGCGACATCTATGTCGGCGAGGTCGGCGTCACCGACTGGAAGACGAGCTTTCCGGATACCCCAATGCCGGCAATCGTTCGCTGCCTGCAGAAGCTGGAGCGAATTTAAGGGCCGTAGTGTGGCGCGAATACACTTGCCATGCTGAACAGGACCGCATGAAGCGCGGCAACCGCAACGCTCTTCGCAAACACAACCCACCCGCCGACGGTTCCGACCAGCGCCGCAAGCACCACCAGACTAGTTTCATGCGCGCGCACGAAGGCCCGCAGCCGGCGCGGCGCCTCGAGATAGCGTGAGGTGGTGAGCATTTTGCTGCGTCCGAATGCGGCCAAAACGTGCCGTCCGCC
>DASSGM010000341.1:0-2101 GCA_035693465.1 Bradyrhizobium sp. | reverse complement strand
GTACGTCTCGATCATCGGGCATTCCGGTTGCGGCAAATCCACACTGCTCAATATCGTCGCCGGTCTCACCGACGCCACGATGGGCGGCGTGCTCTTGGAAAACCGCGAGGTCAATTCGCCGGGCCCGGATCGCGCGGTGGTGTTTCAGAACCACAGCCTGCTGCCCTGGCTCACGGTCTATGAAAATGTGCGCCTTGGCGTCGACAAGGTTTTCTCGTCGAGCAAAAGCCGCAGCGAGCGTGACGCATGGACCATGCATAATCTCAATCTTGTGCAGATGGCCCACGCCAAGGACAAGCGCCCGGCGGAAATCTCCGGCGGCATGAAGCAGCGCGTCGGCATCGCGCGGGCGCTGGCGATGGAGCCCAAGGTGTTGCTGCTGGACGAGCCGTTTGGCGCGCTCGATGCGCTGACCCGCGCGCATCTGCAGGATTCGGTGATGGCGCTGCATCAGAAACTCGGCAACACCATTCTGATGATCACGCACGACGTTGACGAGGCGGTGCTGTTATCGGATCGCATCGTGATGATGACAAATGGACCGAGTGCGCGGATCGGCGAAGTCCTTGACGTGCCGCTGGCGCGTCCGCGCAAGCGGCTCGAACTCTCGACCAATGCCGCCTACCTCAAATGCCGGCTGCGCGTGCTGGAATTCCTCTACGAGCGGCATCGTTTTGTCGAAGCCGCTTAAGCTCTTGTCCGTTTCCTACGCACTATCGTTGAACCTATTTGCAGACGTGGCGACCAAACAATTCACGTTCCCGCATGGAGAGTTGTAATGAATCCGTCACAAATCAAACTGGTTCAGGAAAGCTTCGCCAAGGTTGCGCCGATCGCAGATCAGGCGGCGGTAATGTTTTACGACCGCCTTTTCGCGATCGCGCCGCAGGTGAAGGCGATGTTTCCGGCCGACATGACCGAGCAGCGCAAGAAATTGATGGCGATGCTGGCGGCGGTAGTGAACGGGCTCGGTAATCTTGAAACCGTCTTGCCTGCAGCGAGCGCGCTGGCCAAGCGGCATGTCACCTACGGCGCGAAAGCGGAGCACTATTTTGTCGTTGGCGTCGCTCTGCTGTGGACTTTGGAGAAGGGACTTGGCGATGACTGGACGCCCGAAGTTGCGAAGGCGTGGACCGACGCATACGACTGGCTGTCAGGCTTCATGATTTCCGAAGCCTATGGTCACCCTCTCGCCGCGGAGTAAGGACACGCCGTGAGCGAACCGCTGGTTGTCGTCGGCAATGGAATGGCCGCCGCGCGCCTGGTCGACGAACTGACGGCGGTCGCGTTGGGGCGTTACGCCATCGCGGTTATCGGCGACGAGCCGCGGCTCGCCTATAACCGCGTGCTGCTGTCGTCGGTGCTTGCGGGTGAAACCGCCTCGCACGACATCGAGCTTAAGCCAGCCTCGTGGTGGCGCGATCGCGGTGTAACCCTGAAATATGGCTGCCTCGCCACCGCGATCGATGTCGGCCGCCGTGAGCTCAAGATCGCAAATGAAGAGAGCATCGCGTTTTCCAAGCTGGTGCTTGCCACCGGCTCAACGCCGTTGCGGCTCAACGTGCCCGGCGCCGATCTCGCCGGCGTGCACACTTTTCGCGACAGCCGCGACGTCGATCTGCTGCTGACGCTCGCCGCCCGGAAGAAACAGGTCGTCGTGGTCGGCGGCGGATTGCTCGGCCTGGAGGCCGCGTACGGCCTCGCCAGGCGAGGCGCGCCGGTGACCCTGGTCCATCTGATGGACCGGCTGATGGAGCGCCAGCTCGATGCGCCGGCGGCGGATCTGCTGAAGTCGCTGGTCGAGCGCAAGGGGATCAGGATTCTGCTCAATGCCGATACCGCGCGGCTCCATGGCGAGACGCGCGTCGAGGGCGTCGAACTGACGGACGGACACCGGATCGATGCCGACGCGGTGATTTTCGCGGCGGGCATTCGCCCTAATGTCACTTTGGCGAAAGAAGCCGGCATTCCCGTCAATCGCGGCATCGTCGTTGACGATACCTTGCAGACCGGCGCGCCGGATATCTTCGCAATCGGCGAATGCGCCGAGCATCGCGGTATCTGTTACGGGCTGGTTGAGCCGGCATACGAGCAGGCGGGC
>DASSGM010000340.1:0-7321 GCA_035693465.1 Bradyrhizobium sp. | reverse complement strand
TTGCGAATGGTCTTGACCAGCTCGCGCATCTTGTCGTGCGAGGTGTGACTCATATTGATGCGGAAGACGTCGGCACCGGCCTCGAACAGGCGCCGGATCATTGCGCTGTCGGAGGATGCGGGACCAAGCGTTGCAAGGATCTTGATGCGGCGCAGGCGCCTCATGGCTTGCTTCCGGGCGCGACGCTTGGCGGCAGACCAGACCCGCCCGGGGGCGTCCCGCCCGGCGAACTCGAGATGCCCGGCAGGTTTCCCGGTCCGCCTGGGCCGACCGTTCCCGGGATTCCCGGCACCCGCTGCGCGGGCTGTTCATTGGATTCGGTCAGTTGCACGGTCCAGGCGCGCTGCTCGCCGGTGTCGACCTCGAAAAAGCCGGTGCGATCGAAACCGCGCGCCAGGCAATTCTCGGTGCCCTTGATGGTGAATTCCTTGTCGCGCGAGCACATGAAAGCCTGCCCTGACCACTCGCCGCCGCGGTCGTAGTCCAGCGCATAGATGTAATAATACCGCGCAACCAGCGTGCCGCGCAGCAACGTCTCGCAGCTCCGCGAGGACACATTCCACCAGCCTTCGGTGGTCCAACCCTCGGCGTCCTTGTAGCCAAGCGCAATGCCGACCCGGCTCGAGGTGTTGTTGCAGAGACGAAAGTCCGCCGCTGCCGGACTGCTCCACAGGCAGATCGCGGCAAGCGCCAGCGCCAGACCGGCGCAGGCGCGAGCGGAGAAAGGATTGGGGCGATGAGAATTTTTCGGGATCATTTTCGCGAAGCTATATCAAATCATTGACGATTTCGCGTAAGCCAGCGGCAGCTGTCAACGGCGGAAGGGGGCATTCTGGGCGAACCGGCGGCCAATTTCCGCGGTTCATGCTCTGTTTGCACTGCGATATGGTAAAATCTGTGACCACTCCCACCTAATATCAATAAGCTTCGCGAACGGCGAGATTACGGTCATGACGATTGACGACAAAACCAGAACGGAACTCGAAGCCGCCGTTTTCCGGCGCCTGGTCGAACATCTGCGCTCCCGCAACGATGTCCAGAACATCGATCTTATGAATCTTGCGGGCTTCTGCCGCAACTGCCTTTCCAATTGGCTCAAGGAGGAGGCCGACGCGAGAGGCGCCGAGATGAGCAAGGACGAAAGCCGCGAGGCCGTTTACGGCATGCCCTACGAGACCTGGAAGTCGACTTTTCAGGGCGAGGCCAGTCCCGAGCAGCTCGCGGCGATGAAAAAAGCCCAAAGCGGGCATTAGCCTTTATCCTTGCTCTTCCCCTGATGCTGAGGAAGCCAACGGGTCCGCGTAGCGCGGCCCGATGATGAACTCTGCGGGCTCCTCGAAGGATGAGAAGCCTCGTGGCTCGGAACGGCGCATCCAGCGCCGCCTCGCCATGCGGGAATCTTTCTCCTGTGGGTGCGCTGTGGATGAGCGCGATGTTGCCTTGACGCAAGGCACCGCACTCTTGAGGGTCAATTTCCGGATGCAGTGCGTTGAGAAGCGTGCGGCGCTTCCGCTTTTCAGCACAACCTTCACTTCCATCCAGGAGTACCCGATGGCCACCACTGCTGCTGCCGCCGTCAAGGAAGCGCCCGCGACAAAATTTGCCAAGGACCAGCTCAAGGCCATCATCGAGCGCATCGAGCGGCTGGAAGAAGAAAAGAAGACGATCTCCGACGACATCCGCGACGTCTACGCAGAAGCGAAAGGCAACGGTTTCGACGTCAAGGCGCTACGCACTATCGTTCGCCTGCGCAAGCAGGACGCCAACGAGCGGGCCGAACAGGAAACCATCCTGGAAACCTACATGCAGGCGCTAGGGATGCTGTAAGGCGATAGCCAGCAAGCACTTCCGGCGCGGAAGCTTGGGTAAAGGCCTCTCATCTGCTAGAATCCCCGGAAAGGAACCGAAGAGATGGACGTGCCTGGACCAGAGCGCAGGCTCGCAGCGGTCCTCGCCGCCGACATGGTCGGCTACAGTCGGCTGATGGAGGTCGACGAGACGGGGACACTCGCGCGTCTGAAGACCCATCGGATCGAGCTCATTGATCCGGCCATCGCGAAGAACCGCGGCCGAATTATCAAGACCACGGGCGACGGCATGCTGGTCGAATTCCACAGTGTCACAGACGCCGTGTTGTGCGCGGCCGAGATTCAGCGCCGGATGACACGACGCAACGCCGACGTCTCGCCAGCGCGGTGGATGCAGTTTCGCATCGGCATCAATCTGGGCGACGTGATTGTTGAGGAAGACGACATCTTTGGCGACGGCGTGAACGTCGCGGCGCGTCTCGAAATGCTCGCTGAACCGGGCGGCATCTGTGTTTCGGGCGCGGTGCGCGATCAGGTTGGCCAGCGACTGGAAGAGCTCGAATTCGAGGATCTCGGCGACCAGACCGTCAAGAACATCGCCCGTCCGATCCGCGTCTTTCGGGTCCGGCTTAAGCAAGACCCAGACACTGCGCCAGAGGATCTGAAGGATGCTGCGGTCACGACAGCAATATCCAAGAAGCCGTCCATCGCCGTACTACCGCTGGTTAACATGAGCGGCGATCCGGAGCAGGAATTCTTCGCGGACGGCCTCACTGAGGACATCATAACGGAGCTGTCGCGCTTCCATGATCTGCTCGTCATCTCGCGCAACTCGACCTTCGTTTACAAGGGCAAGGCCGTAAAAGTGCAAGAAGTAGCGCGCGAATTCGGTGTCGATTACCTCCTCGAGGGCAGCGTGAGAAAGGCGGGTGATCGCATCCGCGTCACAGTGCAGCTGATCGACGCGGAAACCGACCGGCACATCTGGGCCGAACGCTATGACCGCGAGCTTGCGGATATCTTCAGCATTCAGGACGAGATGACCCGTGCAATAGTCGCGACGCTGCCCGGCCGCGTCGAGGCTGCCACGCACAATCGTGCGACGCGCAAGCCGACGGATAACATGGCAGCTTATGAGTGCGTGCTGACCGCCAAAGTGTTGCACCACCGCTCGACCCGAGAGGATAACGCCGCAGCGCAGCGCCTGCTCGACCGCGCCCTGGCGCTTGATCCGAACTATGCCCATGCCCACGCCTGGAAGGGATGCGTACTAGGCCAGACGTGGGTTTATAATTGGTGCGCCGATCGCGATGCCACCTTCAAGGCGGTGGCCGCGGAGCTTCAGATAGCGCTGGCCCTCGATGACAATGATAGCGATGTGCACCGGATACTCGCCGCGCTGAATCTGACGCGCAACGACTTTGACAAGGCCGCGTATCATCAGGAGCGGGCCCTCGCCCTCAACCCCAACTACGACCTGGTTGTCGTGCAGCAAGGCGAGCTTCTGACGTGGCTGGGACGGCCGGAAGAGGGCATCGACTGGATCAAGAAGGCGATGCGCCTCAACCCGTACCACCCAGAGCGCTTCTGGAGCCATCTTGGACGTGCCTGCTATTGTGCCGAGAAATATGCCGAAGCCGCTGAGGCCTTCTCCCGAATTACTCGGCCTGACCACACCCATCATGCGTTCCTTGCGGCAACGTTTTCGCAAATGGGCAACGGGGTCGCGGCCGCGGCGCATGCGGCAGAGGTCCTAAAGCGCGAGCCGAAATTCTCGGTGGCCGTCTACCTGGCGACCCAGCACTACAAGCTCGAGGTCGACCGCAAGCGCCACGAGGCCGGGCTGCTCAAAGCGGGTCTTCCGGCCTGACCGGATGCGGAAAATATGTGGAGCCGGAGCGCGTGAGTACCTAGCGCAATGCTGCGGTCCGCATCACGAATGATTGTATGGCGAGTGTCGCGGTCGCCGAGCCGGTGAAGCGGTCGCAAACCATTCCCATCTGCGGATCGTCGGAGAAGCTCATCGCGATCGCAGACTGGGGTTTAACGAAATGCGCGCGCATAAGCGTCATGTCGGTATCGCCCAGGACCGTCGCCGACATCGACATGCTCGCGCTCGGCGCCAGGATCATCATGCGCATCCAGGCGCCGTTGCTGCTGGAAGCCGCGATCCGCGTCGAGGTCGCCACAACGCCCCCCGCACCTTGCGGCCCCTTGGGAACGACCTGGTCGACCGTGGTGATTGCCGTCGGATTGCGAGCAGCCGATGCCGGACGGACGCTGCGGGGAATCGGCGCGCTGGCCGCGACGATATTGCCCCGGTCAACCGGAGATGGGGCGTCCGGCGCGTAGGCCAATGCCTCCATCGCAGTGGAAACACTTGCGGTCGATTGCGGGTCGGCGGAGGCCGGCGCCCGGCGGGCGCTAAGGGCGGCGACTTGCGCCGGGGTTAACTGCCTCGGCGCCGTGGCGGCATCGTCCCAGAAGCCGCGGGCGTTGATGATGTCGGCCGGCGTTTGCGATTTCGCTTCGGCCTTGTCAGCGGAGAATGCCTGCGCATCAACCGCGGCCGCCTGCTTCGCCTTTGCCGGCTGGACGAACTGCATATCGGCAGAAGCTAACTGGAACGTCGAGGCGATGGCCGGCTTTGCGCGCGGCATCGGCACCGGCTCGGTGGATTTGGCGGGCAGGGCGGCAGCCATCAGGCCGGCCGAGCTGGATTTTTCGACGGCCCGCGGAGCGGCGGCGCTCTCGTCATCCTCGTCGCTGGACTTGCCCCTGAACAACATGGCGAACAGGTTCGGTGTACTCCTGGTCGAAGTGTCGTCGCCATTACCGCGTTTCTCAATGTCGGCGCGGGCAAGCTCGTATCCCCTCAGCGGGTTGCCGTCAGAGGGAATATGCACGGTGCGGCCGTCGGGGAATACGCGGGCCAGTTGATCGTGGGTCATTCGCGGCCAGTGCCGAATGCTGCCGGTGTCGAGATGGACGAAAGGCGAGCCCGATGTCGGATAGAACCCGACGCCGCCGCGCTGCAGACGAAGCCCGGCGTTGCGGATTTGTTCAAGCGACACGTCGGGAATGAAAAAATCCATCGCGTGGCCCAGCATGTGCTGACTGAAGCGGGCCACTCCTGAAGAGCGGCGGCGGAGCATGGCGTTGGTGGCGGGGGAGCGGTAGGACGAAATGATGTGGATCGGCTTCTTGCCGTCGACGTCGCGGTAGACTTCCCAGAGGATGTCGAACAGGCGACGATCCATTGTAGTCTGTTCCTGGCTGCGCCAGTCGCGGAGGTAGTGATTGAGCTGCTTCAGCGCTTCTTCGTCATAGCGCCCATTACGCTTGAAGGTGACGGTGATGTCTTCCTCGGAATGGGTGTGATGGAAGGAAAGGGTGCGGGTTTCGTTCAGCGCGGTCGCATCGTGGACCGATCCGGCCCCCATCAGAAGCAACAAGGATGTCAGGCCGAAATGATATCCGGCCTTCGGCAACGACAGCGCATCGAATTGGCGTGCGAAACCAGTCAGCACAAATGAGCCCCACCCAGAGGACGACCGATCGAGGAACTCTTCCGCTACCCCGTGTGGCGAAAGAGGGTTAATGCAGTCTTAATGCGGGTGGGTTAATTGAGATTTAAATCCACCCCCCAAGTCGACCTAACCTAACCCGCCGAGTGTGGCGAAAAAGTGCCCTGGTTAAATACGGGGGAGAATGGTTAATGCGGACGGCCTCGCTGGGGGAGCGGGGCCGTTGATTTAGTTAGCGGAATTCAGGCCAGCCCGCTGACAATGATGAACGATCAGCGTGTGAAGATCCGCCGCTGTTGCTGTTGCAGGCGACGGCCCGGGATGGGAGCGGGTGGTACCGGTGCTCCAAACAAACGTTCAAAGAACGACGGTCCTGAATACGACTGTCCATAACCATAATAAGTGTTGTCGCTGGCATAATTGACGCCGGTCGGACGGCCGTAGCTCGGCTGGGCACGCGCAACCACGTTTTCCAGATCCTTGTTCTTAGAGTTGCGGAGCAGCGCCAGCATCGCGGCGTCGCGGTTATAGATATCCCTGCGGATTTGCAGCTTGCCCGCCTCATCCACAAACGCCGTCTGGTAGGTGATATTGACCGGTATCGGCGTCGGGAACTTGATGTCGATCTCGCTGTGGCCATACATGCTGCGGATTCTTTCCGGCGTGTAGCGCTCGTTCGGCAAGGTGATGTTGAGCAGCGTCGCGGCGTATTGATCCGGATTCTGCACCCGCATGCAGCCCTGGCTGAACGCCCGCTCCTCCTTGGCGAACAAATGCTTGTCCGGGGTATCGTGCTGATAGACCAGGAACTTGTTCGGGAAATTGAAACGGATCCGGCCGAGCGCATTGGCTTCGCCGGGCGGCTGCGAGATGTGGATGCCGCCATCGCGGCCGTATTCCAGCCTCAGCCCCATGCGCTGCAGTACGGTCGGATCCTGCTGTAGCGCCGGGAGATATTCGTTGTAGATGATCGACGGCGGCACATTCCAGGTCGGATTAACGGTGATGAACTTCATTGTCTCCGTCAAAAGTGGCGTCGCATGGACTCCCGGCTGGCCGGTGACCACCTTGGTGGTCCAGATCGGCGCGCCATTCCGCATTACCTTGAGCGTGTAATCGGGGATGTTGAGGATGACGTAGGCATCGCCGAGCGATGGTGCGCCGAGCTGGCGCGGCAGCCAGCGCCAACGCTCCATGTTGACGATCACTGTATCGATCTTGCGGTCGCGCTTCGGGCTGTTCAATGCCCTGACGGTACGGTCGTCCAGGATGCCGGTCGGGTTGAGTTCGGCACCGTCCTGGAATCGGCGCACGGCTTCGGCGACCTTGGCGTCGTAATGAGTATCAGTGGCGTTCTCGGTGATGCCGAGCTTGGCGCGCAGTTGCGGCACGCGCGCATCTTCCATCTCGGCCGTGGGCTGCTTCTTGTTGCGCGCCGGCGAGTACTTCAGAGCCGGCCCCTCCGCGATCTGAATCATCGGGCCGTCACCCTGGCCGCGCAGTTCGGCAAGCTTCGCCTTCAATTCGCGGTAGAGCTTGTGCGGCGGGTTGTAGCCCTCGAGCGCCGCCGAGGCATCCTTGGCGGTCGTGATATTGGTCAGCACCTCCGAAGGGTCGGTAGGATGATCCGGAAACTGGATGTCATAGCTGACCTGCGACCAGTGAAACCGTCCGCTCTGAGCCTGGCGTGCGTAATCGAGCATGCTGCCGGTCAGCTTCAAGTCGGCTTCCGCAAGCTGCTCCGGCGTGGCCGCCGCCGCGAAATCCGGCACCGGATAGTCCGCTACGTTCAAGCCTTCGGAAGCCGCATCCTTCAGGCGTGCGATGACGCCTTTGCCGCTCTCGGTCAGAGCGCCGGCTTGCGTCCACAGCGGCGAAAATTCACGCGCGGTGTAGAATTTCTCAACCGCTGCGCGTTCGCCCTTGCGGTCGAAATAGCGCAATGATTTCGCGCCCAGCATTTCGCGCAACTTGTCGGCGACCGGC
>DASSGM010000339.1:0-9338 GCA_035693465.1 Bradyrhizobium sp. | reverse complement strand
CGCATGAAGCGGGTCCAGACTTCGACCGGCAAGCCGCCGCCGGTCGCCTTTCTGGTCGGCGAATTGTCGTCATTGCCGAGCCAGACGCCGGTGACGAGTTTGGCGGTGTAGCCGATGAACCAGGCGTCGCGAAAGTCCTGGCTGGTGCCGGTCTTGCCGGCGGCCGTCCAGCCCGGGATCTCGGCCTTGCGCGCGGTGCCGCTGAGCAGCGTCTCCTGCATCATGGTGTTCATCATCGCGACGTGGCGCGGTTCGATCACCTGGCCGAGCTGGTCGGCGGGGCGCGCGTACAACAGCTTGCCCTGGCTGGTGCGGATTTTGGTCACGACATGCGGCGAGACGCCCTGGCCGCCATTGGCAAACGGCGCATAGGCGCCGACCAGTTCGGTGAGCGAGACCTCCGAGGTGCCGAGCGCGATCGTGGGATTGGCGTCGAGCTTCGATGAAATGCCGAGCCGGTGCGCGGTGCGCACCACGTTCTTGGCTCCGACTTCGAGACCAAGCCGCACCGCGACGGTGTTGAGCGACATCGCCAGCGCCTGCGTCAGCGTCACCGCGCCGAAATATTCGTGGCCGTAGTTCTCGGGCTTCCATCCCTTGACGTCGAGCGGCGCATCCTGCCGGATCGTCTCTGGCGTCAGGCCGGCTTCGATCGCGGTCAGATAGACGAACGGCTTGAACGCCGAACCGGGCTGGCGCTTTGCGGTCACAGCGCGGTTATACTGGCTGTCGGCATAATTGCGTCCGCCGACCATGGCGCGCACGGCCCCATCGGGGGTCATCGCCACCAGCGCGCCCTGGGTGACATTGAACTTGACGCTTTTGGCCGCGAGTTCGTCGATCACGGCGGCCTCGGCGACGCTCTGAAGCTTCGGGTCGATCGAGGTTTCGACCACAATGTTCTGGTCGATCTGGCCGATCAGATCGTCGAGCACCTCGCCGATCCAGTCCGCGACATAATTGATGGTGCCGGCGCCGGCGGCCTTCATATTGTAGGAGGGATGCCCGATCGACGCCTGGGCCTGCGCGGCGGTGATGAATTTGGCTTCCGCCATTGCTGACAGCACGGTCTGGGCGCGTTTTTCAGCCCCTTCCGGATTGCGGTTCGGCGCCAGCCGCGACGGTGATTTGACGAGGCCGGCGAGCATCGCGGCCTCCGCCAGCGTGACGTTCTTCGCCGATTTTCCAAAATAGCGCTGCGCCGCTGCCTCGACGCCGTAAGCGCCGGAGCCGAAATAGACCCGGTTGAGGTAGAGTTCGAGAATCTCTGATTTGGAATGCTTGCGCTCCAGCCAGAGCGCGAGTTCGACCTCCTGCAACTTCCGTTGCAGCGTGCGCTCCTGTGTCAGGAACAGATTCTTGGCAAGCTGCTGGGTCAGCGTCGAGCCGCCCTGCGACACGCCGCGATGGAGGACATTGGCCACCGCCGCGCGCGCAATGCCCAGGGGATCGACCCCGTAATGGGAATAGAACCGGCGGTCTTCGATGGCGATGAAGGCTTTCGGCAGATAGGGCGGCAGTTCCTTCAGCGAGACATTGGCGCCGGGCATTTCGCCGCGCGTCGCCAGCACGCTGCCATCGAAGCCTGTGATCTCGATCGTCGGCGGCCGTTTCGGAATTTCCAGCGCCTGGATTGGCGGCAGGTGCGCGCCCACCCAGACGATGATGCCGACCAGCGCGATCGCCGCCCACAGTCCGAGCACCACGCCCCAATAGAACAGGCGAACGAGGCCGCGGCGCGAGCGAGCCCTCGATCGACGCTTGCTCCTGCCTCGTTGAGCGCGCGGCCTTCGCTCGCGCGGAGCATCATCGTCGTCATCGGTATCGACGGTGGCGGCGGCTTTGCGCTTGGGTGATTTCTTCGGTGCCTCGTCATCGGCACTGGGGATGCGATCCTGCGGACCAAGACGCAATTCCGACAGCGACGCGCCGAGCCCGAATTGCGGCTCCTTGCGTCCGCCGCTTTTTTTTCGCCCCCACGCCATACGCAAAAACGCCCACGCCACCCGGTGCCGGGAGCCTAGCGAGCGGGGTTTAAGGCCGCGTTAAGCGGGAATTAAGGGTGATGCTGGGCTGGGTGGGTAAACAAGTGCCCGAGAAACAAAAGGTTTCAGCACTCTTAACCGTACTGGGAAGAGCGGTCCTCCGGTTGAGAAGCCGCGCGTCTTCTAACGGCCTCACACGAGCCAAAGCAGAATCAGTGCGATGGCGGCGGGCGCGGCCTGAACCAACAGAATCCGGCGACCGACGGTGGCGGCGCCGTAGATTCCTGCGACGATCACACAGAGCAGAAAGAACACCTTGATCTGGAACGCGAACGCAGGTGTGCTTTGAATCAGCCCCCAGACGAGGCCGGCGGCGAGAAAGCCGTTGTACAGGCCCTGGTTGGCGGCGAGCACCGCCGACTCGGCGGCCTTCTCTGGCGAGTTGCGAAACGTCTTCAGGCCCAGCGGCTTGGTCCAGAGGAACATCTCCAGAATCAGAAAATACACATGCAGCGCGGCGACTAGCGCGACCAGACTATTTGCGATCCAGATCATGTGGCGTTCCCCCGAACCCCCACACTAGCAGGTTTTCAGAGGCCCTGGCCCATTCACGCCGCGGGCTGCGCCAGAGCCTCGTCATGGGCCAAAAGGTGGATCAGCGCGCTCTTGATCGCGGCCTGCCGCGTCGGCGCGTTGATCTGGGCGCCGAGCAGGTCGGTGACGTAAAACACGTCGCGGGCGCGCTCGCCGAAGGTCGCAACATGGGCGGAAGCGATGTTGAGATTGAGTTTCGAAATCGCGGTGGTCAGCTCATATAACAGGCCCGGCCGGTCGAGCCCGGACACTTCGATCACGGTGTAGCGGTCCGACCACTGATTGTTGATGGTGACCTCCGGCTCCACCACGAACGGACGTGCCTTGCCGCGGCTGGCGGAACGGCGCGCCACCACCTCGGGCAGACGCAACTTGCCTTCAAGCACGTCCTCGATCATCTCGCCGATGCGCGTCGCGCGCCGTCCCTCGTCCTCGTCGCGGTCGTACTCCCGGCTGATGGCGATGGTATCGAGGGCGCGCCCGTCGGTTGTGGTGTAAATCTGCGCGTCAACGATGTTGGCGCCGGCCGAGGCGCAGGCGCCGGCAATGATCGACAACAGCCAGGGATGGTCGGTCGCGAGGATAGTCAATTCGGTGACGCTGCGCGCTTCGTCGAAGCCAACATTGATGGCGAGCTTGTGGCCGGCCTGTTCGCTGGCGCGCAGGAAGCGGGCATGGCGGATCTTGTGAGGCAGGTCGACCTTGAGCCAGTACGCCGGATAGTGCCGCGCGATATAGGTGTTGAGCTCCTGCTCCGGCCACTCGGTGAATTCCGCGCGAAATTCCGCTTGCGCCACCGCGATGCGTTGCGCGCGGTTGACTTCCGAGAAACCGCCGGTCAGCACCGGCTCGGTTTCGTAATACAGCGTGCGCAACAGCTGCGCCTTCCAGCCGTTCCACACCCCGGGACCGACGCCCCTGATGTCGGCGGTGGTCAGGATCGTCAAAAGCTTCATCTGTTCGACCGATTGCACCACGGCCGCGAAATTCTCGATGGTCTTGCGGTCCGACAGATCGCGCGATTGCGCCGTCATCGACATGGTCAGATGCTCTTCGATCAGCCAGGCCACCAGTTCGGTATCGGCGGTGTTGAAACCGAGCCGCGGGCATAGCCGCCGCGCCACCTTGGCGCCTGCGATCGAATGATCCTCCAAGCGGCCCTTGGCGATATCGTGCAGCAGCGTGGCGATATAGAGCACCGCGCGATGCTCGGGCTGAATCTTGCGCATCAGGTCGCTGGCGACGATGAATTCGTCATTGCCGCCGCGTTCGATGTCGTGCAGGTAGCCGATACAGCGCAACAGATGTTCGTCCACCGTGTAGTGGTGGTACATATTGAACTGCATCATCGACACGATCTTGCCGAAGGCGCGAATGAACTGGCCGAGCACCCCGGTCTCGTTCATGCGCCGCAGCACGACTTCCGCGTCATTCGAGGTCAGGATTTCCATGAACAGCCGGTTGGCTTCCGGATTCTCGCGCAGCTGGGTGTTGATGAGCTTGAGCGAACGCGTCACGGTGCGCATCGCGTCGGGGTGAAAGGCCAGATTGTTTTTCTGCGCCAGCCGAAAAATCCGGATCAGGTTGACCGGATCCTGCTTGAACACGTCCGGCGCGGCGAGATTGATGCGGTTGTTGTCGACGATGAAATCGTCGCTTTCGGGCACCCGCCGGCGGTTCGTGCTCGGCCGCAACCGCGCCATCATCCGGCTGAGCACCGGCGCCGGCTTGGCCTGCTGGTCTTCCAGCTTGGCGCACAGGATCGCGGTGAGATCGCCGACGTCCTTGGCGACCAGAAAATAATGCTTCATGAAGCGTTCGACATCCTGCATGCCGGGATGCGAAGTGTAGCCGAGCCTGATCGCGATTTCGCGCTGCATGTCGAACGACAGCCGCTCCTCGGCGCGACCCGAGAAGAAATGGATATTGCAACGGACCGACCACAGGAAATCGGCGCAGCGGCGGAAGGTGCGGTATTCCTGCGCGTCGAACACGCCGCGCTCGAGCAGCTCATCGGTCTCGCGCACGCGATAGACATATTTCGCGATCCAGAACAGCGTATGCAGATCGCGCAATCCGCCCTTGCCATCCTTGACGTTGGGCTCGACCAGATAGCGCGACTGTCCGGCGCGGCGGTGCCGCTCCTCGCGCTCGGCAAGTTTCGCGGTCACGAATTCGGCTGCCGTGCCCTGCACCACTTCCTTGTCGAAGCGCTCCACCAGCTCGTCGTAGAGCGGCCGGTCCCCGGTCAGGAACCGGGTTTCGAGGATCGCGGTGCGGATCGTCATGTCGCCACGCGCCTGCCGGATCGATTCATCGACCGAACGGGTGGCGTGCCCGACCTTCAAACCCATGTCCCACAGGCAATAAAGAATCGCCTCGGCGACCTGCTCGCCCCAGGCGGTTTGCTTGTAGGGCAGGATGAACAACAGGTCGATATCGGATTCCGGCGCCATCAGTCCGCGGCCATAGCCGCCGGTGGCGACGACCGCCATGCGCTCGGCGCCTGATGGCATCGGTGAGTGATAGAGATGCCGGGTCGCCGCGGAGAACAGGATGCGGATGATTTCATCCTGCACGAAGCACAGCCGTTCGGCGCAGTGCCGGCCGTGCCGATCCTTCAGCAGCAACGCCTGCGCGATGGCGCGCGCGGTGACCAGTTCGGCCTTGAGGAGTTGCGCCGTGGCGGAGCGAAACAGATCCTCGCGTCCGGCATGCGCGGCCGCGAGCGCGTCCACCGCGGCGCTGACCCTTGCGGTATCGAAACGCTCGTCGACCTCAGACTGGGCTTGTGTCACAACATCCATGGGCTACCCGGATATCGGACCGCGCTAACGCTGTCACGGGACAATCTGATGAGCGGCAACGCCATGGTGGATTTCGCGTTGTTCCGACAAGGCGGTTCTCGCTGCAGGACGTGCAGGGCGGTATTTGCGCATCGGCGTGCCGCTTAACCATTTGAGATAAAATGGCTTTCCTACACCCACGAGAGTTGTCCCACGATATGAAGTGGTGACATCCGTCCCGTCTTTCACTACATCGGACACGCAATTTATTGGAGAGCGATATGGATGCCGCTGAACTCCGCGCCACCCAGGCCCCGATCAAGGAGCGCTACAAATCGGACCCTGCGGCCGCGGTCATCACGCTCAAGGCCAGGGGCTCGATCGAGAACGAAGGCATCGCCTGCAAGGTCGAGACCGGCCGCGCCCTGGCCGTCGCCGGCCTGCATCCCGCCAGCGGCGGTTCCGGACTTGAATTGTGCTCCGGCGACATGCTGCTGGAAGCGCTGGTCGCCTGCGCCGGCGTGACGCTGAAGTCGGTCGCGACCGCGATCGAGGTGCCGCTGAAGACCGGTCTGGTCACCGCCGAGGGCGATCTCGATTTCCGCGGCACGCTCGGTGTCGACAAGGAGGCGCCGGTCGGTTTTGCGGAAATTCGCCTGCGCTTCGACGTCGACACGTCAGCGCCGCAGGACAAACTCGATTTGCTGCTCAAGCTCACCGAGCGCTATTGCGTGGTCTATCAGACCATCAAGAACGGCCCGAAGCTTTCGGTGACGATGCAAAGGGTGTGATTCCTCGTCGTCCCGGCGAACGCCGGGACCCAAACGCCGTGTCCTCTCGTTTTAAGAAACGCTGTTCGACGGCTTTTGTACAACACGAACAGCGGTGGCTATGGGTCCCGGCTCGCGCTTCGCTTGGCCGGGACGACGGTTAGACCAATGTCCCCCGATCTTGCCTTCATCCTGACGCTGGCGCTGCGCATGGCGGTGACGGCGGCGTTCGTGGTGTCGGCGTCCGTGATCACCGAGCGCGCAGGCCCGGTGATCGGTGCGCTGGTGGCGACGCTGCCGATTTCGGCGGGTCCCTCCTACGTGTTTCTCGCGTTCGATCACGATGCAGGGTTCATCGCCGAGGCCGCGCTGGCAAGCCTGCCGATCAACGCCATAACGATCTTCCTCTGCTTGAGCTATGTCGTGCTGGCGCAGCGCCATAGCGCAGCCGTCAGTTTTGCCGGCGCGGTCATGGTGTGGAGCGCGCTGGCCGCGCTGTCGCGAACGGTGCACTGGTCGCTCGCCGGCGGGCTCATCGCCAATGCCGTTGCCTACGCAATCTGCCTGCCGCTGCTGCGGCGTTTCCGCCACGTCAAGATGCCGCTGATCACGCGCCGCTGGTACGATATCCCGCTGCGCGCCTCGCTGGTTGCGACGCTGGTCGCCACGGTCGTCACCTTGTCGAAATGGGTCGGTCCCAACGTGAGCGGCACGATCGCGCTGTTTCCAGTGGTGTTCACCAGCATGATGCTGATCCTGCACCCGCGCATCGGCGGGCCGGCGACCGCTGCCGTGCTGGCAAACAGCGGCTGGGGCCTGATCGGACTGGGCATCGCGATTGCGGTGCTGCATGTCGCAGCGCTTCGGTTCGGATCGGTGGTCGGCCTTAGCCTCGCGCTTGCCACCTGCGTGAGCTGGAATCTCGGATTGTGGTGGAACGGGCGCAGGAAGCTCCTGCGCGTGTGAACCCTCATGGTGAGGAAGTGCCTGTTAATTGTTGTCTCCGTCATGGCCGGGCCCGTCCCGGCCATCCACGTCTTTCTTGCTTTTATGCCGTCAGAACGTGGATGCCCGGACAAGCCCGGGCATGACGATTTCGCAAGGGGCGAACGCTCACTGCTTCGGCAACTTCGCCTTCAATGCATAGAGCGCTTCCAGCGCCTCGCGCGGCGACATCTCGTCAGGATGCAGCGCGGCCACCGCCGCGATCAGCTGTTCGGCCTCGCTCGGGGGCGTTGGCTCGGTTGCGGCGCGCGACGGCACCGCAAACAGCGGCAGGTCGTCGACCAGGGCGCGCGCGGTCTGGCCGCGGTCCTGTGCCTCGAGCTTTGCCAGCACCGATTTGGCGCGGGCGATCACCGGCGCGGGCAGGCCTGCAAGCCTTGCGACCTGAATGCCATAGGAGCGGTCGGCCGAGCCCGGCAGCACCTCGTGCAGGAACACGACGTCGCCCTGCCACTCCTTGACCCGTACCGTGGCGTTGAACAGCCGCGGCAGTTTTGCCGACAGCGCCGTGAGCTCATGGTAGTGGGTGGCGAACAACGCGCGGCAGCGATTGCTCTCATGCAGGTGCTCGATCGCAGCCCACGCAATCGACAGCCCGTCGAAGGTCGCGGTGCCCCGGCCGATCTCGTCAAGAATCACCAGCGAGCGTTCGCTGGCCTGATTGAGAATGACTGCGGTCTCCACCATCTCGACCATGAAGGTGGAGCGGCCGCGCGCCAGATCGTCGGCGGCGCCGACGCGCGAGAACAGCCGATCGACGATCCCGATCCGCGCCCGCGAGGCCGGCACGAAGCTGCCGATCTGCGCCATTAGCGCGATCAGCGCGTTCTGGCGCAGGAAGGTCGACTTGCCCGCCATGTTCGGGCCGGTGAGCAGCCAGATCTGGCCTGAATTTTGTGCCGGTCCCGGCGAGAGGTCGCAGGCATTGGCGATGAACGGCTGGCCGTCGCGCTTCAGCGCCTGTTCGACCACCGGATGCCGGCCGCCCTCGATCGCAAAGGTCAGTGAGGTGTCGACCTCGGGCCGCACATAATTGTCGTCGACGGCCAGTTTCGCCAGCGCGGTTGCGACATCAAGCATTGCAAAAGCATGCGCGGCGGCGCGCAGGTCCTCACTCGCCGTCATGGCAAGCGCGCAAAGCCGCTCAAAAATTTCGAGTTCCAGCCCGAGCGCGCGGTCGCCGGCATTGGCGATCTTGGCTTCGATCTCGCCGAGCTCGGCGGTGGTGAAACGAATCTGGCCCGCCAGGGTCTGACGATGGATAAAGGTCGCGTTCAGTGGCGGCGACATCAGTCTGTCGCCATGCTGCGCGGTGACCTCGACGAAATAGCCGAGCACATTGTTGTGGCGGATTTTCAGGCCCTTGACGCCGGTCTGGTCGGCGTAGCGCGCCTGCATCTTAGCCACCACGAGGCGCGAGGCGTCGCGCAGGTTGCGGGCGTCATCCAGCGCTGCCTCATAGCCTTCGCGAACAAGGCCGCCGTCGCGTTTGATCAGCGGCAGTTGGTCTGCGAGCGCACGCTCGAATTCGCGCGCCAGCTCACGCGAGGGGCGGCGCAGCGCCTCCATGACAGCGATGATTTCCGGCGGCGGATCGTCAAGCCTTTCAAGCCGCGCCAGCGCGGCATCGGCGGCGAGGATGCCGTCGCGCAATCCGGCAAGGTCGCGCGGGCCGCCGCGTCCGACGGATAGTCGCGCCAGCGCGCGCGACATGTCGGGCGCCGCGCGCAGCGTGGTGCGGATTTCATCGCGCGCGACGGTATCCGCAACGAAGGCGCTGATTGCATCGAGCCGCTGCGCGATTGCGGCGCTGTCGGTGAGCGGTGCCGCCAGCCGTTGGGCGAGCAGGCGCGATCCGGCTGGGGTCACGGTGCAGTCGATGGCATCCAGCAGCGACCCGCGCCGTTCGCCCGCAAGCGTTCGCGTCAATTCGAGATTGGCGCGGGTGGCGGGATCGATCGCCATGGTGGTGCCGGCGGCCTCGCGCGACGGCGGCGAAAGCGGCGGCCGTTTTCCGACTTGCGTGCGGTCGATATAGGTGACGGCAGCCGCCGCGGCGGTGGCCTCCAGCCGCGACATCGCGCTCAGCCCGTCCATGGTGGCGACCGCAAAATAATCGCACAGCCGCCGCTCCGCCGTGGCGCTGTCGAAGACGTCGCGGGTCAGCGGCGTCACCGCCGGCAATTCGCGCAACAGCG
>DASSGM010000338.1:0-5693 GCA_035693465.1 Bradyrhizobium sp. | reverse complement strand
GCAGCGCTGCTCGACGTCATGCAGGTATCGGAAATCATCAAGGTGGTTTCGCCCGATACCTTCGAACGTCCGATCTATGCCGGCAACGCGATCCAGACGGTAAAATCGAAGGACGCCAAGAAGGTCATCACCGTGCGGACCTCCACCTTTGCCGCGACCGGCGATGGCGGCAGCGCGCCGGTGGAGAATGCCGCATCTGCAGCCGATCCCGGCCTCTCCAGTTTTGTCGGCGAGGAAGTTGCCAAGAGCGACCGGCCCGAGCTGACATCGGCCAAGATCATCGTCTCCGGCGGCCGCGCCATGCAGAGCCGCGAGAATTTTGCCAAATATATCGAGCCGCTCGCCGACAAGCTTGGCGCCGGCGTCGGCGCCTCGCGCGCTGCGGTGGATGCCGGCTACGCGCCGAACGACTGGCAGGTCGGCCAGACCGGCAAGGTGGTGGCGCCGGAACTGTATGTCGCGATCGGCATCTCCGGTGCGATCCAGCATCTCGCCGGCATGAAGGATTCCAAGGTGATCGTCGCGATCAACAAGGATGAGGACGCGCCGATTTTCCAGGTCGCCGACTACGGCCTGGTCGCGGATCTCTATCAGGCGGTTCCCGAGCTGACCGAGGCGCTCGGCAAGCTTGGAAAGTAACGATGGATGAAGGACTGGCCGGATGCAGCGGACTGCGGCCGGTGTTTATGCAAGGGGAGGGCAGGTGCGGAAAGTGCGCATCGCCCCGGTGAGATGACAACATGGCGGCTATGATCAAGAAGGTCGGCGTTATCGGCTCGGGCCAGATGGGCAATGGCATCGCGCATGTGGCGGCGCTGGCCGGGTTCGACGTGGTGCTCAACGACGTGTCCAGCGATCGCCTGAAGTCAGGCATGGCGACCATCAACGGCAACCTGTCGCGCCAGGTTTCCAAGAAAATCATCACCGAAGACGCCCGCAAGCAGGCACTGAGCAGGATCGTCTCCACCGAGACCATCGATGGGCTGGCCGATTGCGATCTGGCGATCGAGACCGCGACCGAGAAGGAAGAGGTCAAGCGCAAGATTTTTCACGATGTCTGCGCGGTGCTGAAGCCGGAGGCCATCGTTGCATCCAACACCTCGTCGATCTCGATCACGCGGCTTGCCGCATCCACCGATCGCCCCGAACGCTTCATCGGCATTCACTTCATGAATCCGGTGCCGCTGATGGAACTGGTCGAGCTGATCCGCGGCATCGCTACCGACGACGAGACCTTCGATACCGCCAAGGAATTTGTGACGCGACTCGGCAAACAGGTCGCGGTTTCCGAGGATTTTCCGGCCTTCATCGTCAACCGCATCCTGCTGCCGATGATCAACGAGGCTATTTATACGCTCTATGAGGGGGTCGGAAACGTCGAGGCGATCGACGCGGCGATGAAGCTTGGTGCGCACCACCCGATGGGACCGCTCGAACTTGCCGATTTCATCGGCCTCGATACCTGTCTTTCGATCATGCAGGTTTTGCACGAGGGGCTCGCGGACTCCAAGTATCGGCCGTGTCCACTGCTGGTGAAATATGTCGAGGCCGGCTGGCTCGGCCGCAAGACCCAGCGCGGCTTCTACGACTATCGCGGCGACAAGCCGGTCCCGACGCGCTAGGGGCGTTCGGCGCCGTTGATTCGTTGGGATGGGCCAAGCGAAGCGAGCCCACCGATCCGGCACTTTTTCAGCCTTTACCTTCTAGTCTGCCGATTTGACTGCCGCCGTGATCAGCTTGACGGCGTCGTCGCTGTCCCACTCCGCCGGTCCGGCAATGGAGGCGATCTCGCAGCCCTCGCCATCGACGAGCACCGAGGTCGGCATCCCCAGGGCCCGGCCTATGGCTTTAAGATCTTGAAAGACCTTGGCTTTTTGGTCGCTAAAATAGCCGAGCCGGGTCAGATTGACCTCTCTCAGAAAATTCTTCGGCTTTTCGGGGTCGCGGGTATCGATGTTGACGGCGACCACCTCGAAATTCGGCCCGCCGAGCCTGGTTTGCAGGTTTTCCAGCGCCGGCATCTCCTTGCGGCATGGCACGCACCAGGTGGCCCACAGGTTCAACAGCACGGTGCGTCCGCGCCAGTCGGAGAGCTTTTTGGGCTTGCCGTCGGCGTCCTCGAAGGCGAGGTCCGGCAGCCGCAATGGTGCGGTCGCCATGGTCATCGCGGCTACTTCGCCATGCGCCAGAGGGGCGAGGCGGCGCGCAAGGTCGACCGCCCCGCGACAGGCGGGATCGCCGGCAGCGCTGCGTTTCAGCCCGCCAATCCCGTATACCCCGGCAAATCCGATCGCCGACCCGATCAGCACCGCCCCGATCGTGATGGGAATCCGGCGCATGGCAGCCGAATGGGGCGTGGGTCGTTCAGGCATATCGTTTGTCATCCTGTATCAGATACGGCTATTCAGGGCCTGGATTGCGGTGGGTTGAGCCGGTAACGGCGCAGCGCGGCTGGTCCGCGCTCGAGACGATGAATGCCAAACCATGAGTAACAAGTCATGAGCAACAAGATGTGGGGCGGCCGGTTCACCGAACGCCCCGATGCGATCATGGAGGAAATCAACGTCTCCATCGACGTCGATCGTCACCTTTATGCCCAGGACATCGCCGCATCCAAGGCCCACGCCGCGATGCTCGCCGCGCAAGGCATTATCACCGCGAACGATGCGAAAAATATCGCTGACGGTCTAGACACGATTTTGTCAGAAATCGGGAAGGGATCGTTCGATTTCAAGCGCGCGCTCGAGGACATTCATATGAATGTCGAGAGCAGGCTCGCCGAGTTGATCGGGCCCGCGGCGGGCCGGCTGCACACCGCGCGTTCCCGCAACGATCAGGTCGCAACCGATTTCCGGCTTTATGTCCGCGACATGATCGACGAGACCGATGCGGCGCTGACCTCGTTCCAGCGCGCGCTGGTGGAACGGGCCATCGAACATGCCTCAACCGTGATGCCGGGCTTCACCCATCTGCAGACCGCGCAGCCGGTGACGTTCGGGCATCATCTGTTGGCCTATGTCGAAATGGCGGCGCGCGACCGCGGCCGCTTTTCTGATGCGCGAAAACGCCTCAACGAGTCCCCGCTCGGCGCTGCGGCGCTGGCCGGCACCTCGTTCCCGATCGATCGCGACGCAACCGCAAAGGCGCTTGGCTTCGACCGGCCGATGGCCAATTCGCTCGACGCCGTGTCCGACCGCGACTTCGTGCTCGAAACCTTGTCGGCGGCGGCGATCGCCTCCGTGCATCTGTCGCGCTTCGCCGAGGAGATCGTGATCTGGACTTCGCCGCTGGTGGGGCTGGTGCGGCTCTCCGACAGGTTCACCACGGGCTCGTCGATCATGCCGCAAAAGCGCAATCCTGACGCCGCCGAACTGGTCCGCGCCAAGACCGGCAAGGTGATCGGTGCGCTGACCGCGTTGCTGATCGTGATGAAGGGTCTTCCGCTGGCCTATCAAAAGGACATGCAGGAGGACAAGCAGGGCGCGATGGAAGCGTTCGGCGCGCTCTCGCTGGCGATCCGGGCGATGACCGGAATGGTCGTCGATATGGTGCCGGACCAGACGCGGATGAAAGCCGCCGCGGGTGAGGGCTACGCCACCGCCACCGATCTTGCCGACTGGCTGGTGCGGACGTTGCAAATGCCGTTCCGCGACGCCCATCACGTTACCGGGCGCATCGTCGCCGAGGCGTCGAAGCAAGGCGTGCCGCTGCGCCAGCTGCCGCTGAAAGACATGCAGGCGATCGAGCCGAAAATCACGGCGGAGGCTCTGGACCTGCTTTCGGTGGAAACCTCGGTGAAAAGCCGCAGCAGCTATGGCGGGACGGCGCCGAAGAACGTGCTGGCGCAAGCGAGAGGCTGGCTCAAGCGGCTGGAAAAAGAGCGAAAATTGGGCTGAGCCAAAAATTTCGCTGCAATTTCATGCTGGTGCAGGTCTCGCCAGAACAGGGCAATCTTTGTATGGTGCCGCCGCATTGGGGATTTCATCGTGAATCGCAATTACAGCCCGAGACCTTCGGGATGGGCCATCATCCTTTTGAGCGCGGCCGTGCTCGCGCTCGCAGGCTGCGGCCGCAAGGGCGGCCTCGATCTGCCGCCGGCTGCGTCATCGGCGGCCGTCGCGGCGCCGGTCGATACCGATACCGAAGAGGCGGGCAGGCCAAGCGTGTTCAATCCGTATTACGGGACCGACGCGCCGCCGGCCGCTACCAAAGGCCGCAAGAAAGCCTTCGTTCTCGATCCGCTCCTCAACGACTGAGCCCGCCATGAATCACTTCGACTATCGCAACGGCGTGCTGCACGCCGAGGCGGTGAATCTGATCGAGCTGGCGGATGCGGTCGGCACGCCGTTCTATTGCTACTCGACCGCGACGCTGGAACGTCATTACCGGGTGTTCAGCGACGCCTTCGCCGATGAGCAGACGCTGGTGTGCTACGCCCTGAAGGCCAACTCCAACCAGTCGGTGCTGCGCACGCTGGCAAAGCTCGGCGCCGGCGCCGATGTGGTTTCGGGCGGCGAATTGAAGCGCGCGCTCGCCGCCGGCATTCCGGCCGGGAAGATCCTGTTCTCGGGCATCGGCAAGACCGAAGCCGAGCTGCGCGCGGCGCTTGCTGCGGACATTCTTTGCATCAACATCGAATCCGAGCCCGAACTGGAATTGCTGTCGCGGCTCGCCGCCGAGACCGGCCGCACCGCGCGAATCTCGGTTCGGGTCAATCCTGACGTCGATTCCGGCTCGCACGCGAAAATCTCAACCGGCAAGTCCGAGAACAAGTTCGGCGTGCCGCTCGCACGCGCCCGCGCAGTCTACGCCCGCGCCGCAAAGCTGCCGGGCATTCGCGTCACCGGGGTCGACATGCATATCGGCAGCCAGATCGTCGATCTGGTGCCGCTCGAAGCTGCCTTCCGGCTGCTGGCGGATTTCGTGCAAACGCTGCGCGCCGATGGCCATACCATCACCCATGTCGATTTCGGCGGCGGGCTCGGCATTCCCTATTATCTGGACCAGGAAGCGCCGCCGGAGCCGGCCGCCTATGCCGCTGTTGTCAAGCGGGTGACGCACAACCTGGGTTGCACGCTGATCTTCGAGCCGGGACGAATGATCGTCGGCAATGCCGGCATCCTGGTCAGCCGCGTGATCTATGTGAAGCATGGCTCGGCGAAGAATTTCGTCATCATCGACGCGGCGATGAACGACCTGATCCGCCCGACATTGTACGAGGCCCACCACGACATCCTGCCGATCGTCGCGGCTAGCGATGGCGCCCCGACCATCGTCGCCGACGTGGTCGGCCCGGTCTGCGAAAGCGGCGATTATCTGGCGCTCGACAGGACTCTGCCCGAGCCCAAGGCCGGCGATCTGCTGGCGATCATGACGGCCGGCGCCTACGGCGCGGTGCAGTCCGGCACCTACAACACCCGCGCGCTGGTCCCGGAAGTGCTGGTCAAGGACAATCAGTACGCCGTGGTGCGGCCGCGCATCGAGGTCGATGACCTGATCGCGATGGACAAGCTGGCGCCGTGGCTGTGAGGCTCCAACCGCAACCGCGCCTGTTCGCCAATCAGGGCTTGTCACTCCACGGGTTCAACACCGGCGCGCGAGCTTTTTGATAGTCGCTCACGTCGCGCGATACCACCGTCAACCCGTGATGGAGCGCGGTTGCCGCAATGATGAGATCGGGCTGTGAGAAGGGA
>DASSGM010000337.1:0-3118 GCA_035693465.1 Bradyrhizobium sp. | reverse complement strand
CGCCCTTTGCAAGCCAGGAAGCCATCTTCGAAGGATCCCGAAGCGCGTCCACCATCATGGCGTCGTGGTTGCCCTTCAGCGCAACCAGCTTCCAGCCTTCGTCAGCACCGGGCAGCAATCGTTCGATAACTTGTCGGCTTTGCGGACCCTTGTCGACGTAGTCGCCAATCGCGACGATGGTGCCGGCGCCGCCCGCCGCGCGCGCGTCGACAGCAGCGAGACCCTCGCTGAGCAGATCATAGCGGCCGTGAATATCCGGAATGACGTAGGTCAGACTCATTCGGCGGCTGCATTCCCGGCACGGTTAAGCGAGGGTCCTATTCCAATCTGTCCCTGCCATCAACCGCGAGCCCGGTCTTCGCCGCCGTGCGGCACATCGACGCTGCCCCGCTCAGGTATGAAAAAACACGAACCAGACCAGGCCGAGGATCAGCACCGCGAGTCCGGTTGAAACCGTCAGGAGGGCGAGCACGGACGGGCCGCGTTCAGCTTGGCGCGCTTCAGTCGGGGTTTCGATGATCTGACCGTGGTGTCTGGTTGCCATAGTGCCCTCGATTCCACGTGTGGTTGACGCCTTGCGGCGCGAGGTATCGAAAGCAACGCCCGATAATGGTCGATGTTCCTGGCTTGGGGCTGCGATCTCGGGGCGGCGGATGACCGCAGAGGCGTCCGCTATTGCCGGCCCAAGGCAACCAACACCGCCCGCGACGGTTAACGCCGTTGGGAGATTCCGGGCCCCGTCCGTTTAAATTTGGGTTTCCCGGTGGTATTGTCAGCGGTTGTCTGTCGCGTTTCGGAGTATCCCCATGGCCCCCCGCGCCAACTGGAAGGGCTTTTTACGCCTTTCGCTCGTGACCTGTCCGGTCGCCCTGTATCCGGCGACATCGGACACCGAGAAAGTCAGCTTCAACCAGATCAACCGCAAGACCGGCCACCGCATCAAATACGCCAAGGTCGATGCCGACACTGGCGACGAAGTCGCCAACGAAGACATCATGAAGGGCTACAAGGTCGACACCGACACCTACATCGAGGTCTCCAAGGAGGAGCTCGACGACATCGCGCTGGAATCGACCCACACCATCGAGATCGACGAGTTCGTGCCCAAGACCGATATCGACAACCGCTATCTGATCCGTCCCTATTATCTCATCCCCGACGGCAAGGTCGGACATGATGCCTTTGCGGTGATCCGCGAAACCATCCGCAGCATGAACAAGGTCGCGATCGGCCGCGTGGTGCTGACCAACCGCGAGCACATCATCGCGCTCGAACCGCTTGGCAAGGGGCTGATGGGGACGCTGTTGCGTTATCCCTACGAGGTGCGCAGCGAGAAGGATTATTTCGACGAGGTCCAGGATGTGAAGGTCACCAAGGACATGCTGGATCTCGCCAAACATATCGTCGAACAGAAATCCGCGTCGTTCGAGCCCGACAAGTTCGAGGATCACTACGAATCCGCGCTGATCGATCTCATCAACAGGAAGCGCAGCGGGGTGCGCTTGCCGGCAAAGGCGGCGCCGAGATCAAGCGGCAATGTCATCAATCTGATGGACGCCTTGAAGCGCAGCCTCGCCAGCGAGAAGCAGTCGGCTCCGGCGGCGAAAGCCAAGGGCAAAAAGCCGCGCAAGGGCGCAGAGGGTCAACGCGAGATGCTGCTGCCGATCAGTGGCAAGCGCGCCAGGGAAGAACCGAGAGTGCAGCAGACGAAGAAGGCCGAGAAGCCGGTGCGCGCGGCGGCCCGATCGAAAAAGGCGGGATAGGTGCGCAAGCCCTCGCGGCCGCGCGCAATGATACTGGCCAATTGCTGCATTATTTCATCTCCAGCACAACGCCTGGCCTGACATGCCGTGGTCGGCCCCGTTCGATGAGCCGATACGCTTGCGCGGCGGGCCCAAGCTCGCGACGCTGCAGCAGGCCGCCGACTACATCATGAAGCTGCCGGAAGACGTGCAGCAACAGGAGCGCTGGCAGATTGCTGTCGAGAACCTGATCAATGCCGCGGAGAGCGGCGGCGGCTGGCTGATGTTTGCGCGGATTGGCGTGATGCGGGCGCTCAATGGCGATGCACGAGAGCGCTGACGGCGACCTCTCCCCGGCCCTGCCACCATCACCATCGTCAAATTCAATTTGCGGAAGCGAGCTGCCGAGCAGCAGCTCCTGCATGGCGCCTGCTGACGCGCCGCTATTTCAGGGACGTGCTCACCGTGACAAACGTAGCGTTGAGGGCGGTGCCGGCGCCGTTGACAGCGGTGATGATCACGAGGCCGATGCCGGCAGCAATCAGGCAATATTCGATCGCGGTGGCGCCGGAATCATCACCCAGGAATTTTGAAATCAGCCGACCCATTCAAAACTCCGGCGTTCTCGCGGCACTGGCGCGCCAACAGCGACGAAATCTAGGTTGGCATGTGTTTCCGGAGCGTTGAGAAACGCGCTGAAGAATGAGTAAAGACCGACGTTGGTTTTTTGCTCAATGTGGCATCCACGTGACGCCCGTTCGCTCTGCGAGCTTCGACGCAAACGCGCGCCACGCTCTGCGGCGGCAACGCGCCATACAAGACGTCGTCCCCGCGCACGTGGGGACGACAGTGAGATTGTGCATTCGCGCACCGGAAGCGCAGACGTACTGATTTGCCGCGATGGCAAATCAAATCCGGGCATGGAGCTGCGGCAAATCAACCCGACGGGCAAATCACTTCGGATTATCCGAAATGAAAGTCAAGCCCCGAAATCAAAAATATTTATGTTTTCGCCCGACCCAAATCAGATGCATATCCAAACCGTCCCGTTCCCCCTGGAGGGGCGTATCGCGATCGTCACGGACGTTGGGGATGGGATGCGGTGGACGCGAGAGCGTCAGGCGCGCAAGGCAATCGCAGGGCGAGATGAACCTCGTGAGCGGTCAGCCAGCGTGCAGGATGATCGGCGCTTTTTGCGTACGGTGAAGCCGTGTCGTTCTGGCACCCGTTGCTGGTGTCAAGCTGGCGGAGGCGAAATCAGGCTCGACCGGGTTTGATTGAGCCTTTAATCCGCCAGCGACGGTGGCAAAAACGAACTCGTCGCCGGGGAGAGCGCGGAATAAGCCGTAAAACCATTGCGCGGGGAATGCCGGGTT
>DASSGM010000336.1:0-6428 GCA_035693465.1 Bradyrhizobium sp. | reverse complement strand
CGATCCGCATTCGTCCACATTCCACATGGACCAGACCAAGGTGCTGAACGGCACGCTGGTGCGGGTGATGTCGTGGTACGACAACGAATGGGGCTTTTCCAACCGCATGGCCGATACCGCCGTGGCGATGGGGAAGCTGCTGTAAGTCTCGTGTCCCGGACGCGGTGCAGCGTTCTGCTGGCGATGCGTAGCGTCGTCCAGTGCGCTGCTCCGCCGAGCCGGGACCAACAAAGATGGGTCCCGGTTCTGCAGCGCACCGCTTCGCGCTGCGCAGCGCCCGGGGACAAGAGATCGAAATGCCCAAAGCTTTCCGCACCCTCGATGACATCGACCTGAAGGGCAAACGCGTGCTGGTGCGCGTCGATCTCAACGTGCCGATGGAGAACGGCCGCGTCACCGATTCCACCCGGCTCGAGCGCGTGGCACCCACCATCATCGAGATATCCAGCAAGGGGGGCAAGGTTATCCTGCTCTCGCATCTCGGCCGGCCCAAGGGGCGCGACCCCAGGGAATCGCTGAAGCCCGTCGCCGCCACGCTTGCGGAAGTGATCGGGAAGCCGGTTGCCTTCGCCGATGATTGCATCGGCGAGGTCGCGCAAAAGGCTATTGCGGCGATGAAGGATGGCGACATCCTTTGTCTGGAAAATACGCGCTTCCATCAAGAGGAAGAAAAGAACGATCCGGTCTTCGTCGCAGAGCTGGCAAAGCTCGGCGAAATCTGGGTCAACGACGCGTTCTCAGCGGCGCATCGGGCGCACGCTTCCACCGAGGGCCTCGGCCATCTATTGCCGGCCTGTGCCGGGCGCGCTATGCAGGCCGAACTCGATGCGCTCACGAGGGTGCTGGACTCACCGATCAAACCCGTGATCGCCATCGTCGGCGGTGCCAAGGTTTCGACCAAGATCGATCTGTTGGAAAATCTGGTTACCAAGGTCGATGCGCTGGTGATCGGCGGCGGCATGGCCAATACCTTCCTGTACGCGCAGGGCGTCCCCGTCGGCAAGTCGCTGGCGGAGCGAGATCTGGCGGCGACCGCGCTGCGGATCATCGAGAAGGCGGCAGCGGCGAATTGCGCCATCATTCTCCCGGTCGACGCCGTCGTCGCGTTTCACTTCGCGGCCAATGCGCCGTCCCATGCCTATGGCCTCGATGCGATTCCCCCGGACGGCATGATCCTGGACGTCGGCCCGCAGTCGATCGAACGGATTCATGCCGCGATCGATGACGCCGCGACGCTGGTCTGGAACGGCCCGCTCGGCGCCTTCGAGCTGCCGCCGTTCGACCGCGGCACGGTGCTGGCCGCGAGACACGCGGCAGCCCGGACCAAAGAGAAAAAGCTGATCTCGGTGGCCGGCGGCGGTGACACGGTGGCGGCGCTGAACCAGGCCGGCGTGGCCGGCGATTTCAGCTATGTTTCGACCGCGGGCGGCGCGTTTCTCGAATGGCTCGAAGGGAAACCGTTGCCGGGTGTCGAGGTTTTGAAGAAACGCTAGCTTAAAACCGAAGCCGGATCGGGCATTGAGCCCGCAACGCGGAGAACAGGATAGATGGCTCGCATCACGTTGCGTCAATTGCTCGACCACGCGGCGGAACACGACTACGGCGTGCCGGCCTTCAACATCAACAATATGGAGCAGGCGCTGGCCATCATGGACGCCGCCTCGAGCCTCGATGCGCCCGTCATCATTCAGGCCTCGCGCGGCGCGCGCTCCTACGCCAACGACGTGATGCTCAGGCACATGATGGATGCGGTGACCGAAATCCATCCGCAGATTCCGGTGTGCGTGCATCTCGATCACGGCAATGAGCCCGCCACCTGCATGACCGCGATCCAGGCCGGCTTCACCTCGGTGATGATGGACGGCTCGCTGAAGGCCGACGGCAAGACGCCGGGCGACTGGGATTATAATGTCGGAGTGACGAGGAAAGTCACCGACATGGCCCATCTCGGCGGCATTTCGGTGGAGGGCGAACTTGGCGTACTGGGTTCGCTCGAGACCGGCATGGGCGACAAGGAGGACGGTCACGGCGCCGAGGGCAAGCTCTCCCACGACCAGCTGCTCACCAATCCCGACGAGGCGGTCAAGTTCGTCAAGGAGACCAAGGTCGACGCACTGGCGATTGCCATGGGAACTTCGCACGGCGCCTACAAATTCACCCGCAAGCCGGACGGCGACATTCTGGCGATGAACGTGATCGAGGAGATTCACCGCAAGCTGCCGAACATGCATCTGGTGATGCATGGTTCATCCTCGGTGCCGCAGGAGCTGCAGGACATCATCAACACCAATGGCGGCAAGATGAAGCCGACCTGGGGCGTGCCGGTTTCCGAGATCCAGCGCGGCATCAGGAACGGGGTCCGCAAGATCAACATCGACACCGACAACCGCATGGCAATGACCGGACAGATCCGGAAGGTGCTCAACGACAATCCGGAGGAATTCGATCCGCGCAAATATCTCAAGCCCGCGATGGAGGCGATGGCCAAGCTCTGCAAGCAGCGGCTGCAGGAATTCAATAGCGCAGGCCAAGCGAGCAAGATCAAAAAGGTGCTGACCCCGGCCGAGATGGCCAAGCGCTACGCCAAGGGCGAGCTCGATCCCAAAGTCGCGTGACGGATAGCCGCCGTTGGACGGAACCGCCGGCCTCCCCTCGGCCGCGGGTTCTTGGGAATTGCCCGAGAACGGTCTATTTTGGCTTGCAAGGACTTTGACCCGAAAAACCTAGTGCTCTGGAGGAGGCATCGATGAATCTCACCGAACTCAACAAGATCGCTCTGGCCATGGTCAAGCCGGGCAAGGGCATACTCGCCGCCGATGAATCCACCGGCACCATCAAGAAGCGCTTCGACGCCATCAGCGTCGAATCGACCGAACAATCGCGTCGCGACTATCGCGAAATGCTGTTTCGCTCCAGCGAAGCGATGAGCCAGTACATCTCCGGCGTCATCCTCTACGATGAGACCATCTGGCAAAACGCCAAGGATGGCACGCCGCTGGTCAAGATCATCGAACAATCAGGCGCAATTCCCGGCATCAAGGTCGACGAGGGCACGCAACCCTTGCCCAACTGCCCGGGTGAACTGGTCACCGTCGGGCTGGACAAGCTCGCCGAGCGTCTGCAGAAATATTACGAGCGCGGCGCGCGGTTCGCGAAGTGGCGTGCGGTGATCAATGTCGATCGGGACAAGATCCCGACCAGGACCGCGATCCACGCCAATGCCCACGCGCTGGCGCGTTACGCCGCGTTATGCCAGGCCGCGCAGATCGTTCCGATCGTCGAGCCGGAAGTCCTGATGGATGGCGATCATGACATCGACCGCTGCGATGAAGTGAGCCAGCACGTTCTCAACGAGACGTTTCAGGAATTGCGGATCCAGCGCGTCGCGCTGGAAGGCATGATCCTCAAACCCAACATGGTCGTTGCGGGCAAGAAGAGCCCGAAGCAAGCCTCCGTTGAAGAGGTCGCCGAGAAAACCGTTCGGCTGTTGAGGAACTGCGTTCCCGCGGCGGTCCCCGGCATCGCCTTCCTCTCCGGTGGGCAGTCCGACGAGGAAGCCACCGCGCATCTTGACGCCATAAATCGGATCGGCGGCCTGCCTTGGCGCCTCACCTTCTCCTACGGTCGCGCGCTGCAGGCGGCGCCGCAGAAGGCATGGTCGGGCAAGGCCGAGAACGTGGCCGCGGGCCAGCGGGCATTTACCCATCGCGCGCGGATGAATTCGCTCGCAACCAATGGCGAATGGAAGGCCGATCTGGAAAAGAAGGCGGCATAGATTGGCCACAAAATCCGTTCCACCGCGCCCCGTGCCGCGTCTCTATCTCGCGACGCCGGAGGTGGACGATCCGTCGTCCTTGGCGGCAAGCCTCCCCGGCCTGCTCGCCGGGGCCGATGTCGCGGCGGTGCTGGTGCGGCTCAAGCCGGGCGACCAGCGCAGCATGATCTCGCGCGTCAAGGCGCTGGCGCCGGCGATCCAGGGCAAGGGATCTGCGCTTTTGCTCGACGGTCATGCCGAACTGGTCGCCCGCGCCGGCGGCGATGGCGCGCATCTGACCGGCATCGAAGCGCTGAACGAAGCGCTGCCGACATTGAAACCGGACCGCATCGCCGGCGTCGGCGGATTGACCACGCGTCACGATTCAATGACGGCAGGCGAAGCCGGCGCGGACTACGTGCTGTTTGGCGAACCCGACGCGAAGGGGCAACGGCCTTCGATCCAGGCGATCGCCGAGCGCCTGCAATGGTGGGCCGAACTGTTCGAGCCTCCCTGCGTCGGCTTCGCGGCGTCACGCGAGGAGGTTTTCGAATTCACCGCGGCCGGCGCGGATTTCGTGCTGGTCGGCGATTTGATCTGGGATGATGCGCGCGGTGCGGCGGCGGCGCTGATCGACGCCGAGCAGGCGATCAGGCAGGCCTACGCCGCCATGCCTGTAAAAGCCAAGGCCGAACAGGGATAGCCGCCGGAAATGAAAATCCCGCGTCTCATATCGATCCTCGCAAGCGCTCTGATGCTGACGCCAGCGGCCGTGGCGCAAGTCTCGCTGACGCCACCCAGCGCCGAAGCGCCGGCCAGCAAGCCCGCCGCCAAAGCGAAAGCAAAGCCACCCGCGGCGGCCAAGAAGCCCGACCCCGCCGCGACGGCGAAACCGGCGGCGCTTCCGGCAGCGCCGACCGCCACCGTGACCCCTGCGCCGCCGCCCGACGATCCCAATGTCGATCTGGTGTTCGGCGCCTATCAGCGCGGGCAGTACAAAACCGCGCTCGAACTCGCCACCAAACGCGCGCAGGAGAACGGCGACCCAAAGGCGATGACGATGCTGGGCGAGCTCTACGCCAATGCGATGGGTGTCAAGCGCGACTACGCCACCGCCGCCGAGTGGTACAAGCGCGCCGCCGACGCCGGCGACCGCGAGGGCATGTTTGCGCTCGCGATGCTGCGGCTCTCCGGGCGCGGTGGCCCCGTCAACCGCGAGGATGCCGTGAAGCTGTTGGCGTCGTCGGCCAAGCTCGGCAATCCGAAGGCGGCCTATAACCTGGCGCTGCTCTATCTCGACGGCCAGACGCTGCCGCAGGACCTCAAGCGCGCGGCGGAGTTGCTTCGGCTCGCCGCCGACGCCGGCAATCCGGAAGCGCAATACGCGCTCGCCACCTTCTATAAAGAGGGCACCGGTGTTGAGAAGGACATCGACAAGGCGGTGCGGCTATTACAGGCCGCTTCCCTTGCCGACAACGTCGACGCCGAAGTCGAATATGCCATCGCGCTCTATAACGGCACCGGCACGCCAAAGAACGAGGCCGCCGCGGTAGCGCTGTTGCGCAAGGCCGCCAAACAAAACAGTCCGATCGCGCAAAACCGTCTCGCCCGCGTGCTGGTGAGCGGACAGGGCGCGCCGATGGACAAGATCGAGGGCCTTAAATGGCATCTGGTCGCGAAAAGCGCCGGCAGGGGCGACCCCATGCTCGACGAGGCACTCGCGGAGCTAAGCCCGGAGGATCGCGCCAAGGCGGAAGCCGCCGCGCGCAAATGGTTCGGTGCCAAATGATCCGCCTTGACGCCATCCCAATCGCAGGGCACCCACAGCTGTCTCACCTCTCCCGACGGGGAGCGGTCGGCGCTGACGGTGGCGCGAAGCGTCGTCCAGACAGCGCCGGGTGAGGGGTCGCACCTCACTGAAACCCTAACCCCTCACCCCAGCCCTCCCCCTATGGGAGAGGGAGCGCGCCTTCACTGTCGAAGGATCAACGATAAGCCGGGATCATGCTGCATTCAGCCACTATCAACGTCATGGTCAAAGCGGCGCGCCGCGCCGGCCGCAGTCTCAAGCGCGACCTCGGCGAGATCGAGAATCTCCAGGTGTCGCTGAAGGGGCCCGCCAATTTCGTCACCATGGCCGACAGGCGCGCCGAGGAGATGCTTTATTCCGATCTCGCCAGGGCGCGTCCGGGCTACGGCTTCATCGGCGAGGAAGGCGGCAGCCGCGTGGGCGATGACAAAACCCATACCTGGATCGTCGATCCGCTCGACGGCACCACCAACTTCCTGCACGGCATTCCGCATTTTGCGATTTCGATCGGCCTGCAGCGCGAGGGCACACTGATCGCCGGCGTGATCTACAATCCAGCCAACGAAGAACTCTACACCGCCGAACGCGGCAAGGGCGCCTTCCTCAACGATCAGCGGCTGCGCGTCGCCGGCCGGCGCAAGCTGGGTGAATGCGTGATTGGTTGCGGGCTGCCGCACATGGGACGCGGCGACCTCGAATTGTCGCGCGTCGAGCTGACCGAAATTCAGGAAAAGGTGGCGGGCCTGCGCCGGTTCGGCGCGGCCTCGCTGGATTTCGCCTTCGTTGCGGCGGGCCGCCTCGACGGCTATTGGGAGCGCAACCTGCAGCCATGGGACATCGCCGCGGGGCAGATCATCCTGCGCG
>DASSGM010000335.1:0-5739 GCA_035693465.1 Bradyrhizobium sp. | reverse complement strand
GGCGTTTGCGCATCGGCCGGCCTGGTCTGCACGGCAGCCGACTGCTGCGCCGGCGCGGCAGGCGTGGCCGCCAGCGCCTTTGCTTCGCCAGCGCGCGGCGGCGCCGGTCTTGGTATCGGCACCGAGGGGGTACGGCTTGCGACATGCGGGATCGACATCGGCGGCCGCGGTGGCCCCCCGATGGTGCTGACCGGCGGCGCGCCCACCGGCCCAAAGCTACCTGTCAGATCGTCGTTGAAATTGTCGCCCATCCGGTAGGCCGGGATGAAGCGGACGATCCGCCCGGTGCGGGCGTCGATCACCAGCCGCCCGTCATCGCCGCCACGGTCGATCACGGAAATCGTGTAGACGACGCCGCGCCGCTCGGGAATTCCCAGCGGCAAGAACCCGTTCTCGCGCAGCACGGTGTAGACCTCGGTCGGCGGCAGCAGGGTCGGCCCGTGGCGCGGGGCCGGGATATCCGGCGGCATCGCGGCATAGGGGCCCTCGACGTCGGAGACGACCGTGTATGGCGATCTTCCGCTTTCCTTCGGCGCCAAGACTTGCGCACTTGCCCCGGCGGCCATGACAACCAGTCCAGCGGACACGACCCACCCTGTGAACAGCTTCATCGCCTGTTTGCTCCTGTCACGCCCCACGCCCAAAGCATTTTTCGCTCCTTGTCCCGGCGGCAACCTCATCGGTAAATCCGGCGGTCCTTGGGCCGGATCGCGGCGCGCTTGCTTCAAATCCGAGGCGAGCCGGCCGCCCCCGGCGCAAGCACAGACGTGGCATGCGACCGGCGACTTTCGGGCGCTTGTGTGATAGAAAAAAATTTGGCATGGTCGAAGTTAGGACAGTAATACTGTCTCAATTGCGGCCGCAAACCCGGCACGGGGATTGCAACGAAAGTCGGGTAATCCGGCGCCGGGAAGTAAAAGGCAGGGCCGTCCAAAGGGGACGTTGGACGCCCGGGCCTTAATTTATGAAATTGCGGCTCGCGGAGGACGAGCGGTGGCCCGGTGGGTGCCGCGAACGCCCAAGGTGTGCCGAGCGACGGTTGGGCCCTTAGCCGGATTGAAGAGGACTTGAGATGAGCGGGTCGGAGTTCGAGCGCGAAAACATCGCCACGGATGCACTGTCGGCGGCCTCGGCCTCGAAACCGGCGGAGCAGGAGCGCGAGTGCGACGGGCGGCCGCAGGCGGAGGGCCTCTACGATCCCTCGCTGGAGAAGGATTCCTGCGGCGTCGGCTTCATCGCCAATATCAAGGGCAAGAAGTCGCATCAGATCGTCTCCGACGCGATGAAGATTCTGTGCAATCTCGAGCATCGCGGCGCGGTAGGCGCCGATCCGCGCGCCGGCGATGGCGCCGGCATCCTGGTGCAGATTCCGCACGCGTTCTTCGCGCGCAAGACCAAGCAACTCGGCTTCGCGCTGCCGCAGCCCGGAGAATACGCGGTCGGCGCGCTGTTCATGCCGAAGGAGACGGCGTGGCGCAAGGTCATCAAGAGCATCATCGCCGACCAGATCAAGGCCGAGCAACTGACACTGCTTGGCTGGCGCGACGTGCCCACCGACAATTCCTCGCTCGGCCAAACCGTCAAGCCGACCGAGCCCGCCCACATGCAGGTGTTCATCGGCCGCGGCGCGCATATCAAGAACGAGGATGAGTTCGAACGCCGGCTTTACATTCTTCGCAAGTCGATTTCGCATGCGATCTATCAGCGCCGCGACCGCGGCCTCGCCCGCTATTATCCGTCGTCGATGTCGTGCCGCACCGTGGTCTACAAGGGCATGTTCCTCGCCGACCAGCTCGGCAAATATTATCCCGATCTGGCCGAGCCGGATTTCGAGACCGCGCTGGCGCTGGTGCACCAGCGTTTCTCGACCAACACCTTCCCGACCTGGTCGCTGGCGCATCCGTACCGGATGATCGCGCATAACGGCGAGATCAACACGCTGCGCGGCAACGTCAACTGGATGGCGGCGCGGCAGGCCTCGGTGCATTCGGAATTGTACGGCAAGGACATCAGCCGGTTGTGGCCGATCTCCTATGAGGGCCAGTCCGACACCGCCTGTTTCGACAATGCCCTCGAGTTCCTGGTGCAGGGCGGTTACTCGATGCCGCATGCCGTCATGATGATGATTCCGGAAGCCTGGGCCGGCAATCCGCTGATGGATGAACAGCGCCGTTCGTTCTACGAATATCACGCCGCGCTGATGGAGCCGTGGGACGGCCCCGCCGCGATCGCCTTCACCGATGGCCGCCAGATCGGCGCAACCCTTGACCGCAATGGCCTGCGCCCGGCGCGCTATCTGGTCACCAGCGACGATCGCATCGTGATGGCCTCGGAAATGGGCGTGTTGAAAATCCCGGAGGAGCACATCGTCACCAAGTGGCGGCTGCAGCCCGGCAAGATGCTGCTTGTCGACCTCGAACAGGGCCGCCTCATCCCCGACGACGAGATCAAGGCGTCACTGGCCAAGAGTCATCCCTATCGCGAGTGGCTCGAGGGCACCCAGATCGTGCTGGAGGAACTGCCGGATGCGCCGACCAAGGGCATGCGCTCCAACCTGCCGCTGTTGGATCGGCAGCAGGCGTTCGGCTATACCCAGGAAGACATCACCGTGCTGATGACGCCGATGGCGTCGACCGGCGAGGAGGCCAACGGCTCGATGGGCAACGACACGCCGATCTCGGCGCTGTCGGACAAGCCGAAGCAGCTGTTCACCTACTTCAAACAGAATTTCGCGCAGGTGACCAATCCGCCGATCGATCCGATCCGCGAAGAGCTGGTCATGAGCCTGGTCTCGATCATCGGGCCGCGGCCAAACCTGTTCGATCTGGAAGGCCTGGCCGGCACCAAGCGCCTCGAAGTGCGCCAGCCAATCCTGACCGATGCCGATCTGGAAAAGATCCGGTCGATCTCGGAAATCGCCGACACCCATTTCAAGTCGCGCACCCTCGACACCACCTTCCACGCCGGCTTCGGCGCGGCCGGGCTCGAACAGGTGCTCGATGAACTGTGCGCGCGCGCGGAAGCAGCGGTGCGCGAAGGCGTCAACATCATCATCCTGTCCGACCGCATGGCGGGCTCGGACCGGATTCCGATCCCCTCGCTCTTGGCCTGCGCCGCCGTGCATCATCACCTGATCCGCACCGGCCTGCGCACCTCGGTCGGGCTTGTCGTCGAATCCGGTGAGCCGCGCGAAGTGCATCATTTCGCGTGCCTCGCCGGCTACGGCGCCGAGGCGATCAATCCCTATCTGGCATTCGAGACTATCATCTCGATGAAGGACCGGCTGCCGGCGACGCTCGACGACTATGAGATCGTCAAGCGCTACATCAAGTCGATCGGCAAGGGCCTGCTGAAGGTGATGTCGAAGATGGGCATCTCGACCTACCAGTCCTATTGCGGCGCGCAGATCTTCGACGCCGTCGGACTGAAGGCGGATTTCGTCTCGAAATATTTCGTCGGTACCCACACCCGCATCGAAGGCGTTGGACTGGCCGAGATCGCCGAGGAAACCGTGCGCCGCCACGCCGACGCGTTCGGCGACGCGCCGGTCTACAAGAGCGCGCTCGACGTCGGCGGCGAGTATGCCTACCGCACCCGCGGCGAGGATCACGCCTGGAACGCCGAGTCGGTCTCGATGCTGCAGCATGCGGTGCGCGGCAATTCGCAGGAGCGCTACAAGGCGTTTGCAAAAATCCTCAACGAGCAGTCGGAGCGGCTGTTGACCTTGCGCGGCCTGTTCAAGATCAAGACCGCCGAGGACGAGAAGCGCAAGCCGGTGCCGCTCGACCAGGTCGAGCCGGCCAAGGAGATCGTCAAGCGCTTCGCCACCGGCGCGATGTCGTTCGGCTCGATCTCGCGCGAGGCGCACACCACGCTGGCGATCGCGATGAACCGGATCGGCGGCAAGTCCAATACCGGCGAAGGCGGCGAGGAAAGCGACCGCTTCAAGCCGATGCCGAACGGCGATTCGATGCGTTCGGCGATCAAGCAGGTGGCCTCGGGCCGCTTCGGCGTCACGACCGAATATCTCGTCAACGCCGACATGGCGCAGATCAAGATGGCGCAGGGCGCAAAACCCGGCGAGGGCGGACAATTGCCCGGCCACAAGGTCGATGCTGTCATCGCGCGTGTCAGGCATTCGACCCCCGGCGTCGGGCTGATCTCGCCGCCGCCGCATCACGACATCTATTCGATCGAGGACCTGGCGCAGCTGATCTACGATCTGAAGAACGTCAATCCGGACAGCCTGGTATCGGTAAAACTCGTCTCCGAGATCGGCGTCGGCACGGTCGCCGCCGGCGTTGCCAAGGCGCGCGCCGACCACGTCACCATTGCCGGCTTCGAGGGGGGCACCGGCGCGTCCCCCCTGACCTCGATCAAGCACGCCGGCAGCCCCTGGGAAATCGGACTGGCCGAAACCCACCAGACGCTCGTGCGCGAGCGGCTGCGCAGCCGCATCGCGGTGCAGGTCGACGGCGGCTTCCGCACCGGACGCGACGTGGTGATCGGCGCGCTGCTGGGCGCCGATGAATTCGGCTTCGCCACCGCGCCGCTGATCGCGGCCGGCTGCATCATGATGCGCAAGTGCCACCTCAACACCTGTCCGGTCGGGGTTGCGACGCAGGACCCGGTGCTGCGCAAGCGCTTCACCGGCCAGCCCGAGCACGTCATCAACTATTTCTTCTTCGTCGCCGAGGAAGTCCGCGAGATCATGGCCGCGCTCGGCTACCGCACCTTCAACGAGATGGTGGGCCAGACCCAGATGCTCGACCAGTCGAAGCTGGTGGCGCACTGGAAGGCCAAGGGGCTCGACTTCTCAAAGCTGTTCGTGCGGCAGAAGGAATTGCCCGGCCAGAAGATCTATCACGCAGAGCCGCAGAACCATCATCTGGAGGCCGTGCTGGACCGCAAGCTGATCGAGAAGGCGCAAGCCGCGCTCGACCGCGGCGCGCCGGTCAGGATCGACATGGAGATCAACAACACCGACCGCAGCGCCGGCGCGATGCTGTCGGGCGCGGTTGCGAAAATCTACGGCCATGCCGGGCTGCCGCAGGACACCATCCAGGTGAACTTCAAGGGCACCGCCGGTCAGGCGTTCGGCGCGTGGCTGGCGCGCGGCATCACCTTCGATCTCGAAGGCGAAGCCAACGACTATGTCGGCAAGGGCCTGTCCGGCGGACGCATCGTCGTCAAGCCGCCGCGCCATTCCGCCATCGTGCCGGAGGAATCCATCATCGTCGGCAACACCGTGTTGTATGGCGCGATCGAGGGCGAATGCTATTTCCGCGGCATCGCCGGCGAGCGTTTCGCGGTGCGTAACTCCGGCGCGATCGCAGTGGTCGAAGGCGCCGGCGACCATTGCTGCGAATACATGACCGGCGGCATCGTCGTGGTGCTCGGCAAGACCGGGCGCAACTTCGCGGCCGGCATGTCCGGCGGCGTCGCCTATGTGCTGGACCAGGCGGGCGACTTCGAAAAACTCTGCAACATGGCGATGATCGAGCTGGAGCCGGTGCTCTCCGAAGAGATGATCAACGAGCACACCTATCACGCCAGCGGCGATCTCGAAGCCCACGGCAAGGTCGACGTGTTCGGCAATCTCTTGGAGTCCGATATCGAGCGGCTGCACATCCTGATCACGCGCCACGCCAAGCTGACCGGCTCCAGGCGCGCCGCCGATATTCTGGCCGACTGGAAGACGTGGCTGCCGAAATTCCGCAAGGTGATGCCGGTGGAATA
>DASSGM010000334.1:0-6419 GCA_035693465.1 Bradyrhizobium sp. | reverse complement strand
GACCGACTATCCGATCAACGACGCCAATTCGCCGATCAAGGTCGTGAACTTCAACGGCGTCGGCGGCAGCACCATCATGTACACCGCGCATTTCCCGCGCCTGCATCCCTCGGATTTCAAGGTGCGTACGCTCGACGGCGTCGCCGATGACTGGCCGGTCGACTATGCGACGCTGGAGCCGTTCTTCGCCGAGAATGATCGCATGATGGGCGTCTCAGGTCTCGCCGGCGATCCGGCCTATCCGCCGAAGCAGCCGCCGATGCCGCCGCTGCCGCTGGGCAAGTCGGGCACCCGCTTCGGCAAGGCGATGAACCAGCTCGGCTGGCACTGGTGGCCTTCCGATTCGACCATCGCCACGACCGATTACCAGGGGCGGGCGCGCTGCATCAATCTCGGCCATTGCACGCCGGGCTGCGCGCAGGGCGCCAAGGCCTCTACCGACATCACCTATTGGCCCTATGCGATCCGCGCCGGCGTGGAGCTGCGCACGCTGTGCCGGGTCCGCGAGATCACCGTCGACGAGCACGGCATGGCCTCCGGCGTTGTCTACTACGACGCCAGGGGCGAGGCGCAATTCCAGCCGGCCGAAGTCGTCATCCTCGCCTGCAACGGCGTCGGCACGCCGCGCCTGATGCTGAACTCGGTATCGGCACGCTTCCCCAACGGCATCGCCAATTCCAGCGGGCTGGTCGGCAAGAACCTGATGTTTCACCCCTACGCCCTGACCTACGGCTATGTCGATGAGCCGCTCGACGGCAATCACGGCCCGCCGTTATGTCTGTGGAGTCAGGAATTTTACGAGACCGACCCTCGGCGCGATTTCGTGCGCGGCTACACATTTCAATTCAGCCGCGGCGTCGGTGCGATCTTCGAAGCGATCGTCAGCTCTCAAGCGGGGCGGCTGCCCTGGGGCGAGGACCATCACCGGGTCTATCGCAGGCTCCTGAACCACCGCATCGGTCTTTCGGCGATCTGCGAGGACCTTCCCGAAGAGCACAATCGGGTAACGCTCGATCCGGTGCTGAAGGATTCCAGCGGCATCCCCGCGCCACGGATCAGTTACACCATCGGCGCCAACAGCCACCGGATGATGCAACACGGCATCGCGCGGGCCAAGGAGGTTCTCGCCGCTGCCGGCGCCGGCAACATTTGCGTCGAAAGCCCGATACTGAATGGCGGCTGGCACCTGCTCGGCACCGCGCGCATGGGCACCGACCCCGAGCGCTCGGTGGTCAATGAATGGGGCCGTTGCCATGACGTGAAGAACCTGTTCATCGTCGACGGCAGCATCTGGGTGACCTCCGGGGGCGTGAATCCAACCTCGACCATTCAGGCGCTGGCGCTCTACATTGCCGACAGCATCAAGCAGCGCCTCGCCAATCTGTTCGACTGAGAATAATTGCCATGCACCATGATGCGCTCACCGCCGAACAAGCCCGCGACCTGCGCGCGCTGGCCGGCGCGATCATCCCGCCGAGCACGACCTATGGCGTGCCGGGCGCCGACGACGAATTGATCTTCAGTGACATCCTGCGCAGCCTGGAGCGCGACCGTGACGACATCTGCCGCGCGCTGGCCAATCTGGCCAAACTTGCCGGCGGCGACTTCGCCGACCTCGGTCCGCAGCGCCGTGCCGAGGTAGCCGCCAGCTTTCGTGAAACCGGCGGTGCGCCGCTCGCGGCATTGGTCCGCGTGGTGTTGCTTTGCTATTACCGCGACGACCGGGTGATGCGATCGCTCGGCCAGGAGCCGCGCGCGCCTTTCCCGAAGGGACACGTCGTCGAACAGGGCGACTGGTCGCTGCTCGATCCGGTCCGCGCGCGGCCGCGTATGTATCGTGTGGTCGACGGACGAAACATCCCTCAGCACGGTCGCGACCAGCGGTGACGATTTCCGCATGAGACCGTCCGTCCGCGTTGCAATGAACCGGATTGGTAAACGGAAGATTGATGAAATCGGTTGATGTTGCATGTGACCCCGGGACCGGTTCGGTGCTGCGTCGTGACCGATCGTCCGAAACGCCGGCAACCGCTTGTTAGGGAATTTCATTCAGCGTCGGCGCGGAACGGCCGCGTCGCGCCGATGGCCAATCTCCATTGAGGACAAATATCTTGCGGGCAATTCCCAGGATTCCAGGCCGCTATTACCTCGCGATCTTTGTACTGGCTTCCGCCACACTCGCCTTTCAGATCCTGATAACGCGCTTTTTCAGCGTCATGCTGTATTATCATTTCGCGTTTGCCGCCATTTCGCTGGCCATGCTCGGGCTTACGCGCGGGGCGATGGAAGTCTACGCCAGGCCCGACCGCTACGCGCCCGAACGGGTGGCGACAGAATTCGCACGCCACGCGTCGCGGTTCGCGATCGCCGGCGTCGGGGCAATGGTGGCGTTCCTGTGCATGCCGCTTGTGATTCCCGGCGCTTACCTGCCTGCGGCGCTCGCCCTCGCGGCGCTCGCTTTCGTGATACCCTTCAGCGAAAGTGGGGTGTGCATCACGCTTTTGTTGACTAGGCTGCCATACGGCGGCGGATGGCTTTATGCGACCGACCTCACGGGTGCGGCGCTCGGATGCCTCGGCGTCATCTTCGTTTTGCTCGTCGTCGATCCCGTCAGCGCCGCATTCTGGATCGGCGCCTGTGCCGCCGGTTCAGGCTGGATGGTGGTACGAGACAACGCCGATATCCGCAGCCGGCGCCTGAGCGGCGTGGTCGCACTCACGCTGGCGGCCGCGGCTAGCGTGCACACCGGACTTGATGTTGCCGGCAAAAGCCATCTCGGCGTTTTCTGGGCCAAGGGGAGAGACCAGTCGGGCACACTGTTCGAGCGCTGGAATACTTATTCGCGTGTGCGCGTGAAGGGTATTGGGGAAAGCGCTCCGTTCGGCTGGGGCTTTGCCCACACGCCTGAGACAAAAATCGACCAGCATCTTCTCGATATCGACGCAGATGCGGCTACCATCATCACCCGGCATGATGGTGATTTCAGCAAACTGTCCTATCTGAGGGACGACGTCATTAACGCCGCCTACCTGGTCCAGACGCCAGCCGACGTCGCTGTCGTCGGCGTGGGCGGCGGGCGTGACATTCTCTCAGGGCTGTTGTTCGGCGCCAAACGTATACGCGGAATCGAGATCAATCCCGCCATATTCGAAGTACTTACCGACAAGTTCGCCGAATATTCCGGCCATCTCGATCGCCAGCCCGGCGTCTCGCTCGTCAATGCCGAAGCGCGCAGTTACATCAACCATTCCTCCGACCGATACGATCTCGTGCAGATTTCGCTGATCGACACCTGGGCCGCGACGGCCGCCGGCGGGTTAACGCTGACCGAAAATCGCCTTTATACCGTGGAGGCGTGGGGCGACTTCTATCGGGCACTGAAGCCCGGCGGTCTATTGTCGGTATCGCGGTGGTACGACCCCGACGGGTACCGCGGCGAGTTCTATCGTCTGGTGGCGATCGCGGCGAGCGCGCTCCAGCGCCAAGGCGTGCCTGCCGCCGAACTGGCGCGGCATGTGATCGCATTGAACGTCGGCAACATCGTCACGGTGATCACCCGTCCTGACGCCTTCACTGGTGCACAATGGCCGGGCGCGCGCGAGCGACTTTCGGCTCAGGGCTTCAAGATACTCATGGCACCTGACGTCGCTTTCGACGCGGTTACCTCGACGTTGATGTCCGGCAAGGCAGATACGGCCTTCTTCGCATCATTGCCGGAGAACGTCGCGCCTTCGACGGACGACAATCCGTTCTTCTTCTTTACGCAGCGTTTCTCGAACTTCGTCAGCCAGCCCTCATTGGGCCTCACCAATAACAATGCGGCGATCAGCATGACCTTGCTGCTGCTCGTCGTCGCGCTGGGGGCTTGCGGATGCTACATCGTCATTCCCCTTGTCGGGCTCGCGAAGCGGATGCCATTGTCAACGCTGACGCCGCCGGTAATGTACTTCAGCGCCATCGGCATGGGCTTCATGCTGATCGAGATATCGCAGATGCAGCGGCTGATGGTCTTTCTTGGACATCCCGTCTATGGGCTGAGCGTCGTGCTTTTCACTATTCTCATCTTTAGCGGGATTGGCAGTGCGACGGTCGGGGCGCTTGCGCCTCGTCCCGGCGCGGTGATCGCCAGAGTCGTCGCCCTCCTGACGACGCTCATGGTCGCGGGCCTGCTGACACCCCTGGTCACCGCATGGGCACGGTCGGAAGCGACCGACATGCGCATCCTGGTGTCCGTATTGCTTCTGGCGCCGCCGGCGTTCTGCATGGGGATGATGTTCCCGCTTGGACTAAGTATCTGGCGGCGTCACGCGGAGCTTCTTCCATTCTTCTGGAGCGCCAATGGAATTACCTCAATGCTCGCATCGATACTCGGCATGGCGCTGTCCATAGAGTTCGGCATCGCCAAGACCTACGCGCTGGGCACCTGCCTATATGTCGTCTGTGCAGTGATGATCGTCAGAAGCCGCAACACGGCAAGGTCGGTCGAGGGACCGAAATTGACCCTGCAGGGTGAAATCGCGCCAGCGGCCAGTCCGGCCGCAGTACCGACGCAATCGAGTTAGACCGCAGCCCAGGCGGCCATCTGCGGTGTCGCGTAAGCGTTAGTCCTGATAGCTGTAGAGCCCGCGTGACTGATAATACGGCCGCGGCGCATAGGCCTGTGGCGCGTATTGGCGCGCATAGCCGCTTCGGTCGTAATATTGCGGCTGCTGGTACACCTGCGCGTCATAGAGGCGTCGGCCGCGCGGCGCCGGATAGGCCCCGTTCGAGCTGCCGTCGGCCGGGTAGATGTAATTGGGGTCGGCCTGCTGTGGCGTCAGCACGACGGGATCGCCGGCGGCATTGTATCGCGGAACGTATTGCTCTGAGGGATCGCGCCCCGCGACCGCGGTATTGGCGCGGCTTCGGGGATTGCGTGCCAGCGCGATCTGGGAGGAGCCGGTGAGCGTCACGGTGGTGTTGAGCACGCCTTGCCTTTGCACCAGATCATACAGCGTCGCGGCGTTTCCGCGGGACAGCCGCACGCAACCATGCGACGCGGGGCTGCCGAGCCGGCTTACCGAATCGGTGCCGTGGATGGCATGGCCGATCTTGGTGAAAAAGATCGAGTGCGGCATCGGCGCGTCGTCGAATTCCTTGGAGTAATGGTCTTCCTCCATCCGGAAGGTGCGGAAGCTGCCATTCGGCGTCTCGTAGGATGGAATGCCGGTGGAGACCGGCCAGTGATAGCGCTCGACGCCGTCGACCGCGACGGTCATTTGCTGCGCATTCTTGTCGATCGTGATGGATACATTGGCCTGGGCGGCGCCGGTAGCGAACACCACCAGACCGGAGAGAGCAACGAGGAAGGAACGCATCTTACTTTGGCCTCCAGGCCTTGACTGCAGCGCCGCTCTCCGTCCCCCCACCTAATATGCCCGGAGAGCGGCTTTGGTTCCAGCGGCGAGTTTCAGCCAATCGTTAACGCGTGGCTGGGCCCAAACAAGGCGGAGGCGGGGTTTTGTGGGCGCTGCGCTATTTTTCGAAAGCCATCTTTTCGAAAGCCGTCGCCGAACCGTCCCGAATTCACCCGAGGCGCGTAACTTTTTGGCCGCATCTATGGTACAGATTTGCGGCCCCTCGGCGCAATCGCGGCCAAGTAGAAGGAATTCCGGATGAAGACAAAGGTCAGAACATCGAGGCTTTCAGCCGGTTTGCCGGTAAAATTCCATCTTGCGGCTGCGGCAATCGCGCTCGCATGGCTTGCGATGCCCGATATCGGTCATGCCCAGGGTATCGTGCGCGGGGCGCAGGAGGGTGCCTACGAAGGAAGCCGGGTCGCCGGTCCCGTGGGCGGCGTGGTTGGCGGCGCGGTCGGCGCCGGCGTCGGTGGCGCGGTGGGCGCCGTCAACGGCGTGCTCGGAATTCCCTATCGCGGCTATCGCTGCCGCGGCTATTACAACCGCTACGGTCGTTTCCGCTGTTATCGGTAAAATCGCGCAGCCGTCATTCCGGGATGGTCCGAAGGACCGACCTCAGATGCGCAATTGCACATCGGGGAATTTCGAGATTCCGGGTTCGCTCGCTCTGCTCGCACCCTGGAATGACGGTTTACGCCGTCAATTCTTCAGCCGATAGCCGGTCTTGAAGATCCACCACACCACGACCATGCAGATCGCGAGGAAGGTCAGCGTGATGCCGACGCTGACGCCGACACTGACGTCGGCAATTTCGTAAAAGCTCCAGCGGAAGCCGCTGATCAGATAGACCACCGGATTGAGCAGCGTGATGGTGCGCCAGCCCGAGGGCAGCATATTCACCGAATAGAAACTGCCGCCGAGGAAGGTCAGCGGCGTCACCACCAGCATCGGGATCATCTGCAGCTTCTCGAAACCGTCGGCCCAGATGCCGATGATGAAGCCGAACAGGCTGAAGGTCAC
>DASSGM010000333.1:0-12735 GCA_035693465.1 Bradyrhizobium sp. | reverse complement strand
GACCGCCTTCGGGTCCTTGTCGTAAACGACAGTGGAGTGTCCGTGCTTCATCAGCCGGCGGACGATATTGCCGCCCATCCGGCCCAAGCCGATCATGCCGAGCTGCATTGCTGTCCTCTAATTCAACGAATTGTGTATCGCAGTGTCGAGCTCCTTCAGCGCCACTTCGAGATCGCCCTTGAGATGCACGCGCAACGCGCGGCGGCCTCGCTCGGTCAGCACATCGAAATCGCCGCGCGCCTGGGCAGCCTTGATCACCCCGAAAGTGGCCTTTTGGCCGGGTATCGCAAGATCCCGGGCGTCATCGGCCGTGATCTGCAGAAATACACCGCTGTCCGGGCCGCCCTTATAGGCTTGGCCCGTGGAATGCAGGAAACGCGGGCCGAATTCGGCGCAGCTCGCGACATGGCGCTTGTCGCGCACCTCCAGCCGCATGTGCTGTAGCTCGTCGACATGCGCGTGATTGCGTTCGACGTAGGCGAGCAGCGCCACATAGTCGCCGGCGCTGACGCGCGATAGATGCGCTTTCAGCCAGGAGCCGAGATCGCCATCGGCGCCCGCCCTGCGCAAGGCGGCGGCGTTCTTGTCGTCGGTGTAGATATCGGCCCGCACCGAGGCCATCACCGGCTTCTCCGGGGGCAGGGCACCGGTCTTTTCGAATGCAGCTATCAGCTCGCGGGTCTTGATCTTGGCATCCTCGACGTCCGGCTGGTTGAAAGGATTGATGCCGAGCACCGCGCCGGCGACCGCGGTCGCGACCTCGAAGCGGAAGAATTCCTGACCGATATGGTCGACCGATTTCATGACGATACGGACCACGGGATGCCCAGCCTTCTCCAGCGCGGCCAGTTTTTCATCGTGCGCCGTATCGCTTTCGCCTTCGGTCCTGATGTCGATGAAGAACCGGTCCTGTCCATACAGCGCCACCTCGCCAAGCGGTTCGCCGTCGATCGGGATCAAGCCCTTGCCCTCCTTGCCGGTGGATTCCGCGATCAGCTGTTCGGCCCAGGCGCCGAAGTCGGATATTTTTTTCGACGACAGGACCGTTACCTTGTCGCGGCCTTCGAGACCGGCGTGACCCATGGCGAGGCCGAGCTGCACTCCGGGATTCTCGTGCGGCGGCACGTCCGCTCCGCAGGAGCGCACCATCGACAGCGCATGCTTCAGCAGGGTGCGGAGCTCGATACCTGCGGTTGCGGCCGGCACCAGCCCGAATGGCGACAGCACGGAGTAACGTCCGCCGATCGTCGGCTCGCCATGGAAAACGCGTGCAAAACCTTGCCTGGTTGCGACCTTCTCCAGCGACGAGCCGGGGTCGGTCACCGCGATGAAGCGGTGACCGGCCTTGTCGGCGCCGATCGCTTTGGAAACCTGCGCGAAGAAATAATCCTTCATCACGTTCGGTTCGGTGGTACTGCCGGATTTGCTGGAAACAATGAACAGGGTTTTGGCGATGTTGATCGAAGCCTGAAGCTGATGGACCTGCGCTGGGTCGGTCGAGTCAAGCACGTGCAGCTTCGGGAATCCGGGTCTTGAGGCAAACGTCTCCGCCAGCACTTCCGGTCCCAGGCTCGATCCACCCATGCCGAGCACCACGGCGTCGGTAAAACCTTGCCCTTTCACCCGCCGGGCAAAGTCCTCGTAATCCGCGACATCGGCTGAGGCAGGACTATGCAGCCAGCCCAGCCACTTGTCCTCGTCGGTCCCGGTCCACAGCGATTTATCGTGCTGCCAGAGACGGCGTATTTTGCCTGACGCACGCCAATCCTCGGTGCTTCTCTCCACAGCCTTGGCGATGCTGCCGCCGAGCGCGAGTTGCTGCCGATCAATGCCGTCCATGAGCACGGCCGCGCGCTTGTGCGCGACCGCCCCATAAAGCTTGTCGGCGGCGTCGGCAAACAGCTTGACGCCATCCTTGACCAGCTCGGCCGTGATGGCGTCGAGCGAGATACTCGATTTCTCGAGCTCGGCGAGGACGCGCCTGGCATCATCGATATTTTCCTCAAGGCTGTCGCGCAGCTTGCCATGGTCGCGAAAAGCTTCGAGCGTTGCCGGCGGCATGGTATTGATGGTGTCGGGGCCGATCAGCTCCTCGACATAGAGCACATCGCTATAGTCCTTGTTTTTTGTACCGGTCGAGGCCCACAGCAGCCGCTGCGGCCTGGCGCCCTTGGCCTTGAGCTTCTCCCAGCGCGGTCCGGCGAACAGGCGCTTGTATTCCTGATAGGCGAGCCTTGCATTCGCGATGGCGACCTTGCCCTTCAGCGCGGCCAGCCGCTCCTTCTCGGTCGGATCGTTCGCTTGCGCGATCTTCTCGTCGAGCTGCTTGTCGACCGCGCTGTCGATGCGGCTGACGAAGAAACTGGCAACGTTCGCGATATGGGAGGGATCGCCGCCGCCCGCGACATATTTTTCCAATCCGGCGAGATAGGCCTCGGCGACCTGCTTATAGACCTTCCGGGAGAACAACAGCGTGATGTTGATGCTGAGCCCCTCGCTGGTCAGATGCTGGATCGCGGGCAGGCCTTCCGCCGTCGCAGGCACCTTGACCATCAGATTCTTGCGGTTGACGTGCTTCCAGAGCCGCTTGGCCTCGGCGATGGTGCCCTTGGTATCCATGGCGAGATAGGGCGAGACCTCCAGGCTGACGAAACCGTCGGCTCCCTTGAGGCGGTCATAAACCGGCCGCAGCACATCCGCCGCAAGCTGGATGTCCTCGACGGCGAGAAGTTCGAACAGCTCGGCGATCGGTCGATCGCCGTTCTTGAGTGCCTTTGCGATGGCGCCGTCATATTCGCTGGAACTGCCGATCGCCTTCTCGAAGATCGAGGGATTCGACGTGACGCCCTTGACGCCGTCGTTATCGCTTAGCCTTTTCAGGTCGCCCTTGACGATGAAGCCGCGGGCCAGGAAATCCAGCCAGACCGACTGGCCGTGCTGTTCGAGTGCTTTGACGGGATTCATGATGCCCTGTTCTGTTCGAGGCTGGCCGATATCGGTTCCGGCACCTGTTCTGGCGGGACGCCGAATTTTGTCAACAATCCATGGGAGAGCGTTGACGAGGAGCAATATGCGTACCCTCCGGGCATAACGCCACTCACAACATATCGATCCCGAGGGGAAATTGGCGGCCTGGCGGATGTCGCGGCGCAATTTTGTGAGGCCGGCAGGCCGCCGCGCTCAGGGCCTCAGATAGAGGTACCCTTGCGACTGCAGTTCCGCGATCCGGACCACGCCGCCCTTGTCGGCGCTGATGAACCCCGGCAACAAATCCTTCAACGTAACATTCTGGAATTTCATGCTGTTGCCGCATGCGGCGAGTTCAAGGCCGGCTTTGGAAAACTGGCCGACGCGCCGAGTGAGATCGGGGTTCGCTGATGCCGAGTGAAACGCCGGCAACGCCTGGCCACGCACCACGAGTGCGATCGTGACATGGTCAGGGCCGCCGACGCCGTCGAGATGGTTCTGAATGTTGCCGAGAACGAAGCTAACCTCGTCGAGGTCGTTCAGGTGATAAACAATTTTCAGCTTGCCCAGCGGCCCGGCGCTGGTGGTAGCGTTTGCGCGAGATGCGGCGAAGACCGCCCCAAAGGCTGAAAACGCGCCCTAGGGCCCGGCATATCTACCAGGCGTTGAACCGAGATTTATGGAGCGCGCCTAGCGCAAGCTGGCGTTGATCTTGTCCAGCGCGGCGGAGCCCGGACACAACGCTTTCTCGTCGAGCTGGTTGAGCGGTGTATCCACAGTATCGAGATGGGCGTGCAGGTCTTCCGGTTCCGGATCGACATAGAGCAAGCCGGTGACGATCTGGCCCTGGGCGGCGTGCCGTTGCAGAAATGACATCGCCGCGACGCGGTCGTGCGCGTCATAGTCGGCATCGATCTTGCGCAGCGCCAGTCTCGTTCCGTCGTGCTGCTCGACCACCTGTACCGTCCCCGGCGCGTAGTCGACGGTGATCGGGTCACGGCCGGTGATCACGTCAAGGCGGTTCACAGCATCATTGTGCTCGCGCACATAGTCAAAGCTTTTGGTCGAGCCGGCATGATTGTTGAAGGCGACGCAGGGGCTGATCACGTCGATGAAGGCCGCTCCCTGGTGCTGGATCGCGGCCGCAATCAGCGGCACCAGCTGCGATTTGTCGCCGGAAAAACTCCGCGCCACGAAGCTCGCGCCGAGCTGAAGCGCGATCGCCACTAGGTCGATGGCACTGTCGGTATTCATCACGCCCTTCTTGGACTTCGAGCCGCGGTCGGCGGTGGCCGAGAACTGGCCCTTGGTCAGGCCATAGACGCCGTTGTTCTCGACGATATAGGTCATGTTGACGCCGCGCCGGATCGAATGCGCGAACTGCCCAAAGCCGATCGACGCCGAGTCGCCATCGCCGGAGACGCCGAGATAGATCAGATCGCGGTTGGCCAGATTGGCACCGGTCAGGACCGACGGCATGCGGCCATGGACCGAATTGAAGCCATGCGAATTGCCAAGGAAGTAATCGGGCGTCTTGGAGGAGCAGCCGATGCCCGAAATTTTGGCGACGCGATGCGGTTCGATCGAAAGCTCGTAGCAGGCCTCGATGATCGATGCCGTGATCGAATCATGGCCGCAGCCGGCGCATAGCGTCGAAATCTTGCCCTCGTAATCGCGGTGGGTATAGCCGAGTTCGTTCTTCGGGAGTCCCGGATGATGGAATTTCGGCTTGGCAATGTAGGTCATGACACAACCTTGCGGAGCGGGGTCAGTTTTAGCTGATCCTGGTGATCGCCGATCGCGCCGGCGATGAAGCGCGCGGTGATCGGCGTGCCGTCATAATGCAGGATCGGGACCAGCCGGACCGGATCGATGCCGTTCTCGTTGACGATCAGCGAGCGAAGCTGGGCGTCGCGATTCTGCTCGACCACATAGACAAAGTCATGGTCGGCAATGAAGCTCGCGACACTGGAGTGGAATGGGAAGGCGCGGATGCGGAGCCTGTCGAGTTCGTGTCCGCGCGCCTCCAATAGCCCGATCGCCTCATCCATGGCCGGCGCGGTCGAACCGAAATAGATTACGCCGTATTTGGTCGGCTTGGCGGCGTTGGCCTGCAGCGGCCGCGGCACCATGTCCTGGGCGGTCTCGAATTTGCGCACCAGCCGCTGCATGTTGTCGGCGTAGACCGAGCCTTCCTCGGAATAGCGCGCGTAACGGTCGCGCGAGGTACCGCGGGTGAAGAACGAGCCTTTGGTCGGGTGGGTGCCGGGATAGGTGCGGTAGGGAATGCCATCGCCGTCGACGTCGAGATAGCGCCCGAAATCGCGGCCCTCGTCCAGCATATCCGCCGTCATCACCTTGCCGCGGTCGTATTGCCGCGCGTCATCCCACTTCAGTGGGCGGCACAGCCAGTGGTTCATGCCGATATCGAGATCGAGCATGACAAAGATCGTGGTCTGCAGGCGGTCGGCGAGATCGAAGGCCTGGGCCGCGAATTCGAAGGCTTCGGCCGGGTCTTCCGGAAACAGCATCACGTGCTTGGTGTCGCCATGGGAAGCATAGGCGCAGGCAATGATGTCGCATTGCTGGGTGCGCGTCGGCATGCCGGTCGATGGACCGGCGCGCTGTACGTTCATGATCACGGCCGGCACTTCCGCGAAATAAGACAGCCCGATGAATTCCGTCATCAGCGAGATTCCGGGGCCGGAAGTTGCGGTGAAAGCGCGCGCGCCATTCCATGACGCGCCGATCACGATGCCAATCGAAGCCAGTTCGTCCTCGCCTTGCACGATGGCGTACTTTGCCTTGCCGGTCTCGGGATCGTGCCGCAGCTTCTTGCAGTGGCCGGCGAAGGCGTCGGCAAGCGACGACGACGGCGTGATCGGGTACCAGGCACACACGGTGGCGCCGCCATAGACCGCGCCGAGCGCCGCCGCGCTGTTGCCTTCGATGAAAATGCGATCGCCGACCTTGTCGGTTTTCCTGACGCGCAGGCCGATCGGGCATTTGAGATTCTGCAACGCCCAATCGCGCCCGAGATGCAGCGCGTGAACGTTCGAGGACAACAGCTTTTCCTTGCCCTTGTATTGCTCGCCGATCAATTGCTCGATCAGCTTCGGGTCCATCTCGAGCAGCGCGCATATCGCGCCGAGATAGATGATGTTCTTGAATAGCTGGCGCTGGCGCGGATCGCTATAGGTCGAGTTGGCGATGGCGGTCAGCGGCACGCCGATCACGCCGATGTCGGCGCGGAATTTCGACGACGGCATCGGCTTGGTCGAGTCGTAGAACAGGTAGCCGCCGGGCTCGATCGAAGCGACGTCCTTGTCCCAGGTCTGCGGGTTCATCGCCACCATCAAATCGACGCCGCCGCGCGCGCCGAGATGGCCGTCCTCGGTCACCCGCACTTCGTACCAGGTCGGCAGGCCCTGGATGTTGGATGGGAAGATGTTGCGCGGCGAGACGGGCACGCCATGGCGCAGGATCGAGCGCGCAAACAGCTCGTTGGCGCTCGCCGAGCCCGAGCCGTTGACGTTGGCGAAGCGGACGACGAAGTCGTTTACGCTGCTGATCGGCTTTTGGACGGGCATGATGTACCTGCGAGGGTCATATCGATGAGGTATTTTTGCATGTCCCAGGCGCCGGTGGGACAGCGCTCGGCGCACAGGCCGCAGTGCAAGCAGACGTCTTCATCCTTCACCATGACGCGCCCGGTCTTAAGGCCGTCGGCGACATAGAGGTCTTGGTCGAGATGCGGTGTGGGCGCCTTCAATCGCTGACGCAAATCCGCTTCCTCGCCGTTCTCCGTGAAGGTGATGCAATCCATTGGGCAGATATCGACGCAGGCGTCGCACTCGATGCACAGCGGGGCGGTGAATACTGTCTGGATGTCGCAATTCAGGCAACGCCGTGCCTCGCCGAGCGCGAGCTTGACATCATAACCGAGTTCGACCTCGGCACGGATGTCTCTCAGCGAGACGACCTTGTCGCGATGCGGCACCTTGAAGCGCTTGTCGCTGGAGATATCGTTGTCGTAGCTCCACTCATGGATGCCCATCTTCTGCGATGAGATCTGCACCTCGGGCAGCGGACGCTCGGTAATGTCTTCGCCGGACAGCAGCTTGTGGATCGAAAGCGCGGCGTCGTGGCCGTGCGCCACCGCCCAGATGATGTTCTTCGGGCCGAATGCAGCGTCGCCGCCGAAGAACACTTTTGGATGGGTCGACCCCATGGTCTTGGCATCGACCTTGGGCATGTCCCACTTGTCGAATTCGACGCCGCAGTCGCGCTCGATCCAGGGAAAGGCGTTCTCCTGGCCGACCGCCACCAGCACGTCGTCGCAGGCGATGGTCTGATCCGGTTCGCCGGATGGCACCAGGCTGCGCCGGCCCTTGGCGTCGTACTCGGCCTTCACCTTCTGGAAGGTGACGCCCGTGAGCTTGCCATTGTCGTGGGTGAAGGCCTTGGGCACCATGAAATTGAGGATCGGAATGTCCTCATGCATGGCGTCCTCTTTCTCCCAGGGAGAGGCCTTCATCTCCTCGAAGCCGGAACGCACGATCACCTTGACGTCCTGGCCGCCGAGCCGGCGCGCGGTGCGGCAACAATCCATCGCGGTATTGCCGCCGCCAAGCACGATCACGCGCTTGCCGATCTTGTCGGTATGACCGAACGACACACTCGAGAGCCAGTCGATGCCGATGTGAATATTGCTCGCCGCTTCCCTGCGGCCGGGAATGTCGAGCTCGCGGCCGCGCGGCGCGCCGGAGCCGACAAAGATCGCATCAAAGTTCTCGCCGAGCAGCTTCTTCAGGCTGTCGATGCGCTGGCCACCCCTGAAGTCGATGCCGAGATTGAGGATGTAATCGGTTTCCTCGTCGATCACCGAATCCGGCAGGCGGAATTTCGGAATCTGCGTGCGCATCATCCCGCCCGCCTTCGGATCGGAATCGAACACGGTGCAATGGTAGCCGAGCGGCGCGAGGTCGCGCGCCACCGTGAGCGAGGCGGGGCCGCAACCGACGATCGCGATACGCTTGCCGTTTTTCGCCGACGGCCGCGGCATGCGGTGCTTGACGTCGTCCTTGAAATCGGCGGCGACGCGCTTCAACCGGCAGATCGCGACCGGGGTTTCCTCGACACGGCCGCGGCGGCACGCGGGCTCGCATGGACGATCGCAGGTGCGTCCCAGTATTCCCGGAAACACATTCGATCGCCAATTGATCATGTAGGCGTCGCTGTAGCGGCCCTCGGCGATCAAGCGGATGTATTCTGGAACGGGCGTATGCGCGGGACAGGCCCACTGGCAGTCGACCACTTTGTGAAAGTAGTCGGGTGCCGAGATATCAGTCGGTTTCATTCCTACCTTGTCCGCACGTAGCGATAGGTCGCGCGGCCTTTAACTTTTGTTGCGAACGCTCATCACGGCGCTCTTCTGGTTCGCCTGCCATATCATGGACTTAGTGAATCAACCCATTCAATATGATCGGCGCTGCGGTGGAAAGCCATTTTTGCCTATTCGCTATTCCCTATTGGTCTGGGCCCCCGGCTTTAACGCCGCTCCGCTGCATGTGGCACTGCAGCAAATGGCATATTCCGATCAGTTACGGCTTGATTCAGGTCAACCGAGTGTCAGTCTTCGCCAGGTCCCACATCAGATCATAACTGCCCGCCGATATCTTTATTCCCGGTTCAAACCTGGAACCGGTGAAGCGAGTTGCGATCGCTGCCGAGGTCACGTCGACATGCGTTCCGTCGATCAGGACGAACCAGTCGGCCGCGCCGGGATTGGAAGCCGAGCGATCGTCAGTAAGCGGTTTGGAAAGCGTCGGATCGCTCTCAATCAGATGCATCGAGATCATGCCGTCAAGCTGCCCCGGATCGAGTTTCTGGCGCAGTTCGGCGCGCAATCTGTCCTCGGTTCCGATGGAGGGACGAAGGCGGAGGATGCCGAGCGCCGCGCCGCGTCCTTGTCCGCAGCTGATCGTAATGCGCGCTACCGCGCGGATCATATTCTTGAAACGCGCCATGGTCTTTTTGGACCAATCGGTCGGCCTGGCAAGCTTCGCGCGATAGGCGGGGCTGTCGAGCACCTCAAACGTCGCGGTGGAATACAGGCACAGATATTTCGGCGAGCCTTCATGCGCGACATAGCGCCGCGCCTCGAGGAAACCGTCGATGGCGACGCGTTCCTCGAGGTGCTCGCGGTCGTACCAGCGATTGAATTCAGCTTCATCGGATGGATCGATGTCCATCGACGTCAGCAGCATTCCCTTTCCGGCGAGCGGCATTGCCGACGTCCTCTATCCCGTTACCTTGGAGGCCATATCCGCGACCGCCCTCATCACGGCGTTCCTGATGCCGGGATCGTAGAGCGAATGGCCGGCGCCTTCGATGTGGCGAACTTCGGAACCCGGCCATAGCGCCGCGAGCGCATGCGACGTCGCCGGCGGACACAACAGATCATAACGGCCCTGTACCATGATGCCCGGAATCCCCCTGAGCTTGCCGGCCTCGGTGAGAAGCTGATTTGGGTTCATGAAGCAGTCGCGCTGGAAATAGTGCGCTTCCATGAAAGGCGTGGCGGGCAGGGCACGCGACGAGTTCAGGGCATCAAGATCGAGCCGGACACGCGTCGAGGTGTGTTGAGAAAGTATCTGCTCGGTGTCGTGCCAGGCGCGCGCGGCCGGGCCGTGCATCGCAGGATCGGGGTCGAGAATGCGGCGCCAGTAGGCATCGAGCGGCTGCCCGCGTTCTTCTCCTGACAACACGCTCAGGAAATCTTCGCTGAGATCCGGGTGGAAGCGCGGAAGTACGTCGACGAATGCGCCTTCCAGCTCTGCGCGGGTGCCGAGGAAGGTCGCGCGCAAGACGATGCCGCGGACCCGACGCGGATGCGCTTGCGCATAGGCCAGTGCCAGCGTCGCGCCCCAGGAGCCGCCAACAATGATCCAGTGCTCGAAGCCAAATTTCTCCCGGATCACCTCAAGATCGGCGATCAGATGCGCCAGCGTGTTGTCCTCGCGGCGGCCTTTGGGGCGGCTTCGGCCCGCGCCGCGCTGATCAAACAACACCGCATGAAAGCGCTCCGGATCGAACAGCCGCCGGTGATCGGGCTGGCAGCCGCTGCCCGGACCGCCGTGCAGATAGACGGCCGGGATGCCATCCGCGCGGCCAACGCTTTCGACGTAGATCTCATGGCCGTCGCCGACCGGCAGCAGTTGCGACGTCAGCGGCGCGAACGGATCGGGTCGAGCCTTTAAGGATTTTCCCGCATCAGGCGCCATGGCCGCCGCCCGTCTCCGGCGTGCCCCCGGCAAAATTGCGATAGATGAAGCGGTTGCTGCCAGCCGCCGCTTCGGCCTCGGCCTGCTTGAAAATCTGCTCGTGCAGCGGCGACAGCGTGCAGGCCGGATCGGTATTGCCGGCATCGCCTGAAAGCGCAAAGGCCTGGCAGCGGCAGCCGCCGAAATCGATCTCCCTGAACTCGCAGCTTTTGCATGGCTCGGCCATCCAGCCGGTGCCGCGATAGCGGTTGAAGGCCTCGGAGTGCTGCCAGATCCAGGCAATCGAATGATCGCCACGCACCGATTCGAATTCGAGCCCGGTGATGGTTTCCGCGGCATGACACGGCAAAACCTTTCCCGAGGGCGAGATGTTGAAGAACTGCCGGCCCCAACCGCCCATGCATTTCTTCGGCCGCAGTGCATAGTAATCCGGCACCACATAGTCGATGGCGAGGGTGCCCTTCAGCCGCGCCTGCGCTTCCTCGACAATGCGGTTGGTCTCCTCGATCTGCGCAATGGTCGGCATCAGCGCGGCGCGGTTTTTCAACGCCCAGCCGTAATACTGCACATTGGCGACTTCGAGCCGATCGGCGTCGAGATCGATCGCCATCTGGATGATGTCGGGGAGCTGGAACAGGTTTTGCCGATGCATGACCGCGTTGACCGTCAGCGGCAAGTCCAGCTCCCGCGTCCACTTCGCGACTTCGATCTTCTTTGCGTGCGCGCCTCTGAAGCCGGCGACGCGATCGGCGACGACGGGCTCATTGCCCTGGAAACTGACCTGGACGTGACACAGCCCGGCGTCGGCCAGCGCGCCAAGCCTCTCCTTGGTGAGCAGCACCGCAGACGTAATCAGGTTGGAGTACAGCCCGACATCGCTGGCATGTTGCACGAGTTCGACCAGATCCTTCCGTGCCGTGGGCTCGCCGCCGGAGAAATGGATTTGCAGCACGCCGATTTCAGCGAGCTCGGAGAGCACCTTCTTCCACTCCTCGGTCGTCAGTTCGTTGCCGCCCCGCTCCAGCTCAATCGGGTTGGAGCAATAGGGACATTGCAGCGGACAGCGATGCGTTATTTCCGCAAGCACCGCAAGCGGAATGCCGAAAGTCTCGGCCGTCGAGCCGCGGCTCTCCAGCACGGCGAGCCCATCAGAGGGAGCGCCAGCGTCCGCGCGGGCATCGGTAAGCGTCGGACTCATGAAGTCTTCTCGCGCGCTTCAGTCAAAAAACCCTTGTCGGCAAGGTCCTGCAGCATGGCGATGACATCGGCAGCAATGGTATCGCGGTCGGCGGTGTATTTGGCAGCAAGCTGGTCGATCATCGCCTCGACGCTGCGGGCACCGTCGCAGAGCTGAAGCACTTCGACGGCGATCTCATCCGGCGCCAGCACGCGCTCGGGCGCCAGAATGACCCAGCGCTGCCGGGTCTCGTCGAACTTCAGCCTCGCATGGCGCGGCAGCAGCGGCCGGCTCGCCTCGCTGACACTGATGTGGCGGTTGCGCGTGGCTGTCATCGCTTCGCCTCTAACTGTCCTTGGGCACAAATGCACCCGGCGGCACATGGCCGTCGACATAGGCATGATATAGTGCGTCGAGCTGAACCCAAAGCACGTTGGTCTTGAAAATCAGCGCGTTGCAGACCGCCTCGCGCTCAGCGGGCGTCCTGGCACGGGTCTTGACGTAGTCGAGCGCGAAGTTGGCGTCGCGCGGCGCCTGTTCCATGCGCCGGCTGAAATAGCTCATGATGTCGGGATTGACGAAATCGTAGTGCGCCAGCATTCCCGAGATGCGTTCCTCATGCAGGTTCGGCGCGAACAGCTCGGTCAGCGAGGAGGCAATGGCTTCCAGCGGTGTGCTGTCGCGGACAAAGTGCACATAGGCATCGACCGCAAAGCGGGTCGCGGGAAGGATGCCTTCGGTGGATTCCACGTAAGCGCTGTCGAGCCCGAGCCCCTCGGTCAGCTTCAGCCAGCGCTCGATGCCGCCTTCGATACCCAGATCTCCGTCATGATCCTCTAGTCTGTGCCGCCATTCGCGCCGGATGCCGCGGTCACGGAAGCGCGAGATCACTACGGCATCCTTGATCGGAATGGTGCTCTGGTAATAGTAGCGGTTGAGCGCCCAGGCCTGCACCTGTCCCTTATTCAGCTTGCCGCCGTGCAATAGCCGATGGAACGGATGCAGATTGTGATATCGGGTGGCCCCGATTTGACGGAGCGCCGCCTCCAGTTCCTCGGCGCTGTTCAGCGGCCTGCTGTTACCGCGTGAAAAGGCCGTCATCCCATTCGAGGTCGTCGTGTTCAAAGCACGACCTCCGTTCCATCGGCGGGAAATTGCCAGCCGGCGCGCTCGGCGATCTCGCGCTCGGGCGAGGCGCGCAGCAGCGCCGGGTTGGAATTGTTGATATGCAGAAATATCTTTCGGCCGATATCCAGCCCGGCAAGGCTTTGAATAGCGCCGCGGTCGCCCGACATTGCGATATGT
>DASSGM010000332.1:0-2259 GCA_035693465.1 Bradyrhizobium sp. | reverse complement strand
GAGCAAGCCGCGCGCCGATGATTTTCATTTCAAGTTGAGCTACTTCCGCTCGTCACCGCTCCAGCACGATGGCATGAACGTGGCGGCCGTAATCCGGCTCGCGCTGGTGCACCGAGCGCCGGTAGCTATAAAAACGCTCGTCGGAATAGGTGTCGACGCCGATATCGTCGATCATCAACACGCCGGCGTTTTCCAGCCGCATCCGGATAAATCCCGCAAGGTCGAACATCGCGTGGTCCTCGCGCTCCGAGGGAATGAAGAACACGGCATTGTCGGCATCGGCGTCGACAAAACGCTCGATGAATTCGCCCCCGACTTCGTAAGAGTGCTGGCGGATCAGGGGACCAATCGCCGCGACCATGCCGCTGCGTTCGGCGCCGAGCTTTTCCATGGCCTCGACGGTGGATTCCACAATGCCGGTCAGCGCGCCTTTCCACCCCGCATGAACCGCGCCGATCACGCGCGCGTTCGGGTCGACCAGCAAGACAGGCCCGCAGTCGGCTGCGGTGATGCCGATGGCGAGACCTGCGGTGCGCGTGACGATGGCGTCGGCGCGCGGCCGCGCCGCACCTTGCCACGGTCCGGTCGCCACCACGGCATCGGGCGAGTGGATCTGGAATGCGCTGAGCAGGCGCTGCGGCGCGACGCCCATCTCTTCCGCCATCCGGCGGCGATTTTCCGCGACATTGGCGGGATCGTCGTTCGAGCCGAGGCCGCCGTTGAGGCTTTGGTAGACGCCGTCGGACACCCCGCCTTCGCGCGTAAAGAACGCGTGACGGAGGCCGGGAATGGCTGCGAGCAGCGATGATCCTAATCTCATGTTGGTTCCGCCCTGGCGTCCTCGTGCTCATCGCCAAATCCGGCCAGCGCGGTCAGGTTGGGCTCGGAGACCGCGAGCACCTTGAACATCGAGCCCATGCCGCCGCGGCCGCCGCCAATCAGCCGTTTCAGCGCGCCCGAAATGTCCTCGGAAATCTCGGGCGTGGTCTTCGCCATCAGCGTCACTGCGCGGGTTTCGATGCCGAGCCGCTTGAGAAAATCGCCCTGCGGCACCGGGCCGTGCACGCGCGCCCCGAGATCCTCCGCGGCGCGCACCAGCGCCTGGAAATCCACATGGGCGGTGATGTCGGCCTGACCGGGATTTTTCAGTGGATCGGTATAACTATGGCGGGCGATGGCCTGAAAGGTATCGCCGACATCGCTGCGGAGGTGACCGTAGTCGATGATCAGCGCCGCGCCGCCCTGATCGCGAACTCTGGCCGCGATCCTCATCATCTCGGCATCCGGCCGCCACTCGAACACGGCGCCGACCGGCGCCGCGCGCACCAGCGGCGGCAGCAGCGCTTCAAAGCGCGGCGTCGGTTCAGCGGCGGCGCCGAACACCAGCTGGCCATTGCCGTCGATTTCGATCACGCGCTCATGCCAGCCGGTTTCGCGCTTCACCACCTGATGGATAGGCAGCACATCGAAATACTCGTTGGCAAGAATCACCGAAGGACCGGCGGGCACGTCGTCGAGGCGCTCGTGCCAGGCAATGTTGCGCACGCCCGCAAGCGTCGATTTCTGCTTGTCGCGCAGCACCGGATTGATCTCGACCAGATGGACGCTGAGCGATTGATAGAGCGGCGGCAGCACCCGCAGCGCGCGCAGCGCATCGGCCATCATGGTGCCGCGCCCGGGTCCGAGTTCGATCAGCCGCAGCACCGGAGGCGAACCGATCCCCTTCCATACCGACGCCGCCCACAGCCCGAGCAATTCGCCGAACATTTGGCTGACTTCCGGCGAGGTGGTGAAATCGCCCTCGCGTCCGAGCGGATCGCGCGCAACATAATAGCCGTGCTGCGGATGGGTCAGGCACAGCTCCATGTAGCGCCAGACCGGCATCGGCCCGGACGACTTGATCAGCTTCTTGAGTTCGGCCTGGAGCGGCGAATATTCAGTCACGGCCTGCCTTTGCAATGGGGTCGGTACTTATTTCAGCAAATTGCGCCGCCATGCCACCACAATAATGATTGCTCCTGCAATGATCATCGGCACCGACAGCAGCATACCCATGGTCAGCCCGCCCCACAAAAATCCGAGTTGCGGGTCGGGCTCCCGGAAGAATTCGCCGATGATACGCGCAAGACCGTAAATCGCGATGAAGCTGCCGAGGATCAGCCCCGGCCGCTTCAACGCGCCGAGGCGGATCATCACCGCCAGGATCGTAAACAGCAGGATTCCTTCAAGCGCCGCCTCGTAGAGTTGGCTGGGATGGCG
>DASSGM010000331.1:0-3398 GCA_035693465.1 Bradyrhizobium sp. | reverse complement strand
ACGGAGTGTTCCATGCAAGATCTCTGGCGTCTGCCCGCTAAAGACATCGCCGCCCTGATAAGGTCAAAAAAGGTTTCGGCGAAGGAGGCGGCCTCGGCGGCGCTGGCCCGGCTGGATGCGGTCAACCCGTCGATCAACGCCGTCGTCGACCACCGGCCGGCAGATGTGCTGGCGCAGGCCGGTGCCATCGATGCGGCGATCGCTGGCAACGAAGACCTGGGTCCGCTGGCGGGCGTGCCGGTCACCGTCAAGGTCAACATCGATCAGGAAGGGTTTGCCAGCACCAACGGCCTGAAACTGCAGCGCGACGTCATCGCGGCAGCCAACAGCCCGGTGATCGACAATCTGCGCAAGGCGGGTGCGGTCATTCTCGGCCGCACCAACTGCCCGGCGTTTTCGTACCGCTGGTTCACCACCAACCTGATCCATGGCGACACCAAAAATCCGCGCGACGCGAGCATTACGCCCGGGGGCTCATCGGGTGGCGCGGCGGCGGCGGTCGCTGCCGGCATCGGGCATATCGCGCATGGCACCGATATCGCAGGATCGATCCGCTATCCGGCCTATGCCTGCGGCGTTCATGGCCTGCGGCCGACCGTCGGGCGTATCGCAGCCTTTAATGCATCGCTGCCTGAACGCACGATCGGGCCGCAGATCTCGGCGGTCTCCGGCCCGCTGGCGCGCACCATCGGCGATCTCAGGATCGCGCTCGCGGCGATGTCCGGAAAAGACGTGCGCGATCCCTGGTGGGTGCCGGCGCCGCTGGAAGGACCGGCGAGGGCGAAACGCGCCGCGCTTTGCCTTCGTCCCGACGGGCTCGAAACGGTTGCGGAAGTGAAAGCGGCGGTCGCCGATGCCGGCAAGCGCCTGGAGCGTGCCGGCTGGACGGTGGAAGAAATCGAAACAACGCCGCCGCTGCGCGAAGCCGCGGACCTCCAGACAAAGTTGTGGCTCGGCGACAACTATGAGGCGCAGCTCGACGCCGCCGAGCGCGAGGGCGATCCCGGCGCGCTCGCCTGCCTGCGCGGCAACCGGGCCAGGGTTTTTCCCTTTGATGCGGGCGCGTTCTCCAGAGCGCTGACTCGAAGGGCGACGTTGACCCGCGAATGGCTGCAGTTTTTCGAGACCTATGCGGTTTTGCTGATGCCGGTCTCCGCCGAACTGCCGTTTCCCGACGGCCTCGATCTGCGCGATGACGCCTCATTCGCGCGGGTATGGCGGGCGCAGCTGCCGCAGATTGCCATTCCCTTCATGGGGCTGCCCGCGCTAACGGTCTCCACCGGATTGGTGGGACGCATTCCCGTCGGCGTTCAGGTCGTCTCCGGTCGCTACCGCGAGGATCTTTGCCTGCTCGCGGGTGAGGCGATCGAAGCCGGCGGAACGCCATCGATGCCGGTCGATCCCGGGCGTTAAATCAGTTGCCGACCGAACGGAAGGAACAGGATGACTGATATTTACGATTTCACGGCAAAATCACTTGCCGGCGAGGACATTCCGCTGAAGCGGTTCGAGGGTCAGGTTTTGCTGATCGTCAATACCGCGAGCGCGTGCGGATTCACGCCGCAATACCGAGGCCTGGAGGCGCTGTATCAGGCGCTTCATCCGCGCGGTTTTTCGGTTCTCGGATTTCCCTGCAACCAGTTTGGAAACCAGGAGCCCGGCGACGCCGAACAGATCGAGCAGTTCTGTGCCACTAACTATGCCATCAGCTTTCCGATGTTTGCTAAGATCGACGTCAATGGCAGCAACGCGCATCCGTTGTTTGACTATCTGAAGAACAAGAAGGCGGGTCTGCTGGGCCCGTCGATCAAATGGAATTTCACCAAATTCCTGGTCGATCGTTCGGGCAGGGTGGTGGCGCGCCATGCGCCGACCGCAAAACCGGAAGGCCTGGCAAGGGAAATCGAGGCACTGCTGTGAACGAAAACAATGACGCCAGGAGCGACCAGCTGCCCGACCGTCTTTCGACCGATCCGAAAAGCCCCTACTACAATGCCGAGGTGCTCGCGCGCGACGTCGGCATTCGCTTCAAGGGTATCGAGAAGACCAATGTCGAGGAGTACTGCGTCAGCGAGGGCTGGGTGCGGGTGACCGCAGGCAATGCCAAGGATCGCTACGGCAACCCGCTCACCATAAAAGTTCACGGCCCGGTCGAGCCGTACTTTCGCGACAAGGGACCGACCTGAGGCTGACGCAATCCAGCCCATAGAAAAATCGTCATGCCCGGGCTTGTCCGGGCCATCCATGTCTTCTCGCGGCTCAACCATTAAGGCGTGAATGCCCGGGACAAGCCCGGGCATGACGAAGAAATAGTTCATTGGCCCCGAAAGCCCAAACACCATGTCCGTGCGCATCGTTGACATCAGAGAAATTACAAAACCGATCGCCTCGCCGATCCGCAACGCCTATATCGATTTTACCAAGATGACGACCAGCCTCGTTGCCGTCGTCACCGATGCCGTGCGCGACGGCAAGCGGGTGGTCGGATACGGCTTCAATTCCAATGGCCGCTACGGACAGGGCGGGCTGATCCGCGAGCGCTTCGCGCCGCGGCTGGTGGAAGCCGATCCGAAGACCTTGCTCGACGAGGCCGGCGACAATCTCGATCCGGACAAGATCTGGGCGACGCTGATGTCGAACGAAAAACCGGGCGGCCATGGCGAGCGCTCGGTTGCGGTCGGCACCATCGACATGGCGGTGTGGGATGCGGTAGCCAAGATCGCGCGAAAACCGCTGTTTCGATTGCTGGCCGAGCGCCACGGACTTGACCCAAATCCCCGCGTGTTCGTCTATGCCGCCGGCGGCTATTATTATCCGGGCAAGGATCTGTCGATGCTGCGCGGCGAGATGCGCGGCTATCTCGATCGCGGCTACAATGTCGTGAAGATGAAGATCGGCGGCGCGCCGATCTCGGAAGATCGTGAGCGCATCGAAGCCGTGCTCGATGAAATCGGCGGTGCGGCCCAACTCGCGGTCGACGCCAACGGCCGGTTCGATCTGGAGACTGCGATCGCCTATGCAAGAATGCTGCGCGATTATCCGCTGTTCTGGTACGAGGAGGCTGGCGATCCCCTGGATTTCCAGCTTCAGGCCGCGCTCGCGGAATTCTATCCCGCACCGATGGCGACCGGCGAGAATCTCTTCAGCCATCAGGATGCCCGCAATCTCATTCGCTATGGCGCGATGCGGCCCGACCGTGACTGGCTGCAATTCGATTGCGCGCTGTCGTACGGGCTATGCGAGTATCAGCGCACGCTTGGCGTGCTGCAAGCCAGCGGCTGGTCTCCCAGCCGATGCATTCCGCACGGCGGACATCAGATGTCCTTGAATATCGCGGCCGGTCTCGGCCTCGGCGGCAATGAAAGCTATCCCGATCTGTTCCAGCCCTATGGCGGCTT
>DASSGM010000330.1:0-5399 GCA_035693465.1 Bradyrhizobium sp. | reverse complement strand
GTTCGATCATGTGGTCGAGACGACCGCAGCAAGCGCGGACATAATGTCCAGCAGACCTGATGTCCGCAGGGACAACATTGGATGAGGAGCATGACGCCACCGGGCACATTGCAATGACCTTGCTCATATGCAAGGTCACGGCGCAGATTGAGGTGAACTGCAGCTGCTAGCCATCATTTGCGCCGCCGACAATCTGAATCTACCCGCGAGACCCGGGACGCAAAGGCCACGCGCCTTCAGGTCTTGACATACTCCTGGTGTGTACCAGACATCCTTCGCAGAGCGAAGATTACGGGCCCCGCGATGCCTTGATGCACCGGGGCCCAATCATTTGGATCAACGTTCAGGTTTCGCTCCCATGCGGATCGACCTGTGTGCACTCCAAAGGGTCAGCGCTTTCGACCTGAATCCGACAGTCACCGCTCTCAGGCCCGGTTCCGTCGGAGCTCAAATCCCGCTCATAAGGTTACCCCAGTCAGGGACGGAGGCTTTGATGAAACAAAGTTTGCTTTGCTTCGGCTTCCTGATGATTTTGGGCGGCTCCGGCCTGGCCCAGATGGATAGAACCGCGCCCGCATTTTACGTTGTGCTGAATTCCCTCACCAAGAGCTGCACCGTCGCTGACAAGCTGCCTCGCACAGACACGCCGAATATTACCGTTGCCAGCGACACGGTTTATAAAACCCGGGCCGAAGCCGAAACGGCGATAAAGACCCTGAAGCCTTGCAATCCATAGGACGCTGATCAAGCGCCTTGGGCATAGAACTGATCGTATTCCTGAGTATAGGGCGCGTAAGAGTCTTTGAGGCTCGCAAGGTTCAGCACCATCTTCGCGACAACTAGACCATCCTTTGCAAAGACCGTGGTCCGCAGCCAGAGACTTTCGGTCCTGCGGCTGCCGCTGAGCGCCACCACTTCCCGTTCGGTCTGATAATCCTCTGCGGCGAACAACGGCCCGTGCAGCAGCCGAATTTCCTGATCGGCAAACAGGCCGACCGCCGGGCCCTTGACCGGCAGACGATCCTCCCGCGACCGGTATTGAAACAAGACGCTGAGCATCTCGATCGGAATGATCGGACGTCGCCAGGGATTACCGGGTCCTGCGTCCTTTCTGTAATACGGGCTTGGCTCGGTGATGACCTTGAGCTTGTCTTCAAGCGAGAATGGATAGAGCTCGCCCATATTCTGATCGAAATCCATCCGCACGACCTGGCGTTTGGTCTTCAGGCCGACCTTCACGTCGCGCAGGATCACCGGATCGGCCAGCGGCTTCAGCTCGGTCAGCCGCTGATCAAGCTCCGTCGGCGATGCGTCTTGCCCCACTGAAGCCGAGCCGCGCAGAACCTCGGTCCCATTGCGCTTGACCATTTGGATTTTGCACTGCTTCTGGCCCGGTCCGGGCTTTGTCAAAAGCGCCTGCACCTCTTCTCCCTCGAAGGAGGGATTGCGGTAATGCGCGGAAATACATCCGGTCTCGAACCAGGCATTTCCCCACAAGCTCACGCACAACGGAGCGAACTGGCTGAAATGCGTCGGCCCTTCGATCGTCCCTCCCTGAAATCCCAGCTTCTGCGCCGTCGCATCGTCGTGAATGGAGGCGTGAGAATCATAGACCTGGACATGGAGCATCTGGTGCGGCCGGCGCCACGGGCCGGCGAGAGAATCGGCGGTTTCGGTGATGACCGTCTCGAATGCTTTGGATTGCATGGCTTCCCCGCTATCTGATCCGGCCCGGCAGTCGCCGAAGTCAATCTGAGCTGGTAACCCATCCCCAAGTCGGGGTGCAATTCGAATCATTCCCCAAAACGGCCCGTTACCATAGCGATTGCCGCGCGCGTTCCGGCCAGGCCCTGTCGTAATGCTCGCCACCGACACGGTTATCGCTCATGTCGGCAAGAATCTGGCTCGGCGTCGGCAAGGTTTTGGGGTCGACCCGTTTGTCGGGATTCCACAGGTCGGATCGGACAATGGCGCGGGCGCATTGAAAATAAATCTCGTCCACCGTGATGATGATGACCGTGCGCGGCGCCGTGCCGTCCACCTCAAATGAGGCCAGCAAGTCGGGATGAACCGATACCTGCGCACGGCCGTTGACGCGCAGCGTGCTGCCTGATCCTGGAATCAGAAACAGCAGCGCAACTCGCGGATCGCGCACAATGTTGCGCAGCGAATCGACGCGGTTGTTGCCGCGGCGATCGGGTATCATCAGGGTCTTTTCGTCGTGAACGCGAACAAAACCGCACACATCGCCGCGCGGCGAGCAATCCAGTCCTTCAGGCCCGCAGGTTGCCAGCGCGGCGAATGGCGACTTGTCGATCAGCGCGCAATATTGCGGCGTGATCTTTGCCGATACCTTGACGGTGGAGGCCTCGTTGGGTTGTCCGTAAATCGCCTCGAGCTGTTCGACCGTCGCAATGATCGACATTGCCGTTCTCCTGATAGCCGCGCTCGCGAAGGCGACCTACTCGCTCGCTCGAACGCCCTCGATAACCTGTACAAGCTCGCGCGCATGGTCCTCGACACCGCCGACATTGACGATAGTCACGTCTGGCGCGGTTGCGAGACCCTCGACGGCGCGGCCGAGCCGGTCCTCGATCTGCCCGTCGCCGCGACGCGCCCGCGCAGCAAGGCGTTCGGCGAGAATTTCTGTTGGCGCCGTGATCGAAACCACCGTGACATCGGCATAGGCGCGGCGTATCGCGCCAACCATCGTGCGCGAAACATTCGCCACCACTGTGCGCCCGGCGCCGATGTCGTCATTGATCGCGCGGGGCAAAGCGTAGCAATGGCCGTGGGCCTCCCAATGCACCGCGAAATCGCCGCGCATGCGCGCTTGCCGGAACGCCTCGGGGCTGATCTGCTCATTATCTTCGAAGGCGGACGCTTCCCGCGTCACTACGCGGCGCGGAAAGACAACGTTGTCGTCGGCGGCGCAGGCGGTCCGCGCCAGCCCGATTAGCGTATCCTTGCCGGCCCCGCTCGGACCGACCACCACAACCAGCCGGCCAGGTCCGATCATGGCGGGCCGATGAGCGGATATGGTCGGCGCTTCCGTCACGCCACGCGATGTCCTTCACGCCAGACACTGCGCACCACCGGCACATCGCGCGCCACATGCACCCGGATCAAATCGGCGCGCCTGCCGATTGCGATCTCACCGCGATCCGCAAGACCGACGGCCTCCGCAGGCGTCTTGGTAACGGTTTGGATGGCGGACGCCAGATCGATCGCCGGCACGCGCTGCGGCAGTTGCAGTGCCGCCATCAGCAGGCTCGAGGGAATGTAGTCGGACGACAGGATGTCCAATAACCCTTCGCGCGCCAGATCGACTGCGGCGATGTTGCCGGAATGCGAGCCGCCGCGCACTACATTCGGCGCGCCCATCAGGATGCCGATTCCGGCCTGGTGCAATCCACGCGCGGCCTCCATCGTGGTCGGAAATTCCGCTACAGCAACCCGGTCGCGGATGGCGTCGGTAACGTTTTCCTCGGTGGTGTCGTCATGACTGGCGAGCGGAATCTCATATTGATGTGCCAGCGCCACGATCTCGCGCATATTGGTTGCCGCATGGGCCTTCTGATAGGCAAAACGCCGTTCGAATAGAATGTCGAGCTCGGCGTCGGTCATGCCGGGGCCCTTGCCGCGATAGTAATCCCGCAGCTTGGCCTCGTTGCGAAACTGCCGTTGCCCCGGCGTATGATCCATCAGCGACATCAAGCGCACATCCGGCCGCCCAATCAGCTCCTTGGCCTCCTCGACCACGCTCGGCATCGGAATTTCGCAGCGCAAATGCAGGAAATGATCTGAGCGCAACAGATTCGCATCTCGTGCGGCCGCGATCGCCTCGGCCAGCACGCCCGCCCTTCCATCGACTTCCTCGGCGCCGTCCTCGCGCCACACCCGCAGCGAATCCAGCACCGTGGTAATCCCTGCGGTCGCTAACTGTCCATCGTAGGAAACAACCGCGGCAATCGGATCCCAGAATACCTTGGGGCGCGGCACGTAATGCGCCTCGAGATGGTCGGTGTGCAGTTCAATCAGGCCGGGCATGATCAGATCGCCGCCGGCGTCCGCGCTCACTGCGGGCGCGTTAGCATCGCCATATCCGGCGACGCGACCATCGGCAAAAGCGATCCAGCCGCGTTCGATCACGCGATCCGCCAGAACAATCCTGGCGTTGCCGATAACGGTTTCGGAACTGGTCGAAGTCATATCAGTGGCCTTCCTTCCGCGGCCGCAAACGATGTCACGTCGATAACCCGGTCGGCGATCAGATGACGGATTTCATCGTCATGGACAATGGCGACGATGGCAACACCCGCGTGCTTTTTTTCGTCGATCAGGTCGACCACGACCGCGCGATTGGCGGCATCCAAGGACGCGTCCCCGCTAACCCCTTCAACTCACCCTGTACGCAAGGCGGTTGCAGCCGCGTGAGGCGGCTCTATTCTGGATTCATGGCCGACTATCCGCGCTACGCGATCTATCATGTCCCGGCACCCGGCAGCGATCTTGATCACTTCGGAGGCCAACTGCTCGGCTATGACGCTAATAGCGGCGAGGACCTGCCCTTTCCGGACGGTATCGTGCGGATCGTGCCGGACTGGAGCGACCTGTCCAAGGATCCGCGAAAATATGGGTTTCATGCCACGCTGAAGGCGCCGATGTCACTGGCGCCCGGCAGGACCGAGCCTGAGCTTCTTGCAGCTTGCGAATCCTTTGCCGGCAAACTGCGGCCTGTTCCAGTCATCACGCCTGTGGTCGGTTCGATCAGCGGCTTTATCGCGGTAGTGGCTGCCGCGCCGTCGCCCGAACTTGAGCGGCTTGCCGCCGATTGTACACGCGAATTCGATTCGTTCCGTGCACCGCTCAGTTCAGGGGACCGTGCGCGGCGTAGCCCCTCTGACCTGACGCCTAGGCAGCGCGACTATCTCGATCGCTGGGGATATCCATATGTCATGGAAGAATTCCGCTTCCATATGACTCTTACCGGTCGACTCGACGCTGAGCGACGCGAGTCGGTTCTAACGATGCTGCGCGACAGTTTTTCAGCAGTCGGCCTCAAGACGCTCACGATCGACAGGATCGCGGTATTTCGTCAGGAAAATGCGGATTCTCGATTCCGGATCGTCAAGGACTGGCAACTGCGCGGCAACGCATGATCTGCTTCAGCGCTTGCGAATTCCCCGTACCTGGCAACCCCGCAAGAATAACGCCGCGCAGGCGCGCGCCCGTGCTTCGATCTGCGAACGCGACGGCGCAGCCGGATTGCGCAGTTGACCGACTTCTTCATCAGTCACGGCATGCCCGATCCTGCCGCGGCACATCAGCAGGCCATCATCGCGCTCGGCAATGCAGTGAAGCGACAGGCGCTGGTGCTGGGCTTCAGCGACACTTTT
>DASSGM010000329.1:0-2014 GCA_035693465.1 Bradyrhizobium sp. | reverse complement strand
CAAGGCGGCATTCCGCAAGCTCGCGATGAAATGGCATCCGGACAAGAATCCGGGCGATGCCGCCAGCGAGATGCGCTTCAAGGAAATCAACGAAGCCTACGAAGTCCTGAAAGACGGCGACAAGCGCGCAGCCTATGACCGCTTCGGTCACGCGGCGTTCGAGCAGGGCATGGGCGGCGGCGGTCCCGGCTTCGGGGCGGGCTTTGCCTCATCATTCTCCGATATTTTCGAAGACCTGTTCGGGATGGCCGGGCAGCGCGGACGCGGCGGCGGGCGCGAGCGTGGTGCCGACCTGCGCTACAACATGGAAATCACGCTGGAGGAAGCCTTCCTCGGCAAGACCGCCAAAATTGAGATTCCGGTTTCGGTCACCTGCGAATCCTGTTCAGGCACCGGCGCCAAGGCCGGCACCAAGCCGAAGACATGCTCGATGTGTGGCGGCGCCGGCCGCGTGCGGCAGGCCCAGGGATTTTTCACGCTCGAGCGAACCTGCCCCGGCTGCCAGGGCCGCGGCCAGATGATCGAAGATCCCTGTCCGTCATGCTCGGGCTCCGGGCGGGTGACGCGTGAGCGTACCCTGTCGGTCAATATCCCGCAGGGCGTCGAGGATGGCACGCGCATCCGCCTTGCCGGTGAGGGCGAGGCCGGAATCCGTGGTGGGCCGCCGGGCGATCTCTACATTTTCCTCTCGCTGGCGACGCATCAGTTCTTCCAGCGCGACGGCGCCGATCTGCATTGTCGCGTGCCAATCTCGATGGTGACGGCGGCGCTCGGCGGCGAATTCGAGGTGCCCACCATCGACAAGGGCAAGACCAAGGTGAAAATCCCAGCCGGAACCCAGTCCGGCCGCCGCTTCCGCATTGCATCAAAGGGCATGCCGGTGCTGCGCTCGCGCCAGACCGGAGACATGTACGTCCAGGTGGTGGTCGAAACGCCGCAGAACCTGACCAAGAAGCAGCAGGAGCTGCTGGCCGAGTTCGAAAAATTATCGTCCGGCGCAACCCAGCCCGAGGCGGTGGGATTCTTCACCAAGGTCAAGGACTTCTTCGGCAATCGCGCCAACATGCAGTGACCGTCCGGCTTGACCGTTTCACCGGCGGCCTATACCTCTTTATGACTATTTTCTGACAGTGCCGCCCGTTGCGGTCCCGCCTGGTAGCGACAATGCCTTTGCAATCGTCCGTGCGTGCGTTGAAAAAGCCAAAGCCCCCTCGTCTCGACGATGAGGTTCGTTTTCTTCGTTCATGGATCGAAAAGCCGCTTCACATGGGCGCCGTCATGCCCTCGGGACGCGTGTTGGCGCGTACCATGGCGCAATATGTCGATATCGATTCCACGGAGCCGGTCGTCGAACTTGGCCCTGGCACCGGTGCGATCACCAGCGCGTTGATCGAGCACGGCGTCGATCAGAAGCGTCTCGTACTGGTCGAATATAATCCGGGTTTCTGCGCGTTGCTGCGCGACCGCTATCCACACGCCAAAATTGTCCAGGGCGACGCCTATGCGTTGCGCGAATCGCTCTGGAATATGTTGAGCGCTCCCGCATCCGCTGTGGTGTCCGGTCTGCCGCTCGTCACCAAGCCGATGCTGACGCGCCTGAAACTGATCCGCGAGGCTTTCGTCGCGCTGGCGCCGGGTGCGCCATTTGTGCAGTTCACCTATTCGGTCGCGCCGCCAATTCCGAAATCGCTGCCGGGCGTGTCCACAGAAGCCTCCGAGCGCATCTGGATGAACCTTCCGCCGGCCCGCGTCTGGGTGTATCGCAAGCGCTGAACCGTCCCGCGCGTCCTGCGCGGCAGGTTTGCCTGAATGCGATCTAAATCATGTCCGCGTTGAAAATCCTCGTGATCCCCGGCTCACTTCGCACCGGCTCGCTCAATGTGAGGCTTGCGGCGGCCGCAGCCTATGAATTCGCCCAAGCCGGGGCGGAGGTCACGCGGATTTCACTCGGCGATTTTCCGCTGCCGATCTATGACGGCGATCTGCACAGCAAATCGGGCGTGCCGAAGAATGC
>DASSGM010000328.1:0-2769 GCA_035693465.1 Bradyrhizobium sp. | reverse complement strand
GGCTCAGGCCGAAGCTGCCACCGTCGAAACCAAGGAGGCCTCGTCGGCGGCGAATGAGTCCACTCCGACCGCATCCGAAGAGACGAGCCAACCGGCGGTGCCGGAAGCCGACGCTATTTCAGCGAAGATCGCCGCGCTGGACCCTCCAACCATCGCAACCGAGGCAAAGCCGCCGGCGGAGGTCGCAAACACCAAAACAATCAGCACAGAGCCCGACAAGAGCGTGATCAAGAAGCGCCAGCAGGCACGGCGAGCAGCCCAGCGCCGGAGGATCGCGGCTCGCGTGCGCGCGGCCCGACAAGCAGCTCAGCAGGCGGCCAACCCGTTCGCTCAACCATTGACTCAGCCGGCGGCGGCGCAGAGCCGTTGAAAGTTTGTTGATCAGGCGGGGCCGGTCGCGACCGGCGGTCCGTCCGGCAGACCCCATTCGGCCCACGAGCCGTCATAGAGCGCGGTACCGCGCACCCCGAGCCGATATAGTGCGAGCGTCAGCACCAGCGCCGACACGCCGGAGCCGCAGCTCGTCACGATCGGTCTTGCCAGGTCGACGCCTGCACCTGTGAACGCCTTTCGCAAGGCGTCGAGCGGTTTCATCGCGCCGGTGTTGGCGTCGAACAATTCGGCGTAGGGCACGTTGCGGCTGCCCGGGATATGACCGGAGCGGCGGCCCGGCCACGGCTCGGCGACGGTGCCCTCGAAACGCGGACGCGGGCGCGCATCGACCAATTGCTGGGCGCGGGTTTCGAGATTGTCGAGCAATTGCTGCTTGCTGCGGACGAAGCTCGGATCAAGCCTGGCCCGGAATTTTCCGGGTTTTGGGGTGACCTTGCCGGAATGGGTTGGGCGTCCCTCGCTCAGCCATTTCTTCAAGCCGCCGTCCAGCACCTTCACATCGCGATGCCCGAACGACAGGAACATCCACCATGCCCGGGGTGCCGCGACCCAGGCGCCGGAATCGTAGGCGACCACGGTATCGCCTGAGGAAATCCCGAGCGCTGAGACGTCGCGCGCAAACTGCTCGGCATCGGGATACATATGCGGCCGCGGATCATTGTGGTCGGCAATCGCGTCGACATCGAAGAACACGGCGCCAGGAATATGCGCGCGGAGATAATCGTCCGACGGCAGCGGCAGCACGCCGGGCATCTTGAAGGAAGCGTCGATGATTTTGACTTTTGGATCGTCGATCCTGCCGGCAAGCCAATCGGTTGAGACGAGCGGATCGTCGGTGGGTGATGTCATGGCACCAAAATCCTTGTTGTCATTTCGGGATGCGCCTCGGCGCATACCCGGAATCCAGAAATTGTTGGTCCGAGATTCCGGGTGCGCGCTGGCGCGCGCCCCGGAATGACGAAAGGAAGCGCTAGCCTTTCGGCTTCTTCGGCTCGACCTTCTCGACCGGACCGCCGGCGTCGCGCCAGGCGGCAAAGCCGCCGCCCATATGCGCGACCGGCTTCAATCCCATGTCCTGCGCAGTTTTCGCCGCCAACGCCGAGCGCATGCCGCCGGCGCAATGAAAGATGAATTTCTTTTCCTGCTGGAAGATCGGCTTGGCATAGGGGCTCGCCGGATCGATCCAGAATTCGAGCATGCCGCGGGTGCAGGAGAACGCGCCGGGAATTCGGCCGTCGCGCTCGATCTCGCGCGGATCGCGGATATCGACGATCACGACGTCGTCGCTTTGAGCAGCCTTGACGGCCTCGGTGGCGCTCAACGTTTCGATCTCGGCATTGGCCTCGTCGATCAGCGCCTTGATACCGCGATGAATGGTCTGCGGCATTTTTATCCTTTCATCTCGTCATTCCGGGCGATGCCAACGGGTCCGCGCAAAGCGCGGCCCGATGACAGGCTCCGCATCGAACCCGGAATCTCGATCGATTTCCATTCCATCGAGATTCCGGATCATTCCGCTTCGCGGAATGTCCGGAATGACCACGCCAACACCGTGCCGAATGACGCAATTACCGCACCAGTTCCTTCATCGCGGCTTCGAGGCCCTCGATCGTGATCGGGAACATGCGGTCCGAAAACAGCCGGCGGATGATGGTGGTCGATTCCGAATAATCCCAATGCCGCTGCGCCACCGGATTTAGCCACACCGCGTGCGGATAGGTGCGCGTGACGCGCTCGAGCCAGACCGATCCCGCCTCTTCATTGACGTGCTCGACCGAACCGCCAGGCACCATGATCTCGTAAGGCGACATCGAGGCGTCGCCCACGAACACCACCTTGTAGTCGTGCGGATATTTATGCAGCACGTCCCAGGTCGGCGTGCGGTCGGTAAAGCGGCGGCGATTTTGCTTCCACACGCCTTCATAGAGGCAATTGTGGAAGTAGAAATACTCCATGTGCTTGAATTCGGTCTTTGCCGCGGAAAACAATTCCTCGACCTGCTCGATGTGCGAATCCATCGAGCCGCCGATATCGAAGAACACCAGCACCTTGACCGCGTTGCGCCGCTCGGGGCGCATGTGCACGTCGAGATAGCCGTGGTTGGCGGTCTCCTTGATCGTGGTGTCGAGGTCGAGTTCGTCGGGAGCGCCGGTGCGAGCGAATTTGCGCAAGCGCCGCAGCGCGATCTTGATGTTGCGGATGCCGAGTTCGACATTGCCGTCGAGATCCTTGAATTCGCGGCGGTCCCACACTTTCACCGCGCGGAAATTGCGGTTCTTCTCCTGCCCGATGCGGATGCCCTCGGGATTGTAGCCCTCCGCGCCGAACGGCGAGGTTCCCGCGGTGCCGATCCACTTGTTGCCGCCCTGATGCCGG
>DASSGM010000327.1:0-3044 GCA_035693465.1 Bradyrhizobium sp. | reverse complement strand
CAAAAACGAACTCGTCGCCGGGGAGAGCGCGGAATAAGCCGTAAAACCATTGCGCGGGGAATGCCGGGTTTACTCCGGTGTACCTGTGGTAACTACACTCGTGTGCTCACTTCACATCGCACGCGAGGCTGCGGGTGCATTGGGCACCCGGCATTCCCTGCGCCCTCTGCTATCGGAGGCGCGAACGGTTTTGCAAAAACTCGGGCGATCAGCGCCGCGGGAATGCGGAGACACGTCGAATGAATGCGAGCGCGCCACTCTCAACTGTCATCGCCCGGCTTGACCGGGCGACCCAGTATTCCGAGGCGTCAGTGATAGAACCGGGAAGCCGCGGCGTACTCCATCCCCCGCATGCGCGGGGTACGACGGTTGTTAGTGGAGGAGAGCAGCGGATCTTGCCGTCATGGCGAGGAGCGACTTGTCCGCCGTCGCTCCACGAGCGAAGGCGGAAGCCACGAAGCAATCCAGACTCGTCATTCCGGGGCGATGCGAAGCATCGAACTACGATGCGCAATTGCGCATCTGAGGTCTGGTCCTTCGGACCATCCCCGGAATGACGGCTTTTGGATTGCTTCGCCTGTCATCGGGCGCGCATCCGCGCGACCCGTTGGCTCGCAATGACGGTCTCGGAATTGGCTGTTTGAAAATCGAATCAATCTCGTCGTCCCGGACAAGCGAGCGCAGCGAGCGCGATCCGGGACCCATAACCACCGATGCGTGTTGTAGACACAGACGCGGAGCCAGCTTCGCGCAACACGGACATTCGTGGTTATGGGTCCCCGCTCCCGTGCGCAATTGCGCACTAGGCGGGACGACGAGATGGACACGCTACCCCAGCAGCACCGCATCTGCGCCGTTCACGGCCTGCGCGCTGTCGATCACCGTCTTCTCCAGCGCGGCCGCCTGCACCGAAATGTTCTCGGCAAAGAACCGCGCCAGCGTGACATAGCGTTCGGGATCGCCGCCTGCTTCGCCGGGATCGCGCGCGGCCAGCGCCTCGCCGGCCAGCATGCAGCCGCCGAGCGTCGAGCCGAACAGGCGCAGGTAAGGGGTGGCGCCCGCCAGCGCGTCGTTCGGCGCGGAAGCAACCCGCTCGAGCAGCCACCGGCTGGTGCGCTCGAGCGATGCCAGCGCCTCGCGCAGCTTTGCGCCCGAGGTGCCGAAGGCGGGATCGTTGGAGGTCTCGACGCGCTTGACGATGCCGGAGAGCTCGTCGAGCAGCGCCCATACGGACTCGCCCCCATTGGCCGCGAGTTTTCGCATCACCAGGTCGATCGCCTGGATGCCGTTGGTGCCCTCGTAGATCGGGGTGATGCGGGCGTCGCGATAATGCTGCGCAGCGCCGGTTTCCTCGATGAAGCCCATGCCGCCATGGATCTGCACGCCGAGCGAAGTCACTTCGTTGCCGATGTCGGTCGAAAACGCCTTGGCGATCGGCGTCAACAGCGCCCCGCGCGCAGCGGCGTTGCCGCGCACCCTGGCGTCGGTCGCCCGCACCGAAACGTCGAGCGCGACCGCGGTGGCATAGCAGATGGTCCGCGCCGCCGCGGTCAGCGCGCGCATCTGCATCAGCATCCGCTTGACGTCGGGATGCACGATGATGGGATCCGAACCATTTTCGGCCTTGCCGACGGCACGGCCCTGGCGGCGTTCCTGCGCGAACGCCAGCGCCTGCTGATAGGCGCGGTCGGCGATGCCGACGCCCTCGAGCCCGACGCCGAGCCGCGCCTGGTTCATCATCGTGAACATGCACTGCATGCCGCGGTTTTCCTCGCCGATCAGGTAGCCGATCGCGCCGCCATGATCGCCCATCGTCATGGTGCAGGTCGGCGAAGCGTGCATGCCGAGCTTGTGCTCGACGCCGCTCGGATAGATGTCGTTGCGCGCGCCCAGCGAGCCATCGCCATTGACCAGAAATTTCGGAATCAGGAACAGCGAAATGCCCCTGGTGCCGGCGGGCGCATCGGGCAATCGGGCCAGCACGAAATGCACGATGTTATCGGTCATGTCGTGATCGCCATAGGTGATGAAAATTTTCGTGCCCTTGATGCGATAGCTGCCATCGGGCGCGCGCTCGGCGCGGGTGCGCAGCGCGCCGACATCGGATCCGGCCTGCGGCTCGGTGAGCTGCATGGTGCCGGTCCACTCGCCGGACACCAGCTTTTCGAGATAGATCTTTTTCAGCTCGTCGCTGCCATGCGCATCCAGCGCCTCGATCGCGCTCAGTGTCAACAGCGGGCAGAGGCCGAAGGCGATGTTCGAGGCGCTCCAGATTTCGGTGCAGGCGGCGTTGATCGCGAGCGGGAGGCCCTGGCCGCCAAACGCTTCGGGACCGGACACCGCGTTCCAGCCCGCGGCAGTCCAGCGCTGATATGCATCGGGCCAGCCGGGAGCGGTGATCACCTTGTCAGCCTCGAGCTTGATGCCATGCTCGTCGCCGATGCGATTGAGCGGCGCCAGAACGTCGGTGGCAAACCGTCCGGCTTCCTCCAGCACGGCGGTCGTGATGTCGGCATCGAAATCGCCGTAATGGCCTGCTTTCACGGCGGCCTTGAGGCCCGCGCCATGATTGAGGGACAACAGCATGTCATTGATCGGCGCGCGGTAGGTCATGGCCGTGGTCTCGCGTTGTGGATTGGAGCATCTGGCTCAAGTTTTCCCACGAAACCACCTCTCCCTCAACTCTCCGCTGACGGAATGGCCCGCAACGCCATGCATTTGGCACGACAGGAAACCCTGCTGCCGTGGCCGGCGCACAAGATCGATCGGAGCGGCAGCCTGGTATTGAGGCCGGAAATGGAGATCGATCGGAATGAATAGGGTATCAGGGGTGAATTCAAAGGATTTGATTCCGGGCGAAATTTCGCCCCCAGCCGGTTGAAATGGCTCAACTCCCTCTATAGACCGGCGTTGCCGGAGGGAAGGCGGGAGCCTGCTCCCGCCGCTTCCTGATCCAGCCTGTTGGGGCGTCGCCAAGTGGTAAGGCAGTGGATTTTGATTCCACCATGCGGAGGTTCGAATCCTCCCGCCCCAGCCAGGCAGTC
>DASSGM010000326.1:0-6536 GCA_035693465.1 Bradyrhizobium sp. | reverse complement strand
GGGATTCCGCCGGTCGGAAGTCGGCACGTTGTGGTCGACGACCAGTAGTGTCTTGTCGGGTGCGTGGACCCGGAGGCCAGCGAGCCGCAGCGCTGCAAACGCCTGCGGGCTATCCACCTCATCGACAAGGTGACGGTCGATATAGATCAGGCAGGCGCCGTCCGGCCGCTGATCGATCAGGTGGTCATCCCAGATCATGTCGTAAAGGGTACGCGGCCCTAGATCCGTGATCGACACCGGTATGCTCCTTGGTGAAGCGGTTGATTGGCGAGAGCCGGGCTCCGGCAGACCCTACAGCCCTTCGCGATATTCTCGCAGCGGCCAAACCTCGCAAAGATTGGATCGATGCGAAGGCGTGCCGCTAACGGGATCGCGAACGGTGGTATCGACCGTCAGGTTGAAGTTGGTGCCGTTCTGATCGAATGGGTCGGAATCGCCGACTCCCAATTCCTCGCAGCCTTGCCACCAGCCATGCTCGCCTACGACAACGCGTGGATCGAGTTTTTCGCTGAAACGCGCGCGGGCTCGCATCCCGCCGGCTGGGGTGCGCACGGCAACCCAATCTCCATCGTTGATACCGCGTGCCGCGGCAGTTGCCGGATGCAGCTCGATCTCAGGGTGGAGGGCGCGCTTGCGCAAACCCGGCAATGTTCGATGCTGGGTCTGGCAAAACAGGCTTGGTTTGGCGCAGGTCAGGATCAAAGGAAAGGAAGCAGCCAGGTCAGAGCGCGCAACCGGGCCAATCGGCGGCTCGACAAAATCCGGCAGGGCCGGATAACCGCGATCCTGGAAGGTCTCGGACCAGAACTCGATTCTTCGCGACGGCGTCAGGAAGCCGCGCGGGTTTCCCTGTTCGTCGCTCGCGGCGTGCTTCCTGTGACGCGTGGTCAGCGGTTTCCGTAGTCCGGCAGGTTTCGCCCGAAGCTGCTCCAGGGTAATGCCGCTCGGACCGAGCTGCTGCTGGTAGGCGGCATCGACATCACTGTTCCAGAAATACTCGCCGAGGCCGAGACGCGCCGCCAGCTCGAAGATCAATTCGGTGTCGGACCGCGCCTCGCCGGGCGGAGTAACAATCGCCTGCCGAAACTGAACGAGCGATTGCGCCTGTTCGCTGATCTCAAATCCGATCTTGAGGGCTTCTCGTTCGAAGCAGGAGGCAACCGGCAGCACGATATCCGCAAGCGCGGCCGTGGGCGTCATGAACAGATCGGCGTGCGCGTAAAAATCGAGCGCCGCGAGCGCGGCGCGCCCGCGAACCGGATCGCCTTGCGCGAGCAGCAGGTTGGCGCCGAAGCCGATGAGTCCGCGCACCGGATAAGGGATGCTTTCCAGAACTGCCCGGTAGAAGTCCTGTGCGGAGACGTGGTGCCAGCGCGCAGGTCCGAGCGGGCGTTCGGCAAAACCGATGGCCGGAGCAAGCCGCCTCGCCGCCGGCAAGTCTTCCCCGGTGATCGACGCGGCCGGTACGGCAGGGAACAGCACATTGCCACCGGCCACATCGAAACTGCCGGTCAATGCATAGAGCATTGCCATGGCACGCGCCGTGTCGGTGCTGTTGGCGTGATGCTCGTGCCCGCTCCAGGCATAATAAGAGACTGGCCGGGCCTGCCAGATCGTGCGCGCAGCCTGCTCCAACTGGCCGGGACGAATCCAGCATGTCGCTTCGATCACTTCGGGCGAATATTTCTTGCAAAGCTCGGCATAGCGATCGAACACAGGCCGGCAGCTGATCGTGCCGTCTACAGTTGCGACCTTGAATTCGCCACGCAGGGCAAGATGCGCGGCCGGTGCCTCATAGCGGCCCGCGGCCGGATCATAGGTAACGACGCCGTTGGACCGCGAATCCCAGGCGACGAATTGCCCCGAGCCGCCGGCGGAAGCCAGATGCTCTGCCTTCAGCAACCTGTCGGTATCGGAGCGCACCAAAAGAGGTCCATTGCTCCACGCCCGGACGAACTCCTCGTCGTACCACCCTTGCTCGATCATGATGTTGGCCAGACCGAGCGCAAGTGCGCCGTCTGTTCCGGGACGCACCCGCAGCCAGACATCGGCCTTGTTGGCAAGCCCGACATGGCGCGGATCAATCACGATCAGCTTCATTCCACGTTTAAGGCCGGCAACCGTCGCGGTCGCGTGGGTAATGCGCGAAAACGAGGGATTATAACCCCACAGGATGAGACAGCCGGATTCGGCAATATCCGCCATCGCGCCGCCGGCGCTTCCGGTCGCGACGCTGCCCACGCCGAAGACGAAGCGCGTCGCAAAACCGCGTCCCCAGCCGCACAGCTCGAGCGCCGACACCAGGTTCGGCGTGCCGAAAGCATTCATCAGTCTGGTGATGAAGGCGCCCGAATCCGCTATTGCGGTGGTCGAGGGGGATGATTGACTGAAGGCGACCGCTTCAGGGCCGTGCTGCTCCGCGATGCGGCGCATGGTGGCGGCGGTCTGATCGAGCGCCACATCCCATGAAATCTCTTCCCATCCCGGATCGGAATCGCCCTTCGGCCGGGTTCGACGCAGCGGGCGCTTCAACCTGTCCTTATGATAGACCAGTTCGGGAGCGGCTCGGCCCTTGGCGCAGATGGCCGCGCCGGTTGGGTGCGTCGGATCCGGATCCAGACGCGTGAAACGGCCATCCACCACGGTCGCGACGGTGCCGCAACGGGCGATGCAAAGACTGCAATATCCTTGCACCTGCCTTACGTTCGGGCTCTCCGCTGACATGCACAAGCTCCCCTCGCGGCCATGGACACGCATGTGGCCAGATTATGCCTAGCGGCGCAACTGCCGGCTGCCAAGTCAATATCAAGCGACCGTCATCAGATTGTCGCTTGACGTCGTTGGTGCCGGCTCGGTTTGACAAATCGTCGACAGGCTGTCGCAGGATGTGCGCAGTGCTTTTGCTGCAATTGAATGCGCAAACGATAAATCTCCCTCGGCTCGGCCGTGCCAGCGCACAATCGCGGAATGAGCTTGTTGCGGGGGTCACGGCCGCACCATATGCTGCTACACCTTTCAGTGCCCGAGAGCGCGCATGACCACTCCGCTCGATCCGGCTATTGCCCAGATCATTCCGCTGTTGCCGCTACGCGACCCCGGAACGATGACGCCGCAGAGCGCGCGCGATCAGCTTCGCGCGCTCGCCGCGTCGCGCGCCGCCATTCCGCCGCCACCGGTGCAGAGCGCAAGCGATACGGAAGTGAAGGGCGCGGAGGGTCCGCTTGCCGCGCGCGTCTATCGCGTCTCGGATGAAAAATCGCCGACGGTGGTGTTCTTCCACGGCGGCGGCTGGGTCGCCGGCGATCTCGAAACCCATGACCGGCAGGCGCGTCTGCTCGCGATCGAGACCGGCGCCGTCGTCGTCTCCGTCGACTACCGGCGGCCGCCGGAGACGCGCTTTCCCGGCGCGTTCGAGGATGCCTTCGCCGTGGTGCGCGACGTGATCGCGCGCATTGCCGAGTTCGGCGGAGATAGCGCCCGCGTGGGCGTGGCCGGCGACAGCGCCGGCGGCAATCTGGCCGCGACTGTGGCGATCGCCTGTCGCGACGCAGACATCAAGCTCGCAGCGCAACTACTGGTCTATCCTGTGACCGATGTCGCTGGAAACTACGCCGACGCAAAGGAGAATGCGCGCTTTCCCTCCCGCGCGGAAAACGCGGAAGGCTACTTCCTGTCGCGCGCGGTGCTGGAATGGTTTTCCGGTCACTATCTTGCCGATGCCAGGCATGGCGTCGATTGGCGCGTCTCGCCGTTGCGCGCGAAAAAACTTGCAGGGCTTGCGCCTGCGGTGGTTTGCACGGCGTGGTTCGATCCCTTGCGCGACGAGGGCAAGGCGTATGCCGATGCGCTTGCCGCCGCGGGCGTCGCGACGAAATACCATCAAGGCGCTGGCCTGATCCACGGCTATTTCGGCCTCGGCGACGCGTCGGAAACCGCGCGGCGCGAGGCGCAACGCGCGCGCGCCGATTTCAAGGCGCTGCTCGAACGCCGTGGCTAGCGTTTCTTTGCTGACTGGATACGGCCAGGAGTTGGATGCCCCGCACAATGCTCGGGTCGTGGACCCGCAAAACCGGCCCCGCCTGGACGCAAAGTAAAAGCCCCGCCGCGAGGCGGGGCTTCGACCCCTTGGGGCCTTTTTATTTTGCGCTGTTCAGGGCCCGGTTGGTCGTGGAATGAAGCGTACCGTTTGTTCCGGTTGCTGCACCGCTCGACCCGATGGTCGAGTTCGCCGTGCCGTTAACGCTCCGTTCGCTGCCGGCGGTGCCCCTCAACGCACGGTTCGCGGTTGAATGCAATGTGCCATTCGTGCCCGTTGAAGCGCCCTTGGAACCGATGGTGGAGTTGGTGGTGCCGTGCACATCACGAGCCGATGCGGAACCCAGACTCATGGTGAGCGCGGCTGCGAAGCAGATGGCGAGTGGTTTCATCATGCGAGTTTCTCCGTAAATGCCCTCACAGAAGAATGCCAACCGGCCCGTATCGTTCCAGCGATTCGCCCGCTGGGAACGCGCGTGTGATCGTGGCTTTTTTGAGCAGATGCGCGCGTACGCATCAGGCTAGCCTAACAGTCAATGTGCTCTTTCTTGCCAACGCTGCAATAATCGCGAACGGTTTTCCGAATGAGTTTGGTAAGGCCGGCTGTAAAATCATCATCGTCCAGCAATTTGCTGGCGGCCGTTCCCGCGCTACGCGCATTTGCCGAGGTGGAAAATTGACCCACAAAGATTGCGGCGTTGATCAGCGTTGTGATCACAAGCGCTACAACAATCCACTTTCCGGACATTGATTCTCTCCCTGTCATTTTCCGATCTCTCGTTGATGCTAGCACTTCGCCGTCATTGCGAAAGAGCGCAGCGAGGAAGCAATCCGCCTTGCCATCCTGACAGTGGATTTACTTCGCCAGCTTGTCATCGGGCGCGCAATCGCACGAGCCGTTGGCGCCGTCCCGGTTGGCCTGCAAAGGCGGCGACAGATGCGCTCGCTGCCGACCCTCGGGTGATAGCGCAATTTAGATCGTCCATCCAGGAGCGTTCACGCGCGCCAGTACCGCAAGGCTTCGGGCGCGCGCAAACGATGAGTTCTAGAAACCGTCACCTTGCAATTTCGTGCTGTTGCGAGCTTTCTCTTCTGGTGTAAGCGCCGCCAAGACGCTCTTCTTCCTGATGACCACATTTGGCGCAGGTGAATCGAACCATGGGCGCGTCCGACGCCCACCTCCTCTTTCCGGCATGAACGGCCATGGGCCAGGCGTGGCATTTTGGACATGCGACCAGCAATTGATCAGGCTGCATTGTGCAGAGCTCCGCAAGTATGATGTGAGCCAATGGAGGCCGTCGAGGACAGGAAATTCTCGGCGGCCTCCCGCCGTGCAACTGAAATCGTGATGGTGATGAACTCACAACCAACTCTGCACGACAGGAAATCAATGCTTTACTGGGGTACTTTGCTCCGGCCCATCATGGAAAATATCCGTCGCGCAATGGCATTTGACGTCCTCGTCCTCGTCGTTGCAATGCAGCGGATGTTCACTTTTGTACATATCGGAATTGGGAAACCATAGGCGCTCACCCCTATGCGTTCTCGAAAAATCCGGCATAATTTGCAACATCCTGATGACGGAGCCGGGCATGGTTGAATTTAGCGAACGCACCCAAGCGAACATGGACGTGGTGCTCGAAGAGGTATGCGCGGAGCTACCCGATGGCGGCGATCATGAGAGCCGCAAGTTCATCGCCGAGCAACTGATTCAATGCGCTCGGAGTGGCCGAACAACGTTGGGCGAACTCATGTACACCGCCCGCCGCGCTATTGTTCAACTGGAGAAGAACCAGCGTTCGGCGTCCTGAGTCGGCGGCCGACTTTTTTCGTTCGCAACCAAATAGATCGTCCCACGGCCAGCGCGGGGCGCAGGCCAGATCGTCGGTTCCAGCTGAGCCCGGAACAATGGCCCTCCTTACGCATTTTTTCCTTCTGAGGACCTGCGGGGAGCGAGGCATGAAGCTCGCCTATTTGGCTTTTATTGCGTTCCTGGCAGGACTCACCTTCCTGGTCTTGACCATTGCGGACCAGGAGCGGCAGGCACGGATGGGCGTGGAAAGCATTCCACGTTATCAGATTGCACTTCATCGGATTGCGCTTCGCTCGGCGCCCCATGCGGACCGCAGCCGCTCATCCATGACCGAGCCCTAAGCGCCGCCGCTTCTCGCGCGTCTACAACCTCTGTATTCGGTTCCATCATCGGGACGCCGGAACCTCTGGGTTCCGAAAGAGCGTGTCTTTGAGCTCAAAGCCGGATGGAACTTGACTCGCCACGCTGGAACTCGAATTCGTGGAACCGGAAGCTGTGGAAGCTGTTCTCCTCCTGCCGCATCTGGTGCGGTTTCAGGAGGACAATCATGAAGAAACTACTCATGCTAGCGGCGGCGGCGTCGCTGGTCGCGACGATGGCCAATGCTCAAACCACCGTAACGACGACGGGCGCGGCGCCTGCGGCGGTGCAGATCGAGCCGCAGTATCGAACCAAGATCAAGAGCTAC
>DASSGM010000325.1:0-13061 GCA_035693465.1 Bradyrhizobium sp. | reverse complement strand
GGCGCAACCCCCGCCCATTGGTCCGAAGTGACGTTGCGTGTGTTGTTGCCCGAGGTCTGCATGGCATGGATGCCGACTTCGGCGAGGTCGGCGAGCGCGTCGGGCAGTTCGGCGAGCTTGATCCAGTTGAACTGGATGTTCTGCCGCGTAGTGAAGTGACCGTAACTGCGGTCATAGCGCCGCGCGACATGCGCGAGCGCACGCAATTGCTTACTTGACAGCGTTCCGTAGGGGATCGCCACCCGGAACATATAGGCGTGCAGCTGCAGATAGACGCCGTTCTGCAGCCTCAACATCTTGAATTCGTCCTCGGTTAGCTCGCCGGACAGCCGCCGCCTCACCTGATCGCGAAATTCCGTGACCCGTTCGTTGATGATCGTGCGATCGAGTTCGTCATATGCATACATCAGAGGTGGCCTTATGCCGGAACCGGAAGATCGATGGTCACGCCCTGGAGCCGGATATGTTCACGCAGATTGCCGGGCTTTATAGCGCCGGTGTCCTTGACCTCCACGGGCGCGATGTAGGCGCCGATCGCGCCGACATCGTCGGCGACCGATTCGATGAGCAGCGCCCGCGCCTCATCGGAGGTGCGTACGATCGCGGCATCCGACAGCTCCTCCGACCATCCCTGCCGAGCGGTGCGGTAGATCACGATTCCGTCCCAGGTGCGGTTGGCGGTCACCACCGACGGGCCCGTGATTCTGATCTTCTTTTGTTCAAGCGGAGAGGTCATTCGGCAGCTTCCAACAGTTGGGTGATCACATGATTTAGATTTGGATGACGCCATGGCGCGCAGTGCGCGACCACGTCGCCGATAATGAGAATGGCGGGACCGCTGTCGATCTTTTCGACCAGCGCAGGCAATTGATCGAGGGTTCCGACAGCGGCTTGCGCGTCCGGCCGCGTCACCCGCGCGAACACGCCGACCGGGGTTTGCGGCGAGCGCCCTGCGGAGATTAGCCCGGCGCGAACCGATGGCGCAGCCGTCATCCCCATATAGACGACGACCGTCATCCTCTCGTCCGTCAAGGTGGACCAGTCGACGGCTTCGGCGTCCCTGGCCTTGTGAGCGGTGAGGAAGGTGATGCGCAGCGCCTCGCGGCGGAACGTGAGCGGCACTTCGAATTGCGCGGCGGCGCCAAGGCCTGCGGTAATTCCCGGCACCACCGAATAGGCGACGCCGGCCTCGCGCAATGCTTCGACTTCCTCCCCGCCGCGGCCGAACACGAAGGGATCGCCGCCCTTGAGGCGCACCACGCGCTGCCCGGACCTTGCAGCTTCAATCATCAGTTTGTTAATCGCGTCCTGGCCGATGCCCGGCTTTCCAACGCGGCGGCCGACCGGCACGCGCGAAGCATCGCGGCGCGCGCGATCGAGAATCTCCGGTGAGACCAGTTCATCGTAAAAAATAACGTCGGCATCCTGCAGCGTGCGCAGCGCCTTGACGGTCAATAAATCCGGATCGCCCGGACCGGCGCCAACCAGCGTCACGCTGCCGTCGGCGCGGCCCGAGGCTAATGCGCCGGCAAAGGCGGTGGGATCGGAGATATTCTTCAGCGCGGCTTCGGCTTGGTCGCTACGCCCGGCGAGAACCAGCGCGCCGATCGGGCCATCGACCACGCGCTCCCAGAAGCGGCGGCGCAGCGGGAATTCCGGAATGCGATTGTGAATCTGCTTGCGCCAGCGGCCGATAAAGCTGGCGAGATCGCCGATGCGGGCCGGCAGCACCGCTTCGATACGCTCGCGCAGGCGGCGCGCCACCACCGGCGAAGCTCCGCCGGTGCCGATGGCGACGATCACGTCACCGCGATTGACGATGGCAGGAAAAATGAATGTCGATTGCGCAAGATCGTCCATCACATTGACGGGCAGGCCCAAGGCCCTTGCCCGCGCCGACATAAGAATCCCGACATCGCCAGCGCCTGCGCATAGGATCGCAATCACTCCGGAAAGATCGGCGGCCAATGGATCGCCATGGGCAAGCTCAATTCGCGCCGCGTCGGCGGAGTCGAGGCCAGCCACATCATTATTGCCATCGGTTGCGTACCATCGAATGCGCGCGCCCGCCGCTGCTAGCAGCCGCAATTTCGCCCGCGCCAGGTCGCCTGCCCCGACAAGAAGCACGGGACCGGCTCGCAGATCGAGAAATACCGGCAGGAATCGCATGCGGCACTCGCTTCCCCAACTTATGGGGTTGACTGGAATTATTTTCTATATATGTCTCGTTCAATGCCCGCAAAGAGAAAATTATTTCTTCTCTATTGCAGTGCAACTATAGAAGTTTCGCCTCCAAAGACCAAGGTCCAGAGATGCATCTTCTCGATAAGGATTCCGCCCTGCACCAGTTGCGTCGGACGAGCCCGACCGAGGGGTCTCTGCTCAGGCAAGTCTCGACCGATGCGCGCTCCCATCAGATGGATCATCTCGACGCGCTTGAGGCGCAGAGCATCTACATTTTCCGGGAAGCGTTTGCGCGTCTGAAAAAGCTCGCGCTGTTGTGGTCGCTCGGCAAAGATTCCAATGTGATGATCTGGCTGGCGCGCAAGGCATTCTTCGGCCGCGTGCCGTTTCCTGCATTGCACGTCGATACCGGAAAGAAATTTCCCGAGATGTATGCGTTTCGCGATCGCTACGGCGAGGAGTGGGAGCTCGATCTCAGGGTGGAGCCCTGCCCGCCGCTGGAAACCATTGATCCGACCTTGCCGCCGGCCGCGCGATCGGCCGCGCGCAAGACCGAAGGGCTCAAGCTCGCGCTCGCCAAATATGGTTTCGACGGATTGATCGCCGGCATCCGCCGCGACGAAGAAGCTACCCGCGCCAAGGAGCGGGTGTTCTCGCCGCGCGGCACCGAAGGCGGATGGGACGTGCGTGACCAACCGCCGGAATTCTGGGACCAGTTCAACGCCTCGCCGCCGCCGGGCGCGCATTTGCGCATTCACCCGATCCTGCATTGGACCGAGGCTGATATCTGGGCCTACACCAAGCGCGAAAACATCCCGATCATCCCGCTTTATCTCGCCAAGGACGGCAAGCGCTATCGCTCGCTGGGTGATGCCGACATCACCCATCCCGTGGCCTCGAGCGCGTCGAGCATCGAGGAAATCCTGACCGAACTCGACAGCACCAAGGTGCCGGAACGTGCGGGCCGCGCGCTCGATCATGAAACCGAAGACGCCTTCGAGCGGCTGCGCGTCGCCGGCTATCTCTGAACCGATCTCGAGTGAGTGATCAGATGAACATGATCGTCTCTGCAGCGATACCGGCGACGCCTAACGGCACCACGCGTCCGCAGGTTCGTATCGTTATCGTCGGCCATGTCGATCATGGCAAATCGACACTGGTCGGGCGGCTGTTGCACGAAACCGGCAGCCTGCCCGACGGCAAGCTCGAGATGCTCAAAGCCGTCAGCGCCCGACGCGGCATGCCGTTCGAATGGTCGTTTCTTCTGGACGCGCTGCAGACCGAGCGCGACCAGGGCATCACCATCGACACCACGCAGATCCGGTTCCGCACCAGCTCACGCGACGTGGTGCTGATCGATGCGCCGGGCCACGCCGAATTCTTGCGCAACATGATCACCGGCGCCTCGCAGGCGGACGGCGCGCTTCTGATCATCGACGCGCTGGAAGGTGTGCGCGACCAGACCCGGCGCCACGGCTATCTGCTGCATCTGCTCGGCGTCAAACAGGTCGCCGTCGTCGTCAACAAGATGGACCGGGTCGATTTCAGCGCGGCGCGATTTGAGGAAATCAAAAACGAGATTTCCGCGCATCTGACCGGTCTCGGCCTCACGCCCTCAGCCGTTATTCCGATTTCGGCGCGTGACGGCGACGGCGTTACCGAGCGCACGGCGAAAATCCGCTGGTATCGCGGCCCTACAGTAGTCGAGGCGCTCGACGCCCTTGAGCCGGCGCGGCCGCTGCAAGCGCTTGCGCTGCGGATGCCGGTGCAGGCCATCTACAAATTCGATGACCGCCGCATCGTGGCAGGCCGCATCGAATCCGGCAACCTCGCCGCCGGCGACGAAATCGTCATCATGCCGGCGGGCAAGATTGCCAAGATCAGGACGGTCGAGGGTTGGCCGGCCACGCCCGTCAAAGGCGCGCAGAGCGCTGGACGATCGGTCGGCATAACGCTTGATCGCGAACTGTTCATCGAGCGCGGCGACGTGATCGCCCATGTCGAAGACAGCCCGCGCGATACCCGCCGTATCCGCGCACGGATTTTCTGGCTGCACGACAAACCGCTGACGACGGGCGCTTCCATATTGGTGCGCGTCGGCACACGGGAAACCCGCGCCTCCGTGGTCGCCATCGAGAAAGCGGTCGACCCCGGTGAATTGTCGAGCGTGGAGAACGCATCGATCGCGCGCAATCATGTCGGCGAGATCGACATCTCGCTGGCACAGGCCCTGGCGGCCGATCCCTATACCGACAATCCGCGCACCGGACGCCTGGTGATCGAGGTCAATGGCCGCATTGCCGGCGGTGGTTTGGTGCTGTCGGTCGATGCCGGGCAACGCGCTATTCCGGTCGATATCGTACCCGTGGAATCCGCGCTGCGCCCCGACGAGCGCTCAGCGCGTTATCGCCACAACGGCGCGGTGGTGTGGCTGACGGGGTTGCCGGCTTCCGGAAAATCAACGCTGGCACGCGCGCTGGAGCGCAGGCTGTTCAGCAATGGCGGTTCGCCGGTGCTGCTGGACGGCGATACGCTGCGGGCCGGCCTCAATGGCGACCTCGGATTCTCCGCTGCCGACCGCACCGAGAACATTCGCCGGCTGGCTGAAGTCGCCACCCATCTCGCCCGCAATGGCCACATCGCCATCGTTGCCGCGGTTTCGCCGTCGGTGGAGGATCGCGCCGCGGCACGCCGCATCGCGGACACTATGTTCCGTGAAATCTATGTCGCAACGCCGGCCGAAATATGCGAAAGCCGCGACCCCAAGGGCCATTACGCCAAGGCGCGCGCGGGTGCGCTGCATGCGTTCACCGGCATCGGCAATGACTACCAGCCGCCAGCCAACAGCGAATTAGCGATCGACACCTCGACGCGCTCGGTCACCGAGGCGACCGACGAGATCGAGCGGATGCTGGCCGAGAGCGGTATTCTGTTCGACGAACTCGTCGATCTCGCTGCCAATATCTAGGCTGGCCAGCGGCCATTGTTTGCGCAGAGTTTGCGCAGACGGGCCCGTGAAAGGCCTTCTCAGGGGCCCGGCTTTGGCGCTAAAAGGGGCCTTGAACGCCGCCCTCGCGGCGCTCTTTGTTTTTGCCCTGAAAACGATGTGTAACCGCCGCTTCCCGCGAGAGTCTTATCGAGAGCCTTATATGAATCGTATCGACGTCCATGGACTGAAAATCGCTCCCGTTCTGTTCGATTTCATCGCCCAGGAAGCCACTCCGAAAACCGGAGTTTCCCCGGAGGCGTTCTGGGCCGGGCTTGCGGCCATTATACGCGATCTCGCCCCGAGGAACCGCGAGCTCTTGGCAGTGCGCGACAGTTTGCAGGCCAAAATCGATGGCTGGCACCGCGCCAACAAGGGCAAGCCGCTCGACATCAATGCGTACACGGCATTTCTCAAGGAGATCGGCTATCTGTTGCCGGAGCCGCCGACGCGCAAGGTCGAGACATCAAATGTCGACGATGAGATCGGACAAATTTGCGGACCGCAACTGGTCGTGCCTCTGACCAATGCGCGCTATGCCCTGAACGCCGCCAACGCGCGCTGGGGCAGCCTTTACGACGCGTTTTACGGCACCGACGCGATACCGCACGAAGCAAGCGAGAGCGGCAAGGGCTACAACAAGGCAAGAGGCGACAAGGTGATCGCCAGGGCAAAGGCCTTTCTCGATTCCGCCGTGCCGCTGGCGACCGGAAGCCACACCGGCGTGACCTCCTATAGCGTCATCGCAGGGCAACTCGCGGTCAAGCTGAAGAGCGGCAACGCCACGGCACTGAAGTCGAACGCACAGTTTGCCGGTTATCAGGGCGACCCGGCAGCGCCTTCCGCGATCCTTCTGGTCAACAACGGGCTGCACATCGAAATCAGGATCGATCGCGGCCACTCGATCGGCAAGGACGATCCGGCCGGCGTTGCCGATATGATTCTGGAAGCAGCGGTCAGCACCATTCTCGATATGGAAGACAGCGTTGCCGCGACCGATGCCGACGACAAGGTTCTGGTCTATCGCAATACGCTGGGCCTGATGAACGGCACGTTGTCCGCCGACTTCGAGAAGGGCGGCAAGACAGTCAAGCGCGCGCTCAACCCCGACCGCATCTACAAGACGCCGGATGGACGTGAACTGAAACTGCACGGCCGCAGTCTGCTGTTGACGCGCAATGTCGGCCATCACATGTTCACCGACGCGGTGCTCGATGCCGCCGGCGCCGAAATTCCGGAAGGCATGCTCGATGCCGCCGTCACCGGCCTGCTCGCGATTCACGATCTCAAGGCCAATTCGAAAACCCGCAACAGCCGCACCGGCTCGATCTATATCGTGAAGCCGAAGATGCATGGTCCCGACGAGGTCGCGCTGACCTGCGAGCTGTTCGGCCGGGTCGAGCAAATGCTGTCGCTGCCCGATAACACCATCAAGGTCGGGATCATGGACGAGGAGCGCCGCACCACGGTCAACCTCAAGGCCTGCATCCAGAACGCCTCGCAGCGCATCATGTTCATCAACACCGGCTTCCTCGACCGTACCGGCGACGAGATCCATACTTCGATGGAAGCGGGCCCGATGATCCGCAAGAACGACATGAAGTCCCAACCCTGGATCAAGGCCTATGAGGACTGGAATGTCGACGTCGGCCTCGCCTGCGGCCTGCCCGGTCATGCCCAGATCGGCAAGGGCATGTGGGCCGCGCCCGACAAGATGGCCGACATGCTGGCGCAGAAGATCGGGCACCCGCAAGCCGGCGCCACCACCGCATGGGTGCCATCGCCGACCGCCGCAACCCTGCACGCGCTGCACTATCATCAGGTCAACGTGCAGGCGCGCCAGCAGGAACTGGCCAAAGCCGGACCGCGCGCCAAACTGTCCGACATTCTCACCATCCCGGTGTCGAAATCGAACTGGGCGCCGGACGCGGTGAAGCAGGAAATCGACAATAATTGCCAGGGCATCCTCGGCTATGTGGTGCGCTGGATCGATCAGGGCGTCGGCTGCTCCAAGGTGCCCGACATCCACGATGTCGGGTTGATGGAGGACCGCGCCACGCTGCGGATCTCGAGCCAGCATCTCGCGAACTGGCGGCATCAGGGCGTGATCACCAAAGAGCAGGTGATGGAATCGCTCAAACGGATGGCGGTCGTGGTGGACGGACAGAATAAGGGCGATCCGCTCTACCGGCCGATGGCGCCGGGTTTCGACGGTGTGGCTTTCAAGGCGGCGTGCGATCTGATCTTCAGAGGACGCGAACAGCCGAACGGTTACACTGAATTCATCCTGACCGAACGGCGCCGCGAGGCCAAATCAGTACGTGGCCCGGCCTAAGAGCTCACGCCCCACGCGTCATTGTCAGGAACCTCTCCACCTCAAGCTTGAAATTGGCGAGGCTGCCTGCAAATCGCGGGCGTCCGGACCAAAAGTCCATGTCCTATCTGGCGCAAAAATCCGCGTGCACTTTGCCGATGGGTTCCCGGAACGTTTGAATTATCAATCTGTTGAAATCCATCTCACGCCAGAGGAGGAATATCGATGGATTGGAACCGGGTTGAAGGCAACTGGAAGCAGTTCAAGGGCAAGGCCAAGGAGAAGTGGGGCAAACTCACCGATGACGATCTCAATGTGATCGAGGGTCGCCGCGATCAACTGGAAGGCAAGCTGCAGCAGCGCTACGGCTTTGCCAAGGACCAGATTAAAAAGGACGTGGATGATTGGTTCAAGACGCTCAAATAGGCTTCCGACCTGCGATGGAAAGCCCCGGCATCCGCCGGGGCTTTTTGTCGCGTGCCACAAGCCGGCTTAGAATACCGCGATGTATTTCAGCAATGAAATCACGCCGAGGATGATCACCACGACGCGCGCGATTTGTTTGGCGCGGCCATCGATCGGCAACAGGTTGATCAAATAGAGAACCAGAATAACGACAAGAAATGTGACGAGGGCACCTATAAGCATCCAAAATTCTCCCGAAAAAATCGTGAGAGGCGAAAACAGTCTCGCAAAACGCCCCGCGCGGCGCTCAGGTTATTGCTGAGCCACCACCGGGACACGCTGATAGCGCGAGCGGATCTGGTGCGAGGCCGGCGAGAAATTCAACGATGCGCCGCGTCGATCGGCGCCGCGGCCGGCAACCACCAGTCCGTCCGCACCGGCTACGATGTCACCCTTGCGAAGTGTCGGATCGTTTTCGATTCTAATGGGCGCGAGACCGACTTGGTCATTCCCAGTGCAGGTACATCCCGCAACCAGTTCGTTGCGATAGCGAAACGCATTCGGCAATTCGGAATAGGGCTTGCCGTTCTCAGTTGCGGCGTTGTCGATATTGCCGCCATAGACCACTTTGGTTTCGCTCGCCGGGCAAAAGCTGCTGCATGCGGCTGCCCGAGTTTGGCTGTCGGGGGCGGATACCGGAAAATATCGCCCGTCGCAGGTGCGCACGCAATAGGCTTGCGCGCCGGGGTAATAGCCGACGCGCGGACGTAGGTCGTTTTGCGGAGCGAAGGAATTGCCCTCGGCGCCAAACGGCAGCCGGATCACGGCATGCGGCCGGCCACCCCAGAAGCCGCCGAACAAAGCGGACAAAAAGTCCTGGGCTTGCGCGGCAGGGACCAGTGCGAGCACGCCGAGTCCCGCCGCCACGCCCAAGGCTACCTGCTTTCCCGATCTCCGGTCCATCTTCGCCTCCGACGAGGTAGCGCCCTTGCACTCAATAGAGCGACGATGTCGAAAGATTCATCGCATGACGGCCCGAGGGCAACGTCGTCACGACCGGACGGGACGGCGCAGCCGTCGGGCGAACGGTAATCGTTCCCCTTGCTTCGAGATGCGGCGCATTCTTCGGCAGCACCACGACTCGGGTGCCGACATTGACGCGGCTGAACAGGTCGGTGACGTCCTCATTGGTCATGCGGATGCAGCCGCTGGAGACGAATTTTCCGATCGTCGAGGGATCGTTGGTGCCATGAATGCGGTACTGGCTGGTGCCGAGATACATGGCGCGAGCGCCAAGCGGATTGCCGGGGCCGCCGGCCACGAAGCGCGGCAAATAAGGTTGGCGCGCGACCATTTCCGCCGGCGGATACCAATCCGGCCATTCCGCCTTGCGGCTGATGGTCTGAACGCCGGACCAGGTAAAGCCGTCGCGGCCGACACCGACGCCGTAACGAATGGCGCGGCCGTGGCCGAGCACGTAATACAGCGCGGTGTTGCTGGTATCGATGATGATGGTGCCGGGCGCCTCGCGGGTATCAAAGGCTACCGTGGCGCGCCGGAGCCGCTCCGGGAGAACGCCTCCTTCATCCACCATGAGATTGTCTGCCGGGAAATAGCCTCGCTGTGCGGGTGCGTAGCCGAGAATCTGCGCATTCACCTGGTTGGAGAGAATTGCCGGCGCCAAAAACAGAGCCCCGGCGAAGACCAGCGCGCTGGTCACGCGCGGCCGTAGCCTGCGGTTTTCACGTGCCTGTGTCATGAGTCGCCCCGTTGGATGTGCATCAGACTGATGCTCTGCACAAACAAACGCACTTGAGCCGCTGCGGTTCCCTTTTGGCGGAACAATCTTGAGAACTGGCAGCGTCGCTGACCTTTGGGCGATGGAACCTTTCCACCGCGCGCAGGTTTAATGCCGAACAGAATCCAGCTGGAGCGCGCCTTCGCGAGGCGAAGCCACATTCGCCGTTGTGCGCGAGGGAGAGCTAATTGCGTGTCCTCTCCAATGAACGTGGCCGTTCCAGTGAACCGGTGGGGACCCCCCTGCCTGACAGCAAGAGCGAGCTGCCGCCGGTCATTCGCCGTACAGAGCTGGTCGCTTTTGCGCTGGTCGGGCTTCTGCTCATCAGCGTCTTCGTCGTTCTCTACGTCGCCAAGGCGTTTTTTCTCCCGGTCGTGACCGCATTCGTGGTCGGCACCATGCTGGCGCCGCCCGCCTACTTTCTCGAGCGGCATCGAATTCCCCGCGGGGTGGCGGCGGTTCTGATCGTCAGCGCGGCTGGCGCCGGGGTCGCCTTTATCGTCGGGCTGATCTCTTCTCCCCTGATGGAATGGAGCACGCGCCTGCCGGAGCTTGCATCGCTCTTGAAAGATAAATTGCAGGTATTCCACCGCCCCCTCGCGCTGTGGCAGCAACTCCAGGTCATGCTTGGCGGATCGGACACCCTCGCCTCATTCCAGATGCCGAAATTCGACTGGATCCAGCCAACCATCGAGTTCCTGTCGCCGACCTTTACCGAGTTTGTGCTGTTCTTCGTGACGTTGATTTTGTTCATCGCAAGCTGGAGAGACCTGCGCCGGCTGTTGATCCTGACGTTCGCCGATCATGCTTCGCGGCTGCGAACGCTGAAGATTCTCAACGAGATCGAGGAGCATCTCGGCGGCTACCTGCTTACCGTGACGGCGATCAATCTCGGCGTCGGAGCGGCTACCGGCATCATCTGTGCAGTGACCGGCATGCCCAACCCGGCCGCGTTGGGAGCGTTGGCCCTAATCCTGAATTTCCTTCCAATCATCGGGCCGGTCGCGATGTTTGTGACGCTGACCGCGGTCGGAATCATCTCCTTCTCGACGCTCGGCGCCGGACTGATGGCGCCGCTGGCTTTCGCCGCCTTCACCTTTCTCGAAGGTCATTTTATCACCCCGACCATCATCGGCCGTCGGCTTGAGCTGAACGCGCTTGCGGTGTTCATCACGCTGGCGTTTTGGACCTGGCTGTGGGGGCCAATGGGCGCCTTTCTGTCTTCACCGCTTCTGATCGTGGCCCTCGTTCTCAAAGAACATCTGCTGCCGGAGGAATCGCCCCAGCTGCCGCCTGACTGATCCGGTTTCGCATGGGAACTTCCCCCAGAGGGCGGCGTTTGTGCGGTACGTAACTTCAGGATCCGGGAGCTTTTGATGTCCAGTACGGATGGCGAATTGGGGATGAGAAATCTCACGGATAAAGCGACCTATGAACGCCTCGAGAAGGATGTAGCAGCCGTGAAGAACGATATCGCAGCCCTCACCGAACAGATCACCGACGCCCTCAACTCGTTTGCCGGGACCGCCAAAAAGCAGGCGCGCCGCGGCTACAAGCAGGCCCGTGCCAACGTCGATTCGGCGATGGAAGAGGCATCGGAGCGTGGCAGCGCCGTCATGGATGCCGCACAGGACGCGGCCTATTCGATTGAAGAAACGCTGGAAGACGTCATTGCGCAACGCCCGCTTGCCACCGTGGGCCTGGCGCTGGCCCTCGGCTTTCTTATCGGCGTGACGTGGCGGCGATAAGGGCGTTGGCCTGCGACGGCCGTCTTGAGCCGATCAGTTCTTTAGTTTTGAACGGCGGCGCGGATGCGCCGCCTTGTTTTGTCAGCATCATTTTGAACGGGGCGTCCGATGTTTCAGCGTATGATCAATGATTTGAAGGACAGCACCGGTACGGCTTTGCGGTTGACATCTCTGGCGGCCGCGGTGGCCGGAGCCCTGTTCGTTGCGACATCGTTTCTCTGCGCCGCAGCCTTCGTCTTCGTGTATCAGCGATATGGACTGGTGGAGGCCTGCCTGACCGGCGCCGCAGTGTTCTTTGTCGTCGCGGTGATCGCGGCTGGCTGCTACATCGCGCGTAAAAAGCAAGTCGAGGCGCGGGCGGCCCGCGCGGCGGAGACCACAAAGTCAGCCATGCAAACCGCGTTTGCCGATCCCATGGTGATTGCGGCTGGCCTGCAGGTAATCCGGGCCATCGGCGTCAAGAGGCTCATACCGATCCTGGCCGTGGGCGGGTTGGTCCTGGGATTCTTGGCGAGCCGCAACAGTTCCAGCGACGAAGCCCCGGAAGCATGATCCGGCTCTGATCTCTTTGCTGGAGCAGGATCGCCGGGCAAACGCTTCGCGTTTGTCCCGAGGGAAAATTGCTTCCCACTTTTCCGGAAATCTCGGAGCTAGGTGACGCAGCGGCCCGGCTGAAGCTGCCTGGCGATCTCGGTCAACACGCTGACCACCGGCTCGCACGCCACCGTCAACTTCCGTTCCCCGGACTTTCGATCCCCGGACCTTGTCACCACCGGGACAGAAGGAGCGTTGCGGGCCTCTCGCGCCACTGGTATGCGGACGGCGACAGAAGTGTCGGAAAGACCGTACAGCCGCACTGAAACCGTGCGCGTCTGCGTGGCCCCTTCAGGCAGGCGAGCAGCACGATCGGCTTTGGCGGCGCGATTGATAGAAGCTTCGGATGTTCCTGAAGGATTCGGCGTAGCGCCGGACAGATCGTGGCCCGCTGCGAACTGAACGGCGCCACCCACGCCACACATTAGCGAAACGGTGATCGCAGCGAAAATTCCCCGGGATAGCTGTGACATGACGCGCTCGTCCCTCGCCCCATGGCGATCACGGACACAACGCGAACGGAACGGCTCGGTTCTCTTGGCGGGTGATCACTTAACCGTGTCCAAAAATATTTTTTGGGCCCGGGAACGACTTTCAAGCCTGTGCGTCATCCCGGCAGCCGGTTATCCCCCCTGCCCCATTGACCGGCGATGCGGGGCGCGGCTGTGGTGATGCCAGCCGCGCCCTGCTTTTTGTCAAAAAATACAATGTGTTGCGCGGTGTCTGGTGCGGCGCGGCCCAATATGCGGCGCGCGCCCGACGACTGGCCTGAGCTGAAAAAATCCGGCGCGCCGTGAAGCGCACCGGATTTTTTCATTAAATCAGGTTCCGGATCAGGAAGCCGCCGCCCGCGGCGCTCGGTTGCGCGAATTGCGCTGGAAGAAAAGGGCTTGGCTGGCGACTGCGGAAACCATCGCCGGCTGGAACGGCTTCGAGATCAGGAATGCCGGTTCCGGGCGCTCGCCGGTCAGGAAGCGTTCCGGGTAGGCGGTGATAAAGACCACCGGCACCTCGAAAACGCGCAACAGCTCG
>DASSGM010000324.1:0-5032 GCA_035693465.1 Bradyrhizobium sp. | reverse complement strand
CGCGGACAAGAAAAAAGAAGACGGCAAGGGCGGGTGATCGAAGGGCTGGTCGCCAATGCCGGGGCTGATTGAGGAAGGGCGCGCCAAGGTCAACCTGACCCTCCGGGTGGTCGGACGCCGGGTCGACGGCTATCACGACCTTGAAAGCGTGGTTGCGTTCGCCGATTGCGCCGATCGCCTGACCCTGACGCCCGGACCGACGCTTGCTCTCAAGACCATCGGCCCGCTGGCGCAGGAGTGCGGCGAGGCCGCCGATAACCTGGTGCTGAAGGCCGCGCAATTGCTCCGCGAGCGCGTGCCCGATCTCAAGCTCGGCGAATTTACCCTCGACAAGGTTCTGCCGGTCGCAGCCGGAATTGGCGGCGGTTCGGCGGATGCGGCGGCGGCGCTGCGGCTGCTGGCGCGAGCGAACGGTCTTGCCGTTGACGACCCGCGCCTGATCGAAGTCGCGAAACTCACCGGCGCGGACGTGCCGGTTTGCCTGGCCTCGCGCGCCTGCGACATGACCGGCGTCGGCGAAACGCTGATGCCGCTGAGCTTGCCGATAATACCCTGTGTGCTGGTCAATCCCCGCGTTCCCGTTGCCACCGGCGAGGTGTTCGCAGCGTTGGGCTTGCGAAATGGCGAGCTCCTGGTGGGGATCGCCGATGTGCTCCAGGCAACGGCCTGGCCGGAACAAGGCGCATCGATCGAGGACTGGGTGGAAGTGCTCGCTGCGAATTTCAACGACCTCGAAACACCCGCGATGCGCATTCAGCCTGTGATCGGTGACGTGCTGGCCGCGCTCAACGCCACCAATGGGGCCTGGCTGGCGCGGATGTCAGGCTCGGGCGCGACCTGCTTTGCGATTTTTGAGAACACCCCGGAGGCGCAGCGCGCGGCACAGAAGATTCAGCTCGAGCACCCGCAATGGTGGGTGCATGCGGGGGTGTTGAGCTGAGGAGGACCCTCATGGTGAGGAGGCGCTCTTGCGCCGTCTCGAACCATGAGGCCGTAGATCGCGCTCAACTCTCCTGACCCTTCGAGACGCGCGCGAAGCGGCGCGCTCCTCAGGATGAGGAGCTCAATGCGACCTCGCCAGACAGAACGCCACCACCTGCTCGAGCGCGGTCTTCATTGGCGACGCCGGAAACAGCGCCAGCGCATCGACCGCCATCGCGCCGTAGTGCTGGGCGCGGCTGAGCGTATCCTCGAGCGCGCGATGTTTGGTCATCAGGCCGATGGCGTGGTCGAGATCGCCGTCGGCGATCTCGCCCCGCTCCAGCGCGTTGACCCAGAAGGCGCGCTCGCCGTCGTTGCCGCGGCGGAACGCCAGCACCACCGGCAGCGTGATCTTGCCCTCGCGGAAATCGTCGCCGATGTTCTTGCCGAGCTTGGCGGCCTTGCCGCCATAATCCAGCACATCATCGACCAGCTGGAACGCGATGCCCAGATTCATGCCGACCGAGCGGCACGCGGTCTGCTCGGCCTTCGGACGATTGGCGATGACCGGGCCGACCTCGCAGGCGGCGGCGAACAGCTCGGCGGTCTTGCCGCGGATCACCGCGAGATATTCGTCCTCGGTGGTGGCGGTGTTTTTCGCCGCCGCAAGCTGCATCACTTCGCCTTCGGCGATCGTTGCCGCCGCGGAGGAGAGAATGTCGAGCGCGCGCAGCGAACCGACCTCGACCATCATGCGAAACGCCTGGCCGAGCAGGAAATCGCCGACCAGGACGCTGGCCTCGTTGCCCCACAGCATGCGCGCCGACAGCTTGCCGCGCCGCAATTCGCTCTCGTCGACCACGTCGTCATGCAGCAATGTGGCGGTATGCATGAACTCGACCGAGGCCGCGAGCTTGATATGACCGTCGCCGGAATAGCCCGCGAGATGCGCCATCGCCAGCGTCAGCATCGGGCGCAGCCGTTTTCCGCCTGAGGAAATCAGGTGATTGGCGACCTCGGGGATCATGGTGACTTCGGAACCGGTGCGCGCCAGGATGGTGGCGTTGACGCGCTCCATATCGGCGGCGACAAGGCCGACCAGCTGATCTATCGAAGCTGTCGTGTGGCTCTCGAAGGGTACAATAACCGCCACGCTGGTCTCCACATTTGCCCAATTCGGACTATCCTTACGCTATAACAATAGAAAGCGACGGCTGGCGCGGCAAGGGCACGATGCGCTGAAACGTCGCGCAGACGTCGCGCCGGCAAGGAGAATAAAAGTTGCGGGAATTGGTTCGGACCAACGATATGGTGCTGGTTTCGGCGATCGGCGCACTGCTCGATGGCGCCAATATTCATCATCTGGTGCTGGATCAGAACATGAGCATTATCGAAGGCTCGCTCGGAGTCCTGCCGCGCCGGATATTGGTCCATGACGACGATAACCGGCAAGCTCGCCAGCTTCTCAGCGACGCCGGCCTGGCCCACGAGCTGCGGCCCGATGACTGATCCCCGCGATTTCACCGAGGATGCATTTCTCGGTGGGCGATTGCGTCTGCGGCAGCCAAGGTCAGGTCACCGTGCCGGCCACGACGCCGTGCTGCTGGCGGCGGCGACCCCGGCGCGATCGGGCAATCGCGTGGTCGATCTCGGCGCAGGCGTTGGCGCCGCCGGTCTCGCAGTCGCCCAACGCGTAACCGGAATCGAACTCGTTCTGGTCGAGATCGACGAGGGGCTCGCAGGTCTCGCGCGCGGCAATGCCGTCGCCAATGCAATCGCGGCGGATGTTATCATGCTTGACGTTACCTCTGCCGCCGGGGTTTTTGCCGCGGCCGGTCTGGCTCCCGACAGTGTCGATGTCGTCCTGATGAATCCGCCGTTCAATGACCCCGAGCGTCACCGCGCCTCGCCGGACAAGGTGCGCGAGATCGCCCATGTAGCGACGGCGGCAACGCTTGAAAGCTGGGTTCACGCCGCGCGACGGATTCTGAAATCCGGCGGCGCCCTCAGTTTGATCTGGCGCGCCGATCGACTCGTTGAGGCGCTGTCGGCGCTTGGCCGCGGGTTTGGCAGCCTGGAACTTTTGCCCGTCCATCCCGAGGCGAGGGTGCCCGCGATTCGCGTGCTGATTCGCGCGATCAAGGGTGGCAAGGCGCCGCTTCAAATGCACGCCGCGCTGGTGCTCAATGATGAGTCAGCACTGCCTAATAAACAGGTGCAGGATGTTCTGGCCGGGAAGGAGGTATTGCCGCTGGCGGTGGCCTGAAGCTTGAGCTAATCGCTCAAGCGATGTGCAATCAACTATTGGGAAGCGTTTTGGATTGCTGATCTGGCACTGAAGTATAGCGAATCGCGGTCAAAAGCGTCCCGATCAGCACCATCAGCAGATAGATCTTCATGTCTTTCCCCGCTGCCCCCGCTGCACCTGCAGCCTTCACTCCCGCGGCAATGCAAGAGGCGTTCCAATCGATTCAATGGCAGCCGCGTGATAAAAATTGGTTAAATTCGAGGTAATGGCATGACCGAACAAACAGGCGATCGCGTGAGTTGGCCGAGCCTGACCGACAGGCTGATGGAATGGGTTCCGGCGCGTCTGCGCCGTGGAGCCGCCGTGGTGCCCGTGGTTCGGCTGTCCGGCTTGATCGGTGCGGTGACGCCGCTGCGGCCGGGAATGTCGCTTGCCGGCGTCGCCAGGATGCTCGAGCGCGCTTTCTCGATGAAGAATGCGAAGGCGGTGGCGCTGGTGATCAATTCGCCCGGCGGTTCGCCGGTACAGTCGCGCCAGATCCACGTGCGGATCAGGCAGCTCGCCGCGGAAAAGAAATTGCCGGTGCTGGTGTTCGTGGAGGATGTCGCCGCATCCGGCGGCTACATGATCGCCTGTGCGGGCGACGAGATCTTCTGCGATCCATCCTCGATCATGGGCTCGATTGGCGTGGTCGGCGGCACCTTCGGATTTCAGGAGCTGATCAAGAGGATCGGGGTCGAGCGGCGGCTCTATACGGCGGGCGAGCACAAGGGGATGCTCGATCCATTCCTGCCGGAAAAGCCCGACGATGTCGCGCGCCTTAAAGCGATCCAGCGCGAGATCCACGCCCTCTTCATCGCGCTGGTGAAGCAGAGCCGGGGCGCGCGGCTGAAGGGCACGGACGAAGTGCTGTTCACCGGAGAATACTGGGCGGGAGAAAAATCAGTTTCGCTTGGCCTGGCGGACGCGATCGGCGATCTGCGCTCGACGCTGCGGGCGCGCTACGGTGAAAAGGTAGTGACGCCGTTGGTCGCGCCTTCGACGGGATTGCTTTCGGGGCTTCTCGGCCGCAGATCGGCCGGCGCCGGAACGCTCGCTTCGCTGGACGGGTTCGCAGGGCTCCCGGACGAGCTGATTTCGGCGCTCGAGAGCAGGGCAATTTGGGCCAAATTCGGGTTCTAAACGCGAATTTGGCCGCGCCAATTGGCCCCGGAAAAGGCAATTGCAGACGGGGCCGGCTTGCGCAACAATGTGGTTCGGGGCGCGACGAGAATGAACGACAAGGATCGACCGATGCCGCCGCTGATTGCATTTGCGGGCGCCCTGGGTGGGCTGGCCGTGGTCCGGTGGGCCTACCGGACAGCGCTCCGGGTCAACAGGGAGTTGGAAGAGGCGCGGCTTGCGCGGGTGGCCGAAGCGGCTGCCAAGCCGACCGACATTCCGACGCTGCGGCGGGATCCGAACACCGGCGCCTATCGCCCCGGCTGATCCTCGTTTCAGGGCGCAGGCTTGGCCGGCTTGCCTTGATTCCCACCTCCCTCGCCGATACGGTCCCGCGCGCCTGGCCTGCCCCCTCAGCGAAGACCTGACGATGAAATCCCTCCCGCCGCACCTGCGCCCGGAACGCTCGTTCCAGGGCCTGATCCTGACGCTGCAGCATTATTGGGCGGATTACGGCTGCGTGATCCTGCAGCCCTATGACATGGAAGTGGGCGCGGGCACCTTTCATCCGGCGACCACGCTGCGGGCGCTGGGGCCGAACCCGTGGAATGCCGCCTATGTGCAGCCGTCGCGCCGCCCCAAGGACGGCCGCTACGGCGAGAACCCCAACCGGCTGCAGCACTATTATCAGTTCCAGGCGAT
>DASSGM010000323.1:0-6754 GCA_035693465.1 Bradyrhizobium sp. | reverse complement strand
ATCTTTTTCCTGATCATGTTGGCTGAGCCGCTGGTCCTGGAGGGAGTGCTGCAAGTCCCCTTCAGGGGAGACGTGCCGTTGATGGTGGCCGCAGCCTCACTCCTGATTGTTGCTCACCTGTCGCTGGGAGCCTTGCTGCAGCTCCTGGCTGGCGACCTTGCGACCGGGCTGGGACTTGCGGGTCTCTTTGTCTCCCCTGCGTTCGGCTACGCCGGCGTCGGCTTTCCCACCGTCGGCATGAATGCGTTTGCGCAAGTCTGGAGCGCGATCCTGCCGCTGCGCTGGTACATGGCTGTGTTGCTTGGACAGGCCGCGCGGGGATTGCCGGTCTCGGAATCCGCCGTTCCCTTCGCGGCGCTCGCGGGCCTGACGGTGCTCTATGCCGGACTCGCATTGCTGCGCATGTCGAGCCTCAAGCGCAATGGCCGATTTGAGATGGCGGCACCTTCCGAGCCGCCCGAGATCGGCGGGACCCCGCAGGGGATCGGCGGCGCCTTTACGGCGGAGTGGCGCCGGGTGCTCGGAATGCGGAGTGCCTTCAGCCTGCTGTTCCTGGCTCCGTTGATCTACGGCCTTTATTATCCGCAGCCCTATCTCAATCAGATTCTTCGTAAACTTCCAATCGCGGTCGTCGACAATGACCTCAGCGATCTAAGCCACCAGATTGTCGAGACGCTGGATGCGAGCGGAGCATTGAGCGTAGCGGTTCGCGCCCGCACCCTTGCCGAAGCGCGCACCGCAATCGACCGTGGGAGGGCTTTTGCCGCCGTCGAAATTCCGCCAGACACCGAACGCGATGTGCTCAAGGGCATCACCGCTCACATCCCGGTCTATGCGGATGCCACCTACCTGTTCATTTTCAGGTCGACCGCAAGCGGAGTCGCCGCCGCCGTCGGAGCATTGACGTCCGAGCTTGTTTCGCGAGGCGCACGATCCGACGGAAGCCTTGTCAAAGCGAAATTGGCCAGCTCGAGCCCGGCCACCGTTCTGCTGCAACCGATCTTCAACCCGGTGGGCGGCTACGCGAGCTATATCGTGCCGGCGGCGTTTGTGCTGATCCTGCAGCAAACCCTCCTGATCGGTGCAGCGATGTTGACCGGCACAGCACTGGCGAAAGGCGGCGGAGCGTTTGCCGGCGTGTTCGGCCGCGGCGTCGCCCACCTGACCATCTACCTGCCCGCGCTCGCGCTTTATCTCATCGTGCTGCCGCGTTTCTACGGCTTTTCGACGCTCGGGCATCTTCCACAAATCTTCGCGCTCGCGACCGTCTTCTTGCTGGCAACGAGCTTCATGGGACAGGCCATCGGGGCCTGGTTCACGCGGCCGGAAAACGCAACGCTCCTCCTGCTGGCAACCAGCCTGCCTCAGTTCTTCACCACAGGTTTCGCGTGGCCGCGCGAGGCAATCCCCGATGCGGCCATCGCGTTGAGTCGAATTTTCCCCGCCGACTTCGCGATCGATGGACTGGTTCGCATCAATCAGCTGGGTGCCAGCATCTGGGAGGTCGGGCATGACTGGCTCGGACTGTGGTGCCTGGCGCTGGTCTATTTCGCGCTCGCCGTGTTCTCGGCGCTTGCGGTCAAGAGGAGGCAACGATATGCGCAGGGTTAAACGCAGCGCCATCCTTGCGATCGCACTCGTGCTTGCCGCGGGCGTTCTGGTCTATTCCGTGAGCCGTTCGGGATCGGCGACCAGGCTCGTCGGCGTCGTCCGGGCGACCGAAATCAGGGTGGAGCCGGAGGTGAACGGCCAGCTCGTGTCGATTGCGGTCGAGAAGGGCGCCCACGTGCACGCCGGCGATGTCCTGGCGGGGCTCTCAGCGGTGGAGTTGACGGCACAGGCGGACCAGGCGCGTGCCGCCCTCGCGTCGGCAATCGCGACCCGCAACAATACCTACGCCGGCGTGCGACGCGAACAGGTGGCGTCGCTGAAATATGAAATCGCCAAGGCAAAATCTCGCCTTGAATATGTGCAGGCCCAGTTCACGAGAACCAGCACGCTGGCACGCCAGAGCTTTGAGTCCCAGCAGGCGCTTGACCAGGCCGAAAACGAGGCCGCAAGTGCACGTGCCGATGTGGCGGAGGCCCAGGCGAATTACGATGCGGCCGTGGCGGGCCCGACCCGCGAGGAGCGCGCGATCGCCGACGCGCAGGTGCAGGCCGCCGCGGCCGCGGTCGCGGTGCTTGAGCGGCGTCTTGAAAAGATGATCCTGCGTGCTCCAGCCGACGGTGTGGTCAGCGTGGTCGCTGCAGAGGTGGGCGAGAATGTTCGCGCGGGTCAACCGATCCTGATGGTCGAGGCGGCAGGCAGGCAATGGCTTTCGTTCAATGCCCGCGAAGACTATCTCAGTGGTCTTGCGGTCGGAAAAACAGTGAGCGTGATGCGGAACGGTGCCGATGGCGCGATCAAAAGCGTCATCACCGAACTGCAGCCGCTCGGGGTCTTTGCCACCTGGCAGGCCGAGCGGGTTATTGGCGATCATGACCGCAATACACTGCGCTTGCGCCTCGACCCGCAGGGCGAGCCCGCGGGCCTCGAGCCAGGCATGACCGTTTGGATCGAGCATTAACGAGGGGCTCTCACGAGCCTTTGCGGAACCTTGCGTCATCGGCAAACAGCAAGCGCGACCTGCCCACAGCATTGAGCTTTCGCCGGTTTTCGATTCCACGTACAATCAGGAGGCGGCGAGGGTTATCTCGGCCAGGCCCATCGGCAGCGGGTTCTCGGAATGAAACTGCGGGCGAGCAACCTCATGATCGGATCCGCGACGCTCGCGGTCGTCGCCGCGGCGTTCGCCGGCTTTCTCGCGTTCCAGAAGATCCACGGCATCAGGCAGCAATCGCCGCTTCGTATCGTTTTCGAGGGTTCCGCCAGTGGACTGCGCAAGGGCGGCAGCGTGAACTTCGACGGCATTCAGATTGGACAGATCAAGTCGCTGAAGCTGGACAACCCGCGCAAGGTGGTCGCGCTTGCGATGGTGGATAGCAGCGCCCCGATCCGCAAGGACACGGTGGTGGGCCTGGAGTTTCAAGGCCTGACCGGGATCGCGGCGATATCGCTTGTCGGTGGTGCCCCCGCCGCACCGTCGGTGCCGCTGGATGAAGACGGCATTCCGGTCCTGACCGCCGACCTGAGCGAGACCGAAACGATCCGCGACAGCCTGCACAACGTCGACCGGTTGCTCGTCGGCAATCAGGCGATGCTGAAAAACACGCTGCTGAATTTCGAGACCTATACGGCATCGCTGGTCAGCAAGGGCGAGGCGATCGACAGCATCCTCCGCAAAGCCGATGGCGCCTTCGAAAGCTTCGACAGCGCCATGGCAAAGATCGATAATGTCGTGCCCAGCCTGGCGGACGGCAAGGCCGACGAGCTGTTTTTGCAACTGAAGTCGATTCGCGAAATGGCGGAGAACCTCAACAAGCGTTCCGGCGTCCTGATGCAGGAAGGCCACCGCTCGCTGATTGACATCAGCCTGGCCGCGCAAAAAGTGACCCGCAAATTCGATCCGCAAACCGGTGCCGCCGCGCCTGCGCCGTCTCCGCCGCGAAAACCGAAGCAAAAGCGGCAATGAGCGGGGGCAATGAGCGAGGTCAGTCGTCGGGCGAGAACTCACGCGAACGCCCGAACAGCGGTATGTCGAACGGGTTGAACCTCGACTCTTCCCGCTCCAATGCGAGCGCCGGCCTTGAAGATCGTTCGTACACGTAGTCGCGCCTTGACGGCTCTGGCTGTTCCTCAAATTGGCGCTGCTTCGCCTTGGCCAATGCGGTCGCCTTCGCCTTGCGCTCGGCATCGCGTTTCTGCCGCTCGATCTTGCGCGCCTCGGCTTTCCGCAGCTCGGCTTCCCTTTGCTCCGCCGACGGTGTCGACTCTTGCGCCGGCCGGGCTAGTGCGGGTGGCGCCGGCGATTGCGCAGTCGTTGCGGGATCAGCTGGCTTCGGAGCTTCCGCGATCGGTTTAGGTGGCTCCGCCCTGGGGGGCCCGGTGCTCGCTTGAACCGGGGATGCGGGTGCCGCCGCCTGCGTCACAGGCTCGGCGGGCGGCGGCGGCCCCGGCGCTGCTTTCGTATCCACAGTTTCCACAGGCTGCTGCGGCGCCGACGATGTCTCCGCGCGCTTCACCCGCTCGACCCGCGTCTCAGCCGTCGAGGTGTCCTTCATCGCCGTCTTGGTCAGGAGCACGCCGCCGCCAAATCCGAACGCAAGCGCGCCTACCACGGTTCCAACGCCCAAAAGGTATGAGGACAAGGAAAAAGGCATTGTTGTCTCCTTATTTACCAAAGCGAACGCCCGAACCGCACCACCGTTCCGGTAGAACCGCCAATGCGGCGGTCGCCTCAAAACCGTCGCGAACATCCGCTCTGGTAACAGCCTCAGCCAGGCGACAAGCAAAATCGGTTGGCCGTTTGGGAACAAAGTTCCATTCAGTGGATTGTTCCGACTGGCCCGAATTTTCAGCAATCGGGGCGACGGCTAAAGGCTTGGTATTCCGCTTGATTTAACAGCGTCTGCACGATTTTATGGTCACGAATCGCCGGCTCCTGTTCGGATCCGATTGCGTATTCCCTCAAAGGAAATGCCATGACTGATCTCGGTCCTGCATCACCCTCGGCCCGGCGTCGTTCCAAGGTCAAACCATTTACCAACGGCAAGCCCGACCCTTCGCAGGAACTGCTTCACGCGCTGCAGGCGATGCGAAGCGGAGACTTCTCGGTCCGGATGACCGGTGATCATCTCGGCATCGAGGGAAAGATCGCCGATACCTTCAATGAAATCGTTGCCGCCAATCAACGGATGGCGCAGCAGCTGGAGCGCGTCGGTCAAGTTGTCGGGCGCGAAGGAAAAACCCGGCAGCGCGTCAAAATCGGTCTCGCCAGCGGCTCATGGGCCGACATGGAAGGCTCGGTAAATACCTTGATCGACGATCTGCTGTGGCCGACCCGTGAAGTGACGCGTGCCGTCGCAGCCGTCGCGCAGGGCGACCTTTTGCAAACCGTGCAGCTCGATGTCGATGGCCGCCCCTTGGGCGGCGAATTTTTGCAATCGGCCAACATCGTCAACACGATGATCAAGCAGCTTAGCGTGTTCACTTCCGAAGTCACGCGCGTCGCGCGCGAAGTCGGAACCGAAGGCAAGCTCGGCGGTCAGGCGCAGGTGCCTGAGGTGACCGGCGTCTGGAAGGACTTGACCGAGAGCGTCAATTCCATGGCCAACAATCTCACCGGCCAGGTGCGAAACATCGCCGAGGTGACGATCGCCGTTGCCAACGGCGACTTGTCCAAGAAAATCACGGTCGACGTCCGCGGTGAAATTCTGCAGTTGAAGGAAGCCATCAACACGATGGTGGATCAACTCCGCTCCTTCGCTTCCGAAGTCACCCGCGTCGCACGTGAAGTCGGCACCGACGGCAAGCTCGGCGGCCAGGCCATCGTCCCCGGCGTCGCCGGGACGTGGAAGGACCTAACCGACTCCGTCAACGCGATGTGCGGCAACCTGACCGCGCAGGTCCGCAACATCGCCGAGGTGGCGACCGCAATCGCCGGCGGCGACCTCTCCAAGAAGATCACCGTCGACGTCCGCGGCGAGATCCTGCTGCTCAAGGACACCCTGAATACCATGGTCGAGCAGCTTCGCTCGTTCGCCGCCGAAGTGACGCGCGTGGCGCGCGAGGTCGGCACCGAGGGCCGGCTCGGCGGCCAGGCCGTGGTGCCCGGCGTCGGCGGCACCTGGAAGGACCTGACCGACAACGTCAACCTGCTGGCAGCCAACCTGACGACCCAGGTCCGCAACATCGCCGAAGTCACCACCGCGGTGGCGCGCGGCGACCTGTCGCGCAAGATCACCGTCGACGTCAAGGGCGAGATTCTCGAACTGAAAAACACCATCAACACCATGGTGGACCAGCTCAACGCGTTCGCCGGCGAAGTGACGCGCGTGGCGCGCGAGGTCGGCACCGAGGGCAAGCTCGGCGGACAGGCGCAGGTGCCCGGCGTCGCCGGTACCTGGAAGGACCTGACCGACACCGTGAATTTCATGGCCGCCAACCTGACCGAGCAGGTCCGCGGCATCGTCAAGGTGGTGACCGCGGTCGCCGACGGCGACCTGAAACAGAACCTGACGGTGAAATCGAAGGGCGAGGTCGCAGCGCTTGCCGAGACCATCAACAACATGACCGACACCCTGGCGACCTTTGCCGATCAGGTCTCGAGCGTCGCGCGCGAAGTGGGCGTCGAAGGCCGCCTCGGCGGCCAGGCCAACGTGCCGGGCGCCGCCGGAACGTGGAAGGATTTGACCGGCAACGTCAACCTGCTGGCGGCCAACCTGACGTCGCAAGTGCGCGCGATTGCCGAAGTGGCGACCGCCGTCACCAAGGGCGACCTGACCCGTTCGATCCAGGTCGACGCCCGCGGCGAGGTGGCCGAGCTCAAGGACAACATCAATACGATGATCGGCAATTTGAGGCTCACCACCGACGTCAACACCGAGCAGGACTGGCTGAAGACCAACCTCGCCAGGTTCACCAACATGCTGCAGGGCCAGCGCGACCTTACCACGGTCGGCCGGCTGCTTCTGACCGAGCTGACGCCGCTGGTGAATGCCCATATGGGCGTGATCTACCAGGTCGAAAATGAAGACAGCCCGCGACTGCACCTGCTTTCGGCTTACGCCGACGACGGCAGCAATCCTCATCCGCAGGTCATGCAATTCGGCGAGGGCCTGATCGGGCAATGCGCGATGGACAAGCGCCAGCG
>DASSGM010000322.1:0-4342 GCA_035693465.1 Bradyrhizobium sp. | reverse complement strand
CGTTTTGCCCGCGGGTTCGGCGAATACATCGGAATCCGGCAGCAGGCCGAGCGATTGCGCTGGGAATAGACCAGGTTGATCGGAGCTTCGTAACCCGGTACCAGACGCCGATAGGAGTTCGTCGTCGGGGCGCAAAGCCCGCATAGAGCCCAGGCGTGCGTCAGCAGCCCACCGATGTAGTAGCGGCCAAGCTCGCTCAGCTCGGCGTAGTCCGCTTTGTCGTAGAACAGGTTGGTCTCGCCCTTCCACAGACTCTGATGAACGTGCATTCCCGAGGCGTTGTCCTCAAACAGCGGTTTCGGCATGAACGTCGCAGTCATGCCGTGCTGGCGGGCGGTGTTCTTAACCACGTATTTGTAGATCATCAGATTGTCGGCCATGCGGGTGAGCGTGGTGAAGCGCATGTCTATTTCGTTTTGGCCGCCGGTCGCGACTTCATGGTGATGGGCTTCGATCGCGATCCCCAGCGACTCCATCGTCAGCACCATTTCGCTGCGGAGAGCCTGCATGCTGTCAGTCGGAGGAACCGGAAAGTACCCCTCCTTCGGGCGCGGCTTGTGGCCCAAATTCGGCGCTTCCTTCTTGCCGGTGTTCCAGCTGCCCTCGCTGGAATCGATTTCGTGGAAGGCGTAGTTGATGCCCTGTCCGTAGCGCACCTCATTGAATACGAAGAACTCCGCCTCGGGGCCGAAGTAGCTGGTATCGGCGCGGCCAGTGCCCTTCAGATGGGTCTCGGCCTTCTGGGCGATGTAGCGAGCGTCGCGGCTATAGGGTTGACCGGTCATCGGGTCCCTGATGTTGCAGATCAGGACCAGCGTCGTTGTGGGGGAGAACGGGTCGAGAAAGGCCGTAGTCGGATCCGGGACGACCAGCATGTCGCTTTCCTGGATCTCCTGGAAACCACGGATCGACGAGCCGTCGAATCCGATGCCTTCGTCGAGCGCATCTGCATTCACCGCGCTGGGCGGGACGGAGAAATGCTGCCAGACACCCGGAAGGTCGGTGAACCGCAAATCGATCATCTGGACCTTCTCGTCCTTGATCGCTTTCAGGAGATCTCCGGCTGTCGCACAATTCGGAATCATAGCTTCACTCCTGTAACCGGGATGGGCGCCTAGAAGATCGAGTTGCCGTTCAGCCGCGGCCAAGCGGTATGGGACATATTCTGGTCCACGTCACGCCTTCCGCGCCGCCGCCGCACCGGCTTCGATCCGGCTGGCGGCGCTCGCATTCAGATGTGCCTTCTCACGCGCAAGCCCGCGGCTTCAGCTTTGGTGCGGCCCGCGCATGAGCTTCAAGGCATCTTCGATATGCCGCCAGGTTCTGGCCAGTTCCACCTCGCCCTTTGCTTCAAGGTCGATGGCATTCCGGGCAGCCTCCGCAATGGCCTGGGCGCCGTGTGCTTCCAGCAACTGCCGCGCATAGTTATGGATTTCGATTTCTCGCATGGCGTCATGCTCCTCTCGTTCCGCGCGCGATCGCAAACCCCGTCGGCCGGCAGAACCGTAGACGTTGACACCTATCAAGCCCGGACAGTCTGCATCCTGGCGCGGGACATTTGCAAGAGCCCTTCCAGGTCACTGGCCGCCAACCGGACAGCGACAACCCGCGCTGGCTAGGCTTGGAAGTGAATTTGACTGCGGGTCTACGAGTCTCCCCGACATTCTGCATCCGTTCCGCTATCCCACGATGGACAACTTCCAGTAGCTTTGCCCTTCCAAGGGATTGCAAGGTGCAACCCTAGGGGCGCAAGGTGCACCGGGATGGCCGAGCAGGGCAGGGCTCAAGGCCGAACGCAAGGCTACGCTGGCACCTGGCCGCCGCGCGACGCGGCGCGGGCAGGTGGCATCGCCCCGTCCGGTTTCAGCGCATGGCCATGGCTGATCGGCAAGTTGCGGACGTGGATTCGCGCCGAAGCGGGTGCCGGACGATTGCTGCCGTGGGTGCCGGTCGCATTCGGCACCGGGATCGCCCTCTATTTCACCGCGGACCGTGAGCCGGTCTCGTTGGTTGTGGCTTTCGTCGCCATTGGCCTTTGTGCGGCGGCGTTCCTGCTGCGGCGGCAAAAGATCTTTCCCATCGCCGTGATGATCGCCGCCATCGCCGCGGGTTTTGCGATTGCGACCTGGAAGACCGCGCGGGTCGCGCATGGCGTGCTGGCCCGGCCGATGTATTCGGTGTCGTTGTCGGGCTTCGTCCAGACCCGGGACATCCGCGAGCGTACCGATCGCTTTGTGTTACGGGTCGCGCACATGGAGAGCCCGAGATCGCAGATCAAGCTGGAGCGGGTTCGGCTGTCAGTGCGCAAGGGAACCGCGCCCGCGGTCGGCAGCTTCGTTGAACTGAAGGCGCGGCTGCAGCCGCCGCTCGCCCCATTGCGGCCGGGGAGCTACGATTTCGGCCGTGACATGTATTTTCAGGGCATCGGCGCCTCCGGTTTTGTCACTGGCGTGATCAGGACGGTGGAAGCGCCTGGCAGCGGGGACCTGTCGCTGCGCTACGCGGCATTCATGCAAGGGCAACGCGATGCGATCGATGCGCGAATACGAACGGCGCTGGATGGCGACAAGCGCGCGATCGCGACTGCCTTACTGACCGGCCGCCGCGATGCGATCTCGCCGCCTGTCAACGATGCGATGTTCATCTCCGGGCTCGGACACGTGCTGTCGATATCCGGATATCACATGGCCGTGGTCGCTGGCGTGGTGTTCTTTGCGGTCCGCGCGCTGCTGGCGCTGATCCCCGGCCTGACCGTCCGCTTTCCCATCAAGAAATGGTCGGCCGCCGCAGCCCTTGCCGCCGCCGCCTTTTATCTGCTGCTGTCCGGCGCCGAAGTCGCCACGCAACGCTCGTTCTTCATGACGGCAGTGGTGTTGATCGCAATCATGGTCGACCGCCGCGCCGTGACATTCCGCACGCTCGCGGTGGCGGCGATGATCGTGCTGACGATCGCGCCTGAGGCGCTGGTGCATCCGAGCTTCCAGATGTCGTTTGCGGCTACCCTCGGATTGGTGGCGCTGGTGCAGATCGGAATGCCCCGTCTGTTTGCTTCCCCCGACAACTCGGCCAGCGCTCGCATGGCGCTATGGGGCGGACGGGAAATCGCGACCCTGGTGCTGGCGTCGCTGGTGGCCGGGCTGGCGACCACGCCGTATGCCGCCTTTCATTTCCATCGGGTCACGCCGTATGGCGTGCTTGCCAATCTTGCGGCGATGCCGGTGGTGTCGGCGGTGGTAATGCCAGCAGGCCTATTGGGCCTCGTCGCAATGCCGTTCGGCTTCGACGGCGTGTTCTGGCGGACCATGGGGATTGGCATCGACTGGATGATCGCAGTGACGCAATGGGTGGCTGGCTTGCCAGGCGCCATCGGCCGCATGGCGGCATTTGGAATCGGGCCGGTGATCGCGGCGAGCGTGGGAATTATCCTGCTTGGCTTGTTGCGCACGCCGCTACGTTGGTCCGGCGCCGCCGTGCTGGTGCTGGCAGTGGTTTGGGCGTTGGCGGTGCCGCAGCCGGACATCCTGGTTTCCGGCGACGGTCACAATGTCGGCGTCCGAGGCAAGGACGGGCGCCTGCACCTGATGCGGACTGCCAAGGATGCGTTTCTCCTCAAAGAATGGCTGGCCGCCGACGCCGACGGCCGCCAATCCACCGAAGCCTCGCTTTCAGAGGGCGTCTCATGCGATGAAGCGGGTTGTGTGACGCAGATGGCCGACGGGGCGTTTGTGACGCTGGCGCTGCGGCCTGACGCGCTCACCGACGATTGCGCGCGGGCGGCGCTGGTAGTGACCGCGCGGCAGGCGTCGCCTTCATGTTCATCACCGGTGATCGACCAGGAGCGTTTGCGAAGCCAGGGACCTATGGCCCTGCGGCGCACCGGTACCGGATTTGCGGTTGACGCGGTCAGGCCAAGGGGCGTCGATCGGCCGTGGTCACCGGCCGTCGCAGGCAACACCGAGGCCGAAGCAATTCTGGCGCCGCGCCCCGTCATTTCGCCACCCGCGGATGCGACGCCATCGGAAGCCGACCAGCAGATGGAAGACTAGGGGGGAAGGTATCGCGACCGTCACGGGCGCGCGCGTCGAATTGATTCTTCCGACAAAAGCCGCTTCACCTCTCATTGGGCGGGTTTTCCTGCAGCTCGAATGCGCCAAGGCGAAATTCATCCCCGGTCTCCGTCGCCGGCGTCGTCTGGACGAGCGTAAACGCCGCATTCGGGAATTGCTGCCAGACCGCAAGGTCTTCCGCCGTAACCGTGAGCCAACCGAATGTGAACATGTATCGGCCCGGCTCGGTCACGTGCCCCGCTTTTTGCCATGTGATCTTATTGACCACCGATCAG